>CAYXUJ010000076.1:0-9876 GCA_964468395.1 uncultured Steroidobacteraceae bacterium
GTCGCGCCGGGCAGCTCGGTCTCGTCCACGCACACCGTGCCGTCGTTCGGCTGCGGCAGGTCCGCGAACACGCGCCCGATGCCGACCGCGCGGCTGCCCGCGATCACGCCGGTCTCGCGCGGCAGGGGCCTCGCGCAATCTCGATCGCGCGCCAGCTCGGCGAGCGCCAGCGGGCCGAGCATCGCCGGGCCGTACCAGCGCGTCGCGACCGCGCGCGCCGCGCGCGCGCCGCGCACCGGCGCGCCCAGCAGCACGGCGCGGCCTGGCGGCAGCCCGGCGTGGCCGGCGAGGGTCTCGAGCGCGACCAGCCCGCCGAGGCTGTGGCCGACGACGTGCACCTGGTCGAAGGCGCGCAGGCGCGCGGCCAGATCTGCCGTGACCTCGGCCAGCGACGCGTGCATCGACGGGTAGCGGAAGACCTGCGGCGCGAAGCCCGCGCGCGCGAGCCGGTCGCGCAGCAGGAAGGTCTCGAGCCCGGAAAGCCACAGGCCGTGGATCACGACGACCGGAGTGGCGGCGGCGGTGGCCAGGACTCAGCTCCCCGGCTGGACCTGTGGGCGCACGCGGATGTGCAGTTCCTTGAGCGCGGCCTCGTCCGCGGCGGACGGCGCGTCGGTCAGCGGGCACCAGGCCGACTGCGTCTTCGGGAAGGCGATCACGTCGCGGATGCTGTCGGCGCCCGACATCAGCATCGCCAGCCGGTCGAGCCCGAAGGCGATGCCGCCGTGCGGCGGCGCGCCGTAGCGCAGCGCCTCGAGCAGGAAGCCGAACTTGACCGCCGCCTGCTCGCGTGCGATGCCGAGCAGGTCGAACACCGCGCTCTGCAGCTCCTCGCGATGGATGCGGATCGAGCCGCCGCCGATCTCGGAGCCGTTCAGCACCATGTCGTAGGCGCGGGCGAGCGCGCCCTGCGGGTCGGCGGCAAGCTTCGCCGGGTCCGGGTCGGCCGGCGAGGTGAACGGGTGGTGCATCGCCAGCCAGCGCTTCGCCTCGCCGTCCCACTCGAACATCGGGAAGTCCACGACCCACAGCGGCCGCCAGCCCTCTTCGACCAGGCCGAGGTCGCGGCCGAGCTGCAGGCGCAGCGCGCCGAGCGCGTCGTTGACCACTTTCGCCTTGTCGGCGCCGAAAAACACCAGGTCGCCGGTCTGTGCCTTCGTGCGCGCGAGGATGCCGGCGACGGCGTCGTCGGACAGGAACTTCAGGATCGGCGACTGCAGGCCGTCGCGGCCCTTCGCCGCGTCGTTGACCTTGATGTAGGCCAGGCCGCGTGCGCCGTGGCGGCCGACGAAGGCCGTGTATTCGTCGATCTGCTTGCGGGTCAGGTCGCCGCCGCGCGGCACTGCGAGCGCCGCGACGCGGCCATCGGGGTCCGCGGCGGGCGCCGCGAACACCTTGAACTCGGAGCCCGCGACCAGGTCGGCGACGTCCACGAGTTCGAGCGGCACGCGCAGGTCCGGCTTGTCCGAGCCGTAGCGCCGGATCGCATCGGCGTACTTCAGGCGCGGGAACGGGTCCGGCAGCTGCACCTTCAGCACCCGCGAGAACACGTGGCGGATGAGCCCCTCCATCAGCTGCATGACGTCCTTCTGCTCGAGAAAGGACGTCTCGATGTCGAGCTGCGTGAACTCGGGCTGGCGGTCGGCGCGCAGGTCCTCGTCGCGGAAGCAGCGCACGATCTGGTAGTAGCGGTCGAAGCCGCTCATCATCAGCAGCTGCTTGAATATCTGCGGCGACTGCGGCAGCGCAAAGAACTTGCCCGGGTGGGTGCGCGACGGCACCAGGTAGTCGCGCGCGCCTTCGGGCGTCGCCTTGGTCAGCATCGGCGTCTCGATGTCCACGAAGTTGTGGCCGTCGAGGTACTCGCGCATGGCGCGCGTGATCGCGTGACGCCGGCGCAGCCGCTCCTGCATCACGTCGCGGCGCAGGTCGATGTAGCGGTGCTTGAGCCTGAGCTCCTCGCCCACTTCCTCGTCGAGCGCGAACGGCGGCGTCGCCGACGGGTTCAGCACGACCAGGCGCTGCGCCAGCAGCTCGACCTGGCCGGAGGGCAGCTGCGGATTGACGGTGCCGGCCGGCCGCGGGCGCAGCTTGCCCTGCACCTGGATGCAGAACTCGCGGCCGAGGTGCTCGGCGGTGCGGAAGGCCTCGGCGCTGTCGGGGTCGAACACGACCTGCAGCAGCCCGGAACGGTCGCGCAGGTCGACGAAGATCACGCCGCCGTGATCGCGACGGCGGTGCACCCAGCCGGCCACCTCGATGGTGCGGCCCGCCAGGGATTCGCCGACTTCTCCGCAGTAGTGTGTTCGCATGGACAAAGCGCGCGATGTTACGTGCGCGGCGCCGGCAATGGCAACCCGCGCGCGGCTTCCCTAGCGCCGCGGCCGGCGCGCGGCGCGGCGCCGGCGCGGTGCAGCGGGCCTGGCCGCCGCGGGCTTCGGCCTGGCGGCCGGGGCCGGCTTCGCGGGCGACTCGGCCGCGGGCGCCGCGGCAGGCTTGTCGGCGGCCTTCTCCTGCTTGGGCTTCTCCGCCGGCGCGTCGGCAGCCGGCGCCGGCTCCTTCTCCCCGGCCAGGTTGCGCTTTTTCTCCTGATCCGCCTTGAAGTCGGTCTCGTACCAGCCGCCGCCCTTCAGCCGGAACACGGGCGCCGACACCAGCCGCCGCAGCGCGCTGCGGCCGCAGGCCGGGCACTTGCGCAGCACCGGGCCGCCGACCTTCTGCAGCGCCTCGTGATGGTGCCCGCAGCGCGAGCACTGGTACTCATAAAAAGGCATCGACGGCTCTCCCCAGGGCCCGCCTATTTTCGCATAAGCAGGGCGCCGTCCTTCACCGACACGCGGACCGTGTCGCCCGGCGCGAACTCGCCGGCCAGGATCCGCTGCGCCAGCGGGTTCTCGAGCTGGTGCTGGATCGCGCGCTTGAGCGGCCGCGCGCCGTAGACCGGATCGAAGCCGGCGGCGCCCAGCAGGTCGAGCGCCGCGGCGTCGAGCTCGATGCGGATGTCGCGCTCGCCGAGCCGCCGGCGCAGGTAGCCGGTCTGGATCTCGACGATGCGGCGGATGTGCTCGCGCGCCAGCGGGTGGAACACGACGATGTCGTCGATGCGGTTGATGAACTCCGGCCGGAAATGCTGGCCGACGATCTCGAGCACCGCGGCCTTCATGCGCTCGTAGTGCTCCTCGCCCGCCATCTCCTGGATCACCTGCGAGCCGAGGTTCGAGGTCATGATCACGACCGTGTTGCGGAAGTCCACGGTGCGGCCGTGCCCGTCGGTGAGGCGGCCGTCGTCCAGCACCTGCAGCAGCACGTTGAACACGTCGGCGTGCGCCTTCTCGATCTCGTCGAGCAGGATCACGGAGTACGGCCGGCGGCGGACCGCCTCGGTCAGGTAGCCGCCCTCCTCGTAGCCGACGTAGCCCGGCGGCGCGCCGATCAGCCGCGCGACCGAGTGCTTCTCCATGAACTCCGACATGTCGATGCGGACCAGCGCGTCCTCGGTGTCGAACAGGAACTCCGCCAGCGCCTTGCACAGCTCGGTCTTGCCGACGCCGGTCGGGCCGAGGAACAGGAACGAGCCATTCGGCCGGTTCGGGTCGGCGAGCCCGGCGCGGCTGCGCCGGATCGCGTCGGACACCGTGCGCACGGCCTCCTGCTGGCCGACGACGCGCAGCGCCACCTGCTCCTCCATCCGCAGCAGCTTGTCGCGCTCGCCCTCCAGCATCTTCGCGACCGGGATGCCGGTCCATTTCGACACGACCTCGGCGATCTCTTCCTCGCCGACCTTGTTGCGCACCAGCTGCGGCTGCTTCGCCTCGGCCTGGTGCGCGGCGGCCAGCCGCTTCTCGAGTTCGGGCAATCGCCCGTACTGGATCTCGGAGGCGCGGGCCAGGTCGCCGGCGCGGTGCGCGGCCTCGAGCTCGAGGCGCGCGCGCTCGATCTCCTCCTTGATGTGCGCGGCGCCGGTCGCGGTCGCTTTCTCCGCCTTCCAGATCTCCTCGAGGTCGGCGTACTGGCGCTCGAGCTCACCGAGCGATTCCTGCAGTTGCTCGAGGCGCTTTTTCGAGGCCTCGTCCGCTTCCTTCTTCAGCGCCTCGCGCTCGATCTTGAGCTGGATGATGCGGCGGTCGAGCCGGTCCAGCTCCTCGGGCTTGGAGTCCATCTCCATGCGGATGCGCGAGGCCGCCTCGTCCACCAGGTCGATCGCCTTGTCCGGCAGCTGGCGGTCGCTGATGTAGCGGTGCGACAGCGTCGCGGCGGCGACGATCGCCGGGTCGGTGATGTCCACCTTGTGGTGGACCTCGTAGCGCTCCTTGAGCCCGCGCAGGATCGCGATCGTGTCCTCGACCGTCGGCTCCTCCACCAGCACCTTCTGGAAGCGCCGCTCCAGCGCCGCGTCCTTCTCGACATGCTTGCGGTACTCGTCGAGCGTGGTCGCGCCGACGCAATGCAGCTCGCCGCGCGCGAGCGCCGGCTTCAGCATGTTGCCGGCGTCCATCGAGCCCTCGGCCTTGCCGGCGCCGACCATCGTGTGCAGCTCGTCGATGAACAGGATGACCCGGCCCTCCTGCTTGGCGAGGTCGGTCAGCACGCCCTTGAGGCGCTCCTCAAACTCGCCGCGGAACTTGGTGCCGGCGATCAGCGCGCCCATGTCGAGCGCCAGGATGCGCTTGTCCTTGAGGCCCTCCGGCACCTCGCCATTGACGATGCGCTGGGCCAGGCCCTCGACGATCGCGGTCTTGCCGACGCCCGGCTCGCCGATCAGCACCGGGTTGTTCTTGGTGCGCCGCTGCAGCACCTGGATGGTGCGGCGGATCTCGTCGTCGCGGCCGATCACCGGGTCGAGCTTGCCCTGGGTCGCGCGCTCGGTGAGGTCGAGCGTGAACTTCTCGAGCGCACCGCGCTGCTCCTCGGCGTTCGCATCCTCGATCTTCGCGCCGCCGCGCAGGTCGGCGATCGCCTTCTCCACCGCGCCCTTGACCGCGCCGCAGTCCTTCAGGATCGCGCCGAGCGGCCCGCGGTCGTCGCAGGCGGCGAGCACGAACAGCTCGCTCGAGATGAACTGGTCGCCGCGCTTCTGCGCCAGCTTGTCGGTGACGTTCAGCAGCTTGATCAGGTCGTTCGACGGCTGCACGTCGCCGTGCGTGCCCTCGACGGTGGCGATGCGGCCGAGCTGCTCGAGCAGGCGCGAATGCAGGCGGTTGACGTTGGCGCCGGCGCGGTCGAGCAGCGGGCGCGCGCTGCCGCCCTCCTGGTTCAGCAGCGCGAGCAGCAGGTGCGCCGGCTCGATGAACTGGTGGTCGCGGCCGACCGCGAGCGATTGCGCATCGGCAATCGCCAGCTGGAATTTCGTCGTCAGTCGGTCGCTGCGCATCGCGGGGCTCCGGGTGCCGGCCTGCCCCGTCCATGAGGCCGGATGCGGGCCGATTCAACCCGCAAGCGGGTGATTTTGCGCCATTTTTCCGCTCGGCGCGGCAGCCCGGGTAGTGCTGGCGGGCGCGATTTGCTACAAAGACCCCTGCGCGGACCGCGCCCCGATGGCGGCCGCGACGGTTTGGCAGTGTTTGACCCGACAGGGACTTGATCCATGGGACAGGTACCCGCAGAGACGGGCGCGGTTGCGCGCTCCCCCTACGGATTCGTCGGCGACGGCCGCGTTTCGCGGCACTGGCGCCATTACTTCACCAGCCTCGGCCTGCCCTGGCGGCTGTGGTCGCGCCGGCTTGCGCGCACGGACGGCCGCGGCCCCGCCGAGGCGCTCGCCGGCTGCGAGGTCGTCCTGCTCGCGGTCGCCGACGATGCGATCGCCCCGGTCCACGGGGAACTCCGCGATGCCGGCCTCGGCGAACGAGCCTTCGTGCACTTCTGCGGCGGGCGCTCATTCCCCGGCATCCTGGGGGCGCACCCGCTGATGAGCTTCGGCGCCACGCTCTACGAGCCGCGCGCCTACCGCTCGATCCCGATGTTCGTCGAGCGCACGGCGGCGGAACCGGACCCGGTGGCGCGCTTCCGTGCGCTGTTCCCGCCGCTGCCGAACCCCTGCTATGCGCTCGCCGCGGCCGACAAGGCCTACTACCACGCGCTGTGCGCGCTCGCCGGCGGCATGACCGCGGTCCTGTGGCGCGAGTTCTTCGCGGCGATGGAAACGCGCTTCGGCGCGCCGCGCGAGGCGCTCGCAGGCTACCCGCGGCGGATCCTCGACAACGTGCTCGCCGCCCCCGACACGGCGCTGACCGGGCCGGTCGCGCGCGGCGACGCCGGCACCATCCGCACGCACCTCGAGGCGCTCGACGGCAGCGCCCTCGCCGTCGTCTATCGCGCGCTCATCGCCGCCGCCGGGAGGGAACAGGCATGAAGTCCGTGCTCGATTTCGCCGCCGCCAAGGCGGCAGGCCGGCGCATCTCGATGGTCACCTGCTACGACGCGGGCTTCGCGCGCGTGCTCGAGGCGTCGTCCGTGGACGCGCTGCTGGTCGGCGACAGCGCGGCAATGGTCGTGCACGGCCATGCCGACACGCTGGCGGCGACGGTCGAGATGATGGCGCTGCACACGGCGGCCGTGCGGCGCGGCGCGCCGACGCGCTTCGTGGTGGCGGACATGCCGTTCCTGTCGTTCCGCAAGGGCGTGGCGGCTGCGCTCGACGCGGTCGCGCCGCTGATGCGCGCGGGCGCCAATGCCGTGAAGCTCGAGGGCGTTGCCGGCCACGAGGAGGCGGTCGCCGCGATCGCCGGCTCCGGGGTGCCGGTCATGGGCCACCTCGGGCTCACGCCGCAGTCGCTGCACGCGTTCTCGGGCTTCCGCGTGCAGGGCCGCTCGGAGGAAGCCGCGGCGCGGATCCTGGCCGACGCGCGCCGCCTGGAGGAGCTCGGCTGCTTCGCGCTGGTGCTCGAGTGCGTGCCGGCGCCGCTGGCGTCGAGGATCACGCAGGCGCTGCGGATCCCGACCATCGGCATCGGCGCCGGCGTCGACTGCGACGGCCAGGTGCTGGTGCTGCAGGACCTGCTCGGCCTGTCCGGCGACTTCCGGCCGCGGTTCGTGCGCCGCTACCTCGACGGCGGCACGCTGGCGCGCGAGGCCTTCGACCGCTTCGACCGCGACGTCAAGGCCGGCGAGTTCCCGGCGCCGGCGGAGACCTACGACTCATGAAGGTCGTCGAGACCGTCGCCGAGCTCGCCGCCCTGCGCCGCGAACGCGGCGCCGGCACGACCGGGTTCGTGCCGACCATGGGCGCACTGCACGAGGGCCACCTGTCGCTGCTGCGGCGGGCGCGGGCGGAGAACGCGCGCGCCTGGGCGAGCCTGTTCGTCAATCCCGCGCAGTTCGACGACCATGCGGACCTCGCCGCCTACCCACGCACCGTCGCCGCCGACCTCGCCCTGCTCGAGGCCGCAGGCTGCGAGCTCGTGTTCATGCCGCGCGAGCGGGAAATCTATCCGGACAACTACCGCTACCGCGTGACGGAGATCGACCTCAGCCGCCGGTTCTGCGGCGCCGGCCGCCCGGGCCACTTTGACGGCGTGCTGACCGTGGTGCTGAAGCTGCTCCTGCTGGTGCGGCCGGAGCGCGCCTACTTCGGCGAGAAGGACTTCCAGCAGCTGCGCCTGGTCGAGGGCATGGCGCGGGCATTCTTCCTCGACACCGAGATCGTGCCCTGCGCACTGGTGCGCGAGCCGGACGGGCTGGCGATGAGCTCGCGCAACCGGCGGCTGTCCGCCGCAGACCGCGCGCGCGCGCCGGCGCTGCACCGCGTGCTCGCGCAGAGCGTCGCCGAGCGCCAGCCGGCCGCGGAGGCCGCGGCAGCGCTGGCGCGCGAGGGCTTCGAGGTCGAGTACGTCTCGGATCACGACGGACGCCGGCTGGCCGCCGTCCGTCTCGGCAAGGTGAGGCTCATCGACAATGTCGAACATGCGTGAACCGCGGGTCCTGTTCCTGCTCTCCGGCTCGATCGCCTGCTTCAAGGCCTGCGAGCTCATTTCGCGGCTGGTCAAGCGCGGCATCGCGGTGCAGACGGTCGCGAGCGCCGGCGCCCTGCAGTTCATCGGCAGCGCCACGCTCGAGGGGCTGACCGGCCGGCCGCCCTTCACCGACGTGTTCCAGCCCGGCCGTGCGATGGATCACATCGAACTCGCGCGCTGGGCCGATGCCGCCCTGCTCTGCCCGGCGACTGCCCACGCGCTCAACCGGCTGGCGGCGGGCCTTGCCGACGACGCGACCGGCGCGCTGTTCCTGGCCTGGGAGCTGGCGCGCAAGCCCTGGCTGGTCGCGCCGGCGATGAACGCGACGATGTGGGACCATCCGGCGACGCGCGCGGCGCGCGAGCGGCTCGCCGGTTTCGGCGCGACGCTGCTGCCGGTCGGCGACGGGCGCCTCGCCTGCGGCGAGACCGGCGAGGGGCGGCTGCTGGAGGTGGACCAGCTCGAAACGCTGCTGCTGCAGGCGCTGGAGCGGCGCGCGTGAAGGTGCTGGTGACTTCTGGCGCGACGCGCGAGCCGATCGACGGCGTGCGCTTCATCTCCAACCTCAGCAGCGGCCGCACCGGCGCGGCGATCTGCGAGGCGCTGGCAGCGCGCGGCTTCGACGTGACGCAGCTGCACGGCGTCGATTCCGCGGCGGCGGCGCGCGCCGCGCGACGCGAGACCTTCAGCGACCATGCATCGCTCGACGCCGCCCTGCGCCGGCTGCTGGCGGACGGCGCCTACGACGCGGTGATCCAGGCTGCCGCCGTCGGCGACTACTCCGTGGCCGAAACCGCGCCCGGCGCCAAGCTCGCCTCCGGCCAGGAACTGGTGCTGCACCTGCGGCCGAACCCCAAGATCATCGACCGGATCCGCAGCCATGCGCAGGGCCGGCCGCTGACGCTGATCGCCTTCAAGCTGACGCACGACCCCGATCCCGACAGCCGCGCGCGCGCGGCACGCGTGCTGATGCAGCGCAGCGGCGCCGATTACGTCGTGCAGAACGACGTCGCCACGCTCGGCGACGAGGCCGGCCACGTGTTCCTGATCCATTCGCGCGACGGCGCGGAGCCGCAGCGCTGCAGCGGACGCCCGGCGCTGGCCGCGGCGCTCGGCGCGCTGCTCGAACTACCCGGGGCAAGGAGTCCTGCATGATCCTGGTACTCGACATCGGCAACAGCCAGATCTTCGGCGGCGTGTTCGACGACGCCGGCCTGCGGCTGCAGTTCCGCCGCGCCACCCGCGCCGAGAACACCTCGGACGAGATGGGCCTGTTCCTGCGCCAGGTGCTGCGCGAGAACGGCATCGAGCCCGAGGGCGTGACCGACGTGGCGGTCTGCTCCGTGGTCCCCGACATGGTGCACTCGGTGCGCAATGCGATCCTGAAGTACTTCGGCATGCGCCCGTTCCTGCTCGAGCCCGGCGTGCGCACCGGGCTCAACATCCGCTACCGCAACCCGCTCGAGGTCGGCAGCGACCGCATCGCCGGCGCGATCGCGGCAGCGACGCTGTTCCCGGGCAAGAACGCGATCATCGTCGACTTCGGCACGGCGACGACCATCGATGCGCTGACCGCCGAGCGCGACTACCTCGGCGGGCTGATCCTGCCGGGACTGCGGGTCGCGATGGAGAGCCTCGGCACGCGCACCGCGCGCCTGCCCAAGGTCGAGATCCGCAAGCCGGCGGAACTGATCGGCCGCTCGACCATCGAGAGCATCCAGTCGGGCCTGTTCTTCGGCAACCTCGCGGTGCTGCGCCAGCTGTGCGCCGACCTGCGCGCGCAGTACTTCGCCGGCCGCGCGACGGTCGTGATCGGCACCGGCGGGTTCGCGCGGCTGTTCGAGGACGAGGGCGTGTTCGACGCGCACGTCCCGGAGCTCGTGCTGCTCGGCCTGCGCGACGCGCTCGCCCTCAACCGCTGACG
>CAYXUJ010000077.1:0-9010 GCA_964468395.1 uncultured Steroidobacteraceae bacterium
GCTTGCCGCGGGCGACGACAGCCATTCCGCGCCAGGAATCGTTGCGCCGCACCTCTTCGGTGTACGGATTGACGGTGCCGAGCGGCGAGGCCTTCGGCAGGTGGGCGACGGCAATCCAGGCCGGCTGGCCGCCGATCTCGCCCGACGCCTCGCGCAGGACCTTCGCGTCCGGCACGCTCACCTTGAAGAACCGCGGAAAGCCGACGTCGCGGAACCAGTCCGACAGCAGGCGCGCGCCTTCCGGGTTGTTGGCGTCGCCGATCAGGTAGCCCTTGTTGTCCATGTACAGGATGCCGAGCATCCGGCCATAGCTGTCGATGAAGGACACGGCGCCGGCGTTGTTGTTCTCCGGTTCGCGGCCGTCGGAAACGATCGGCTGGTCCGGGAACGGCGAACTGACGCGGAACAGCTTGCCGGGCGCCGTGTAGACGCCCTTGTTGAACTGCCCGTACAGGTGACCGGAGCTGACGGTGGCCGCGCACAGAAGGGGTGCCAGCGCGACGGTGGCATAAAGCGCTAACTTGTTCATTTCGCTGCCAGTTTAGCCTTTTTGTGGTGGATGCGAAGACTCCCGACTGTACTGGGACCACCACCCGGGGCCGGAGTTTCGGCAACGGCCCATACTCTTCTTGCCCCCGTGGGGACGACGTCGTAGCGTCGCAGCCTGCATGGGCCCCTTCGCCGGCATCAAGGTTCTCGATCTCAGCCGCATCCTGGCCGGCCCCTGGGCCACCCAGTGCCTGGCGGACTTCGGCGCGACGGTCTGGAAGGTCGAAAAGCCGGGCAGCGGCGACGACACGCGCCACTGGGGCCCGCCGTGGATCCGCGACGCTCGCGGCGCCGACACCGGTGATGCCGCGTATTTCGCGAGCACGAATCGCGGCAAGCAGTCGCTGGCGATCGACTTCACGCGACCCGCGGGCCAGCAGCTGATCCGCTCGCTGGCGATGCGCGCCGACGTGCTGATCGAGAACTTCCGCGTCGGCGCGCTGGCGAAGTACCGCCTCGGTTACGAGTCGATCCGCGGCGTCAACCCGAAGCTGGTGTATTGCTCCATCTCCGCCTTCGGCCAGGACGGGCCGGCGACGAAGGAAGCCGGCTACGACGCGATGATCCAGGCGATGTCGGGGCTCATGAGCGTCACCGGCGTCGCCGACGGCGAGGCCGGCGCCGGGCCGGTCAAGGTCGGCGTGGCGGTTTCCGACCTGATCACCGGGTTGTATGCCGCCATCGCCATCAGCGGCGCCTTGTACGAACGCGAGCAGTCCGGGCGCGGGCAGTTCATCGACCTGGCCCTGCTCGACACCCAGGTCGCGGCGCTGGCGAACCAGGCCCTGAACTACCTGGTCACCGGCACGCCGCCGGTCCGGCGCGGCACGGCACACCCGAATATCGTTCCATATCAAGCATTTGCGACCAAGGACGGCTACCTGATGCTGGCCGTCGGCAACGACCGGCAGTTCGCCGCCTTCTGCGATGCGGCCGGCAAGCCGACGCTCGCCCGCAACGTGAAATACCGGACCAATGCTGCCCGCGTGGAGAACCGCTCCGCCTTGATCCTGCAGATCGATCGCCTGGTGCGGGCAAAGACGACGGCGGCCTGGCTCAAGCTGCTGGCGAAAGCCGGCGTGCCCTGCGGGCCGATCAACGACCTGGCGCAGGTGTTCGCGGAACCGCAGGTGCAGCACCGCAAGCTGCGCTTCGACCTGCCCCACGGCAGCGGCGGCAAGGTGCCGCAGGTGCGCAACCCGGTGCTGTTCTCACGCAGCGCGCTCGAGTACCGCGACCCGCCGCCCCTGCTCGGCCAGCACACCGAGGAAGTGTTGAAGCAGGAACTCGGCCTCACCCCTGACGAGCTGCGTCGCCTGCGCCGCGACGGCGTCATCGCCTAAGAACGAAAATACGGAAAATGGGACAGACACTTTTTTGGCGCTGCCAAAATAGTGTCTGTCCCATTTATTGTTTCCAGAGGCGGCGCGGGCTGCCGCGCAGCAGGCGCAGCACGATCCGCTCGACGCGACGCTTCTGCGCGGCGGTCAGGTCGGTCACGGCATCCGGGTCGGCGGGCGCGTCTTCCTTCTTCACGATCGCGATGGCCTTGGCGCGCGCCTGGCGCCGGCGCACGTCGTCGAGCGTGCCGTACTTCGGCACGATGGCGAGCGCGACCGCGCAGCCCATCGCCTGCGCGACGCGGTCGAGGCTGTGCACCGTGATGCGCCGCCGCGCTTCGGCGCGCTCCCACTGCTGCACCGTCGCGCGCGACACGCCGACCCGCGCGGCGATCTGCGACTGCGAGATGCCGAGCGCGTCGCGGATGGCGCGGATCCAGCCGGTGCGCGGCACGAGCTCCGGTTTCATGCGCGGGAACGCGCGCGTCCCGGCGCCGATCGCCTCGCGCTGACGGCCGCGGCCGCGCGGTGCGATGATCTCCCGGTCGCGGGCCGCGGCGGGCGCTTTGGCCGCCGAACGCGGCGCCGGTTTCGCCGGCGACTTCGCCGCCCGCGGCGGCGGCTTGCGGACCGGCTTTCTGGACTTTTTCGCCTTCATGAACCGCCGCCAGCAGGATAGTTATAAGCATCATAGCGCAGGGCAAGCCCATGAAAGCAATCGCCGCCCCCATCGACCCGTCGCAACTCGAGCCCCGGCGCGGCTCCGGCTACCCGGAACCGTTCGCAAGACGCGTGCAGTCGCGCGAAAAACGCGCGCTCGGCGACGCCGCCGGCCTCACGCGCATCGGCATCAACCACACGACGCTGGCGCCCGGCACCGAGTCGTCCATGCGTCACTGGCACACGCACGAGGACGAACTCGTGTACGTGCTGTCGGGCGAGCTCGTGCTGGTCACCGACGCCGGCGAGCGCCCGCTGCGCGCGGGGCAATGCGCCGGGTTCCCCGCCGGCCATGCCGACGGCCACCAGCTCGTCAACCGCAGCGCCGCGCCGGCGGTCTACCTCGAGATCAGCAATCGCGACGAGGCGGACGCGGTGGACTATCCGGACGTGGACCTGCGCTGGAACGCGCCCGACGCGCGCGGTGCGTACACGCACAAGGACGGACGGCCGTACTGACGGCCGCCCGTCCAGGCGCACGCATCGCCTGCGCGGTCAGTACGTCTCGACGCTGACCTGGACCGGCAGCGAGTTCGACACGACGTCGTAGACCGGCGAGTACTGCGCGAGCTCGCCGAGCAACTTCGGCGAAGCCTTCGACTGCACGCGCATCTTCACGCGGATCTCCCGGTAGCCCTTGCGGACGTCGTTCGAGATGCCAAGGAAGCCGCGCAGATCGAGGTCGCCCTCGAGCACGGAGTCGATCGCGCCGATGTCGATGCCGCGCGCCGCGGCGTGGTACGCCATCGTCGTCGTCAGGCAGCCGGCGAGCGCGTTCAGCAGGTGCTCGACCGGGTTGGCGCCGCGATCCGCGCCGAGCAGCACCGGCGGCTCGCCGCATTCCAGTTCGAAGGGCGTGGCATGCGGCTGGTCCTGCTTCGCGCCGTAGAAACCGGTGACGGTCGTGCGGTTGCGGTCGCCGCCCAGCCAGCGGTTGCTGGCGGCAAAGCGGAACTCGGCAATGGCCGGGTCTTTCTTCACCGCGTCGATGGTCTCGAACAGCGCGGTCACGTTCACGCCGTTGCGGGTCACGGGTTCGGTCGTCTTCAAGGCCTGGGTCGTCATGGCTGTCTCCTGGAAAAATGGTCCGGTCTGGACGGCGACCACCTTAGGATTCGAGCCCTGCCCCGCTAAGCAGCGTTTTTGACGAAAACAGGGCATTCGTGCCAGTCTTTCGCCGATGACGTCCACGACCCGCCCCATCCCGATCCTGCTGCTGGCGATCCCGGAATCCGCCGGATCGGCGCTCTATGGGATGAAGGACGTGCTCTCGGCCGCCGGCAACCTCTGGCAGGCCCTGGCGCAGACCGAGCCCCCGCGGACCCTGTTCGAGGTCCGCATCGTCTCGCTCTCGACCGAGCCCTTCGCCTGCGGCAACGGCATCCCGGTCCGGCCCGACGTCGCGCTGGCGGAGGATCCCGCGGCCGCGATCGTGATCCTGCCGGAGATCTGGCTCGGGCCGGACGAGAGCATCGGCGGCCGTTATCCGGAGTTGATGGACTGGCTGCGCCGCCGGCACGCGGCGGGGACGCATCTCTACTCCGCCTGCTCCGGGTCGGTGCTGCTCGCCGAGTCCGGCCTGCTCGACGGCTGCGACGCGACTTCGCACTGGGGCTACGAGGACCTGTTCCGGCGGCGCTATCCGCGCGTACGCTTCCGCGCCGAGCCCAACCTGGCGTTCGCCGATCCGGGCGGCCGCATCGTCACCGCCGGCGGCACGACGTCCTGGCACGACCTCGCGCTCTACGTCATCGCCCGTCACGCGAGCCCGGAAGAGGCGACGCGCATCGCCCAGGTGTACCTGATGAAGTGGCATGGCGAGGGCCAGCTCCCCTACGCCGCGCTGGTGCGCCGGCAGCCGCACGCGGACGCCGTCGTGCGCCGCTGCGAGGATTTCCTCGCCGGGCATTTCCGCGAGGACCGCGTGGTCGAGCGCGCCGTCGCCTTCGCCGGCATCCCGGAGCGCACGCTCAAGCGGCGCTTCCGGATCGCCACCGGCAGCTCGCTGATCGAACGCCTGCAGGACCTGCGGGTCGAGCACGCCAAGCGCCTGCTCGAGTCCGGCGAGATGCCGGTGGACGAGATCAGCGCGGCGTCGGGCTACGAGGACGCGTCGTTTTTCCGGCGGCTGTTCCGGCGCCGCACCGGCGTGCTGCCGAGCCAGTACCGGCGCATGTTCCAGCCGCTGCCACGGGCCTCCTGAGCGCGCCACGAGCGCGCGCGGCGCCGTTGCTGCGGCCCGGAATCCGGCTCATACCGGATAGGTATACACATCTGAAAAGCGTCTAACCGGCTCTGCGGCCGGGCACACGACCGCCGCGCAGGCGATCAGCGCCTCGAGGTCAGCTCCACGGGCACGACCGTGGCGGAAACTTCCTGTGCCGCGCGCATGCCGCCGACCACGTAGATGCCGCGCGTCGACACGGCGAGCGCGCGCAGGTCCATCACCGCCGGCCCGCCCGCGACGTACCAGTCGCCCAGTTCCAGGTCGAACATCAACGCATCGGCTGCCGGCTCCGACGGCCTGCCGTCGTAGCCGATGCCGTCGTAGTTGTACGGATTCTCGCTGCCGCCGATGAACAGGAACCGGTTGCGGTGCGCGAGCGCCGCCATGCGGTAGCGCGGCAGGCCGGGATGGTGCTCGACCCGGCGCCAGTCGATCTTCGCCGGCTCCGCCGGATCGATCGCGCCGAGCCAGCATTCGTCCGACGGCGCGTACTTGCCGCGGTCGCGCTCGCGCACGAGCTGCACGCCGTCGCAGACCAGCATGCGGCCGTCCGTGATCGCGCCCGCATGACCGAACACCGGCGTGCCCGGCCAGGCGGTCGCCTGCTGCCAGCGATCTTCGACTGCGTCGTAGAGCTGCACGAGCCGGACGTTGTCGTCGTCGTGCCAGCCGCTGACGAGATAGACGTAGCGGTCCTGGTGCACGAGCGCGACTGAATCGTCCACGGGCGTCGGCATGTCGGCGCGGCGCTGGTACCTGCTGCCGACCACGTCCAGCCGATACACGTACGGCGTGGACTTTTCGCTGCCGTCCCTGGCGACGGTATAGCCGCCGAAGACGTAGGCGTGGCTGCCGACCGTCGCCGCCGCCGCCGCCAGTCGGCCGCGGCCATCCGGAACGTTCGGCAACCGGACCCAGCGATCGCTGCCGATCAGGTGCATGTAGCCGCCAGCGCGGAGATCGCGCCAGCTCTTGCCGCCGCCCAGGCCGAGCAGGGAAACGACGTACTCGCGGCCCGCGGCCGGCACCACGGTCACGACATTGTTGGTCACCGGTTCCGGCAGCGGCGGCAATGACGGCGCCGACGCGGCGAGTGCCTGCGGCGCCGCCAGCGTCAATGACGCAGCCAGCAGCCAAGCGCCCTGCAGCAGCCGGCGGGCACCGCGGCTCAGCATCCGGAAATGCCGTTTTTTTGGATGTCCATAAGCATCCGGATTACCGTCATCTCCCTGACCAATCAAGCCGCGGCGTCCTTGTAGGCCCGGAGCACCGCGTTGATGCGCGTCTGGTAGCCCGGCCCCTGGGCCCGGAACCAGTCCAGCACGTCCGCGTCGAGCCGGAGCGAGATGGCGGCCTTGCGCGGGGCAGCTGGCAGGCCTTGCCGGGCAATGTCCTGGACGATTTCGGTCACCGGGGCCTCTTCCGGGGTCTCCGGGGGCCTCGATCGGACGAATCGGGCAAAGAATCCCTTCCTCATGGCCTGTGCCTCCGCGGCAACAAATCGTCTGTATAGGCGAATTGTATATACAAACCCGGCTGTCGTGGCGGCAGCGTTTGAACCGGCAGTACCCCTCACCCTGGAGACGACCATGAAGCTCGCAACGACCCGGGCGGCAACCTGCCTGGCCCTGCTGCTCCCGACCGCCGCGCTGGCTGGCGCCCCTGCCCCGGCCAGCATCGAGATCTACGACCGCACCGCCGGCCGCGTGCTGCCAGTCTACTGGCATGCCGGCGAGCGCCATATCGCCGGCGAGCCCGGCCACGAGTACGAGATCCGCATCCGCAATTGCGAGCGCGGCCGCGTGCTCGCGGTGACTTCGGTGGATGGCGTCAACGTGATCACCGGCCAGACGGCGTCGCTGGACCAGGGCGGTTACGTGATGGATCCACGCGGGCGGGTCGAGATCGACGGCTGGCGCAAGAGCATGGCCGAGGTTGCCGCGTTCTACTTCACCGCCCTGCCCGACTCCTACGCCGCGCGCACCGGGCGGCCGGACAACGTCGGCGTGATCGGCGTGGCGCTGTACCGCGAGAAGGCCGACACGAGGATCACGCGCGAGCGCTCCTCGCTGCCGGTCGCGGAAGCCGAGCCGCTCGATCCGCCGTCCGTGCCGACGCAGCCGGCTGGCGCCGTTGCCGACCGCGCGAGCGCCGACGAGTCGTTCGGCCGGATGCAGAAGAGCGAGCGGCTCGGCACCGGCCACGGTGCGCGGCGCGATTCCGGCGCGAGCTGGACGCAGTTCGAGCGCGCGAGCGAGACGCCCGATGCGGTGATCCGCATCTACTACGACTCGCGCAGCAACCTCGTCGCGCGCGGCATCATCCCGCCGCCGCAGAATCGCCACGCCGAGCGCGTGCCGCAGCCCTTCCCCGCCGGCTTCGTCCCGGACCCTTGAAGCGAAAGACCAACGGGGACCGGAGGGGTCGCATCCCTTTCAGGCTCGAGCCATGGAATGGGATGCGACCCTTCTGATGACCCTTGCCAAAGGGATGTGACCCCTCTTCAAGCGCGTTTTGGCGGATGTGAATAAGCATCCGAAACCGTCGCAAGCGATTGCCGGGGCACGCAGGCGGCGCCATCCGCCGCGACGGCGCGCTTGCGGGTATCCTCGCGGGGTCGGAATCACGCAAGGATCGCCTCATGACGGCGCTGCGATGGAGCCTGCTGTGCGTCGCGCTCGCCTGCCTGGCTGCGTGCCAGTCGGCGCCTGACGACGAACAGGAACGGCCGCCAAACATCGTCGTCGTCCTCGTCGACGACCTGCGCTGGGACGACCTCGGCATCGAAGGCCATCCCTTCGCCGAGACGCCGGCGATCGACCGCATGGCGCGCGAGGGCGTGCGCTTCGCCAACGCCTTCGCGGCGACGCCGCTCTGCTCGCCGAGCCGCGCCTCGATCCTCACCGGCCAGTACGCGCACCGGCACGGGATCGTCGACAACACCGCGCGCGACGCCGCCAGCCACCGCCTCGACAACTTCGCGCAGCCGCTCGCGGCGGCCGGCTACCGCACCGGCTTCTTCGGCAAGTGGCACATGGGCAATGACGACAGCCCGCGGCCGGGCTTCACGCGCTGGGTGGCGATGCGCGGCCAGGGCGAGGCGCTCGATCCGCAGTTCAATGTCGACGGCACGCGCGTCAGGGAACGCGGCTACGTCACCGACCTGCTGACCGATCGCGCGATCGCCTTCCTGCGCGAGGACCGCGAGCAGCCCTTCCTGGTCTTCCTCGCCCACAAGGCCCTGCACCCGAACTTCGTCCAGCACGACGACGGCAGCACCGGCTTCGTGCCCGGGCAGGCCGCGGGCTTCGTGCCGGCGCCGCGGCACGCCGGCCGCTACGACCAGGCCCCGGTGCCGCGGCGGCCGAATGCGGCGGTTGCGCCGGTGCGCAAGCCGGCCCTGCTGCGGACACTCGACGGGGTTCCCCCGCTCAGCCCGGACACCGCGACCCCGGACGCGGACGTCCGCCGCCGGCTGGAAATGCTGCTGGCCGTGGACGAGAGCCTCGCCCGGATCGTGGCGACCCTCGAGGAGCTCGGGGAGCTCGATCGCACCGTCATCGTGGTCACCAGCGACCACGGGTATTTCTACGGCGAGCACTGGCTCAACGAGGAGCGGCGCCTGGCTTACGAGGAGTCCGCCCGGATTCCGCTGATACTGCGTTATCCGCGGGTCGCCGTGGCGGGCGCCAGGCCGGCCGAGCTGGTGCAGACGATCGATTTGGCGCCGACGCTGCTGGACCTGGCGGGCGTCGCCGACCCGGTCCAGCGCGACGGGCGGTCACTGGCGCCCCTGCTGCGCGGCGAACATCCGCCCTGGCGGCAATCGATCTTCATCGAGTATTACAGCGACACCGTATTCCCGCGGATCCGGAACATGGGCTACCAGGCCGTCCGGACCGGGCGCTACAAGTACATCCACTATCTCGAGCTCCCCGGCATGGATGAGCTCTACGACCTCGAGACCGACCCCTACGAAATGGACAACCTGATCGGCACCGCGCGCGAAGCCGAACTGCAAAATCTGATAAAGGGGACAGACACTTTTTTGGCAGTGCCAAAATAGTGTCTGTCCCATTTATGGCTACCGAGCTGCTGTTCCGCGACGACGCTTACCTGAAGACCGCCACGGCGAGGGTCGTCGCGGCGGCGAACGGCGTCGTCGTGCTCGACC
>CAYXUJ010000078.1:0-8794 GCA_964468395.1 uncultured Steroidobacteraceae bacterium
CCAGCTCGGTCGTCGGCCGCGGATTGGCGTCGCGCAGGCGCTCGAACAGCCGGCGGCGCGCCGCCGGCCCGAGCACGCGCTCAGCCGGCCGTCGTTTCGCCATCGTCCAGGCTCGCCTGCAGCGTCGCGCGCCAGGCTGCGTCGTCGCGCCCAAGCCGCGCGCGCCGCGAGTCGTAGCGGCGGCGGAAATGCGCCGCGCGGCGATCCATGTCCGCCGCGGCCAGGCTTGCGGCCGGCAGGCCGGGTGCCGGGACCATCAGGATGCAATCGACCGGGCAGACGGGGAGGCACAGCTCGCAACCGGAGCAATCCGCGGCGATGACCGTGTGCATGCGCTTGCGGGCGCCGACGATGGCGTCGGTCGGGCAGTCGTCGAGGCAGCGCGCGCAGCCGATGCAGGCCGGCTCGTCGATCCACGCGACGAGCGGCGGGCCCTCGCTGCCGCAGGCGGGGTCCAGCGGCAGCGGCGGCCGGTCGAGCGCGGCCGCGAGCCGCTCGATGACCAGGCGCCCACCGGGCGGGCAGCGATTGATCTCCGACTCGCCGCGCGCGAGTGCTTCGGCGTAGGGCCGGCAGCCGTCGAATCCGCAGCGGCGGCACTGGGTCTGCGGCAACAGCGCATCGATGCGCGCCGCGCGGTCGCCGGTGGCCTCGGCTGGCATCGGGCCTCCGCGTCAGCTGACCTTCATGCCGGCCGCCGCGCCGTCGTCGGGCGCGATGAGGAACAGGGCGTCGCCGCCGCTGGCCGCGAGCGCCATGCCTTCCGACACGCCGAAGCGCAGCTTGCGCGGCTTCATGTTGGCGACCACGACGACATGGCGCCCGACCAGCTGGTCCGGGGAATAGGCGCTGCGGATGCCGGCGAAAATCGTGCGGCGGCCGCCGTCGCCCAGGTCGACGGTGAGCTGCAGCAGCCGATCGGCGCCCTCGACCAGTGTCGCGGCCTCGATGCGCGCGACCCGCAGGTCGATGCGGGCGAATTCCTCGGCGGTAATCGTCTCGCCGCGGTCGGCGGCGGCGGGCTGTTCGGTCATCGGCGTCTCCACGAGTTTCTGCAATGCCGTCGGGTCGACGCGTGTCGCCAGCGGCTGGTACTCGCCGATCACCGTGCCGGTGAGCGGCGTTGCGACGTCCTGCCAGTGCCGGACCGGTGCGCCGAGGAAGGCCTCGGCACGCTCGGCGGTCTGCGGCAGCACCGGCTTCAGGTACACCATCAGCGCCCGGAACAGGTTGAGCCCCTGGGTGCAGACCGCCTGCACCTCGGCGGCGCGCGCCGGGTCCTTGGCGGCGAGCCAGGGCTTCTGCCGGTCGATGTACAGGTTGGCGCGGTCCGCGAGCGCCATGATCTCGCGCACCGCGGCCGCGTACTCCAGGGCTTCCCAGGCCTCGCCGATGCCGATGCCGGCGTCCACGAACTCGCGGTAGAGGGCCGGTTCCGGCAGCTCGGGCGCCAGGCGGCCGCCGTGGCCGCGATGGATGAAGCTGGCGCAGCGGCTGGCGATGTTGACCAGCTTGCCGACCAGCTCGGCATTGATGCGGGTCGCGAACTCCTCGAAATTGAGGTCCACGTCCACCAGGCCCGGCCCGAGCTTCGCCGCCAGGAAGTAGCGGAAGTACTCGGGCGGCAGCGCCGCCAGGTAGCGCTCCGCGGTCACGAAGGTGCCGCGCGACTTCGACATCTTCTCGCCGTTCACGGTCAGGAATCCGTGCGCGTGGATCGCGGTCGGCTTGCGGAAGCCCGCGCCCTCGAGCGTGGCCGGCCAGAACAGCGAGTGGAAATAGAGGATGTCCTTGCCGATGAAATGGTGCAGTTCGGCCTCGCTGCCCGTACCCCAGTAGGCGTCGAAATCGAGGCCGCGGCGCGCGCACAGGTTGGCGAAACTCGCCATGTAGCCGACCGGCGCGTCGAGCCACACGTAGAAATACTTGCCCGGCGCATCCGGGATCTCGAAGCCGAAGTACGGCGCATCGCGCGACACGTCCCAGTCCCGCAGCCCGGCCTCGAACCATTCGTCCAGCTTGTTGGCGACCTCCGGCTGCAGCGCCCCGGAGCGGGTCCACTGGCGCAGCATCGGCTCGAAATCGCCGAGCTTGAAGAAGATGTGCTCGGATTCGCGCGCCACCGGCGGCGTGCCGGTGACGACCGAGACCGCGTCGATCAGCTCGAGCGGCGTGTAGGTGCCGCTGCAGTTCTCGCAGCTGTCGCCGTACTGGTCCGGCGCGCGGCAGATCGGGCAGGTCCCCTTGACGTAGCGGTCGGGCAGGAACATGCCTGCTTTCTCGTCATAGGCCTGCCGCACGGCGCGGCGCGTGACGTGGCCGGCGGCCGCCAGCGCCTGGTACATCCGCACCGTCAGTCGGCGGTTTTCCTCGGAATGGGTCGTGTAATAGTTGTCGAAGCCGATGCCGAAAGCGGCGAAGTCGCGGCGCCGCTCCGCGCCGACGCGCTCGATCAGCTGTTCCGGGGTGATGCCCTCGGACTGCGCCTTCAGCATGATCGGCGTGCCGTGCGTGTCGTCGGCGCAGACATAGAGGCAGTCGTGGCCGGCGAGCTTCATGTAGCGGACCCAGATGTCGCACTGCACCACCTCGGTCATGTGGCCGAGGTGGGTGGGCCCGTTGGCATAGGGCAGGGCGCTGGTGACGAGGATCCGGCGCGGCATCGGGCCGTCAGTCCTGCTCGCGCACGGGCTCGAACTTGGACTTGTTGAAGGCCTTTTCGTAGGCGGAGCGGCCGCTGATCTGCCCCTGGTCGAAGAGCTGCTCGATGGCGGAGTCCATCGTGCGCATGCCGGCGCCGGCGCCAGCCTGCATCACCGACTCGAGCTGGTCGATCTTGCCCTGGCGGATCAGGTTGGAGGCCGCCGGCGTGTTGATCAGCACCTCGAGCGCGGCGACGCGGCCCGGCGTGCCCTTGCGCGCCACCAGCTGCTGCGACACGACGCCGCGCAGCGAGGTCGACAGCATGGTCCGCACGTGGCCCTGCTTGTCCGCCGGGAAGGCATTGACCATGCGGTCCACGGTGGCCGCGGCGCCGTTGGTGTGCAGCGTCGCCATGACCAGGATGCCCATCTCGGCCGCGGTGATCGCGGTCGAGATCGTCTCCAGGTCGCGCAACTCGCCGACCAGGATGACGTCGGGATCCTCGCGCAGGGCCGACAGCAGCGCCGCCGCGAAGGACTGCGCATGGACGCCGACTTCGCGCTGGCTCATCAGGCAGTTCTTGCGCGGGTGCACGAACTCGATCGGGTCCTCGATCGTCAGGATGTGGCCCTTGATGCGGGAATTGATGTCGTCGATCATCGCCGCGAGCGTCGTCGACTTGCCCGAGCCGGTCTTGCCGGTCACCAGGATCAGGCCGTTGCTGACCTTGCACAGGTTGCGCACGGCTTCCGGCATCTTGAGCTGCTCGAGGGTCTGCGCCTTGGACGGGATCGCGCGGAACACGCCGCCGAGGCCGTTGAGCTGGCGCATCACGTTGCAGCGGAAGCGCCCGAGCGTGCCGAGCGTGTAGGCGAAGTCGGTGCCGTCGTGCGTGTCGAAGCGCTCGAGCGCCTTGCGCGGCATGATCTCGTGCAGCGCCTCGCGCACGAATTCGGCGCTGAGCCGCTCGGCGCGCAGGCTGGAGAGCTTGCCGTACTGGCGGATGCGCGGCGGGTCGCCCGCCATGAAGTGCAGGTCCGAGCCGTCGCGCTTCAGGATCTCCTCGAGGTACTCGTCAATCCGGGCCAACGCGTCGCTCCCTCACTCCAGTGTCTCGAATTTCGGCAGCAGGCTGCGGTCGACCACGAACTTCGAGAACAGGCGCTTGTCGGTGGCGTACGCATAGGCGTCGTCCGGGTCGACCTCCTTGGCCTTGATCGCGCGCAGCAGCGCCTGGTCCATCAGCTCCATGCCGACGTCCTTGCCGGTCTGCAGCTGGGCCGGGATCTGGTGGGTCTGGTCGGTCTGGATCAGCTTGGCGATCGCGCGGTTCATGACCAGGATCTCGCAGATCGCGCGGCGGCCGCGGTTCTCGGGCCGCTTGACCAGCACCTGGGTGATGACGGCGAGCAGGCTCTGCGCCAGGAAGCTCTTGGTCTGCTCGCGCAGGTCAGCCGGCAGCGCGTCGATGATGCGGTCCACCGTCTTGACCGCGCTGGTCGTGTGCAGCGTGCCCAGCACCAGGTGGCCGGTCTCGGCCGCGGTCATCGCCATCGAGATGGTCTCGGCGTCGCGCAGCTCGCCGACCAGGATCACGTCGGGGTCCTCGCGCATCGCGGCGCGCACGCCCTCGGCGAACGACGGCAGGTGCGTGCCGAGCTCGCGCTGCACCACCTGGCTCTGCTTGCTGCGGTGGACGAACTCGATCGGGTCCTCGAGGCTGATGATGTTGAGGGCCCGGGTCGTGTTGAGCAGGTCGATCATCGCCGCCAGCGTCGTCGACTTGCCGGTGCCGGTCGAGCCGGTGACCAGGATCATGCCCTGGTGGTAGTCGCACAGCTTCTTGACCAGCGGCGGCAGGGCCAGCGAGTCGAGCGTCGGCACCTCGGCCGGGATCGAGCGGAACACGGCGCCGACGCCAGAGTCCTTGCGGAACACGTTGACGCGGAACCGCCCGCCGTCCTCCGACACGTAGGAAAAGTCCACGTCGTGGCCGCCCCGGAAGCGGTCCGCCAGGTTGCGGGTCAGGATCTCGGTCACGTAGGCCTCGAGCTCGGTGGCGGCGAGCTCGCGGAAGCGGATCGGCACCAGGTCGCCGTTCATCCGCAGCATGGGCGGCACGCCGACCGCCAGGTGGACGTCAGAACATCCCTGGGTCGACCCGAGCTTCAGGAAGGCGTCTATGCGCGGCATTGCCGCGCGAGTGAATCACAAGAATCGTTCCAGCGCCACATGCACCTCGTCCATGGAGGCGTAGCGCTTCTCCTTGTCCACGGCCATGCACTTCATGACCACGTCCGAAACGCCCTGCGCCAGCGCCGGATTCAGCTCGATCGGGGGCTTGGCGCGCCCCTGGACGTGCTGGTACATGACCGACATGTGGTCGCCGCGGTGGTAGGGCGGGGTGCCGGTCAGCATCTCGTACATGATCACGCCGAGCGAGTAGATGTCGGCGCGCTCGTCCACCTTCTTGCCGAGGATCTGCTCGGGCGCCATGTACTTCGGCGAGCCGATGACGTAGCCGGTCTTGGTCAGCTGCGTGTCGCCCTGGTGCTGCGCAGCGGCGACGCCGAAGTCCACGATCTTGACCACGCCCTCGTCGTTGATCAGCACGTTGGCCGGCTTCAGGTCGCGGTGCACGATCCCGACCTGGTGCGCCACCGCCATGCCCTTGGCGACGTCCATGCCGAGCCGCAGCGCCCGGCGCAGCGCCAGCGGCTTGCCGTCCTGGACCTCGCCGCCGAGCGTGTGCGACGGGAAGTACTCCATCGAGATCGCGTAGTTGCCGCGGATGTGCAGGAAGTCGTAGATGCGGATGACGTTCGGGTGCGTGATCTTGCGGCTGTAGCGCAGCTCGTGGACGAAGCGCTGCATCATCTCCTCGTCCTGCGAGATGCTCGGGTTCAGGAACTTGAGGATCAGGCGCTCGTCCACCACCGTATCTTCCATCAGCAGCACGGTGCCGAAGGCGCCGCGGCCGATGCGCTCGATGTACTTGTAGCGGCCCTCGATGATGTCGCCGGGCTTCAGCGTCGCGATGTCGAGCCGCGCCTGCGTCTCGGCCTGCTTCATGATCGCCGACACGTCGGCGGTCTCCATCAGCAGCGTGCGCTGGGCGTCGGCGCGGGCGGCGGCCGCCGCGGGCGTCAGCGTGCCCGGCGTGCCGGTGATCGAGGTGCCGCCGAAGCGGGTGTCGAGCTCGGTCAGGGCGCGGATCGCGGCGCCCGCCACGGACTGGTCGGTCAGGGTCGTCAGCGGCAGGATCTTCGCGCGCACGGGGTCGACGGAGCGGTCGTCCGCGAGACGCACCAGCGCGGACATCGCCTCGATGCGCACGTCGGTCTCCGGCCGGTCGAGCGCCTGCAGCACGCTCTCGGTCGCCGCCGAGTCGCCGATCTTGCCGAGCGCGCGGACGATGGTCGGCACCGACTTCGGGTTGGCCTTCAGCATCTCGAGCAGGCGCGGCACCGATTTCTTGCTCGCGATCTCGCCCAGCGCGTCCACCGCGCGCTCGCTGACCCACCAGTCGGGGTCCTTGGTCGCCTCCAGCAGGTGGGCGAGAGCGCGCTCGTCCTTGGTCTGGATCAGGATCTCGATCGCGGTGCGGCGGATCTCCTCGTCCTTGTCGGACACCAGCGTCAGCGCCGCGCCGATGACCCGCGGCCCGCCGATCTTGCCGAGCGCGTCCGCCGCGCGGCTGCGGACCCACCAGTCGTCGTCGCGGATCGCCTTCAGCAGGTACTTGACCGAGGATTCGTCGCCGACCACGTTCAGCACTTCGACCGCGGCGCGGCGCGCATGCTCGGACTCGTCCTTCAGCACCTCGACGAGGTGGCGCACGGTGTCCGGGTGCTTGGTGCGGCACAGCAGCTCGACCGCCTGGTTCTGCACTTCGAGCTCGGTGTCGCGCAGCAGCGGCGCGACCTGGGCCGGGTCGACCTGGCCGTTGCCGGCCGTGATCGCCTTCAGCGCCGCCGCGCGCACCAGCTTGTTGGGATCGCGCAGCGTGCCCTGCAGCGCCGTGACCACTTTCGGCGAGCCGAATCGGGCCAGCAGGGCGATGATGTGGGTGCGCGCGATCGGGTCCTTGCCCTGGACGCGCGAGATCAGCTCGTCGACGGAAGAATCGTCCACCAGGTCGCCGGCGATGCGGAACAGGGCGGCCTTCTCGTTGGCGTCCTGCTGGTAGGCGGCATTCAGCAGGTCGCGCAGCTGGAAGCGTTTCTTGTGCGCGCCGATGATGTCCAGCACGGCGGGCCTCGACACGCCCGGCTGCGACAGCAGCTCGAGCAGCAATGACGGCGAATAGTTGCGCGACGAGGCCAGCGCCCAGGCCACGCCGGCGACCGCCCGCGGGTTCTCCTCGGCGAGCGCGTGGGCCAGCAACGGAAAGGACTTGTTGTCGATCAGCGGCGTCAGCGCCTCGACGAAAGCGACGGTCTCCCGCTTGTCGGCGGTCGCGAGCGCGTCCACGATCGGCTTGATCGCGTTCTGCCCAAGGCTTTGCAGCTTGGCAAGCGCGGCTTTCGCCTTCGCGCTGGTGGGGTCGCCGCTCTCCCGCACCTCCGCGATCAGGCGATCCGCCCGGTAGCCTCCGAAAATTCCCATCCGACCCCGGCTGTTCTTGTGGGACCAAAAATGCCGATCCAGAAGTATGCCATAGCGACCAGCCGGGACGGTCGGCGGCCGGCCGCTTCGGCTACAATGCCGCCCCCGATGCGGAACCGGACCATGCCCGACCGGCTGCAGGAAAGCCTGCGCGACGCGCTCGCGCACTATGTTGAGCCGCACCTCGGCCTGACGCTGGCGCAGGCCGGCGCGATCGAGTCGGTCGAGGTGCAGACCGGCGGCGCCGTCGTGCGGATCGTGCTCGGGTTTCCGGTCGAGGGCTACCGCGACAGGCTGGCGGCCGCGCTGCAGGCGGCGCTCGACGCGGCCGGCGTCGATGCGCGGCCGCAGTTCGAGATCCGCTCGCAGATCCCGGCATTCGTCGCGGATCCCGCCCGGCGCCCGCTGCCCGAAGTCGGCAACGTGATTGCCGTCGCCTCAGGCAAGGGCGGCGTCGGCAAGTCCACCGTGGCCGCCAACCTGGCGCTGGCGCTCGCCGCGCAGGGCGCGCGCACCGGCCTTCTGGACGCCGACATCTACGGGCCCAGCCTGCCGCGCATGATGGGCCTGGCCGGCCAGCGGCCGACCACCACGGACGGGCGGACGCTCGATCCGCCGCGCGGCCACGGCCTGCCGGTCATGTCGATCGGCTTCCTGATCGACGCCGACCAGCCGATGGCCTGGCGCGGGCCGATGGTGACGCAGGCGCTGGCGCAGATGCTGTCGGAAACGCGCTGGGGACCGCTCGACTACCTGGTCGTGGACATGCCGCCCGGCACCGGCGACATCCAGCTGACGCTGACGCAGCGCGTCCCGGTCAGCGGCGCGGTGATCGTCACCACCCCGCAGGAGATCGCGCTGCTGGACGCGCGCAAGGGCCTGCAGATGTTCCGCAAGGTCGGCGTGCCGGTGCTCGGCATCGTCGAGAACATGGGCCTGCACCGCTGCCCGGCCTGCGGCCACGAATCGCACGTGTTCGACGCCGGCGGCGGGGCGGCGCTCGCCGAGCGCTACCAGACGACGCTGCTCGGCCAGCTGCCGCTCGACGGCCGCATCCGCGAGCAGGCCGACTCCGGCCGGCCGACTGTGGTCGCCGAGCCCGCGTCGCCGGTCGCGGCGACGTTCCACGACATCGCCCGGCGCGCGGCCGCGGCGCTCGCGGCGAGCGCGCTGGCGGGCGGTGCGCAGCTGCCGGAGATCCGCATCGAGGAGGACACATGACGATCAAGTCCGACCGCTGGATCCGGCGCATGGCGGCCCGGGGCATGATCGAGCCGTTCGCCGATGCGCAGGTCCGCGCCGTGGACGGGCGCAAGATCGTGTCCTACGGCACCTCGAGCTATGGCTACGACGTGCGCTGCGCCGGCGAGTTCAAGATCTTCACCAACATCAACTCGACGATCATCGACCCGAAGCACTTCGACGTGAACAATTTCGTCGACGTCAACGGCGACGTCTGCATCGTGCCGCCGAATTCCTTCGCGCTGGCGCGCACCGTCGAGTACTTCCGCATCCCGCGCAACACCATGGTCATCTGCCTCGG
>CAYXUJ010000079.1:0-8410 GCA_964468395.1 uncultured Steroidobacteraceae bacterium
TTGACCATCGTGCGCGTCATGTCGAGCAGCCGGTCCACGCCGAGGATGATGCCGATGCCCTCAGGCGGAATGCCGAATGACGCCAGCAGGCCGGCGATCAGCGGCAGCGAGCCGCCGGGAATCGCCGCCACCGCGACCGCGGACAGCACGGCGAGCAGCAGCAGCGTCAGCTGCTGGCCGAGGCCCAGGTCGATGCCGAACACCTGGGCGATGAACAGCACGACGCAGCCCTCGTAGAGCGCGGTGCCGGCCATGTTCATGGTCGTGCCGAGCGGCAGCACGAAGCCGGCGACCGGCGCGCGCACGCCGAGCTGCTCGCGCGCAACTGCGAGCGCGGTCGGCAGCGTCGCGGCGCTCGAGCTGGTCGAGAACGCGGTGACGATCACCGGCCGCACCTGGCCCCAGAACTGGCTCGGCCGGCGGCCGGCCAGGAACTTGAGCCAGATCGACATCGTGCCGAACAGGTGCAGCAGCATCACCACGATGCAGGACAGCACGAACACGCCGAGCGCGATGACGATGTCCCAGCCGATCTTGACGATGACGCTGTAGATCATCGCCGGCACCGCGTACGGGGCGATAGACAGCGCGAAATGCACGATCCGTGTCATCAGGTCGTTGACCAGGCCGAGCCCGCTGCGCAGCTGGTCGCGCTCCGTGCGCGGCAACCCGACCGCCGCTGCGCCCACCAGGATCGCGAACAGGATCAGCGGCAATACGTCGCCCAGCATGTCGCGGCTGTTGCCGACGAAGGCCCCGAACAGGTTGCGCGGCATGAACATCTCGACCACGGTCATCGGCGTCAGGTCCGGCTGGGCCGCGCCCCTGGCGACGTGCTCCTGCGCGGCGCCGCCGTATTCCTCGAGCAATGCCGCCTTCGATTCGGGAGCCATTTTCGTGCCGGGCTCGACGACGTTCATCATCACCAGCCCGAGCGCGACCGCGATGGACATGTTGAGGAAGAACAGCGTGAAGGTGCGCACCGCGAGCGGCCCGAGCTGGGTGAGCCGCTCGAGCTGGGCGACGCCGGTCGCCAGCGAGGCGAACACCAGCGGGATCACGACGAAGAACAGCATCCGCAGGAACACCTGGCCCAGCGGGTCGAGCACGTTGGTTGCAAAGGTCTGCGCCGCGGGCAGCAGGCCCGGGTGCAGGCCGGCGGCCAGCAGCGTGATGCCGCCGGCGACCGCGCCGACCAGCAAGCCCAACAGGATCCGGTTCGCAAGGCGGGTGTCGATGTCGGCGGTCATCGCTTCGCTCCCCGGCTGTGGCCGGTGTTGCGCAATGTTAACCTTTGCGGCGGGACTACGGAGATTCACCCTTGCACCGGCGATACGGGTCGCTCGCGATACTGGCCTGCGCCGCCCTGCTGGCAGCCTGCGTGAGCAACCGCGTCCCGGATCTCGCGCGGCTGTACCAGTCGCAGGCGGCGCAGGCCGATCGCCCGCCGCTGGTGCTGATCCCCGGCGTGCTCGGGTCGCGGCTCGCACGCCGCGACACCGGCGAGGAACTGTGGCCGGGCAGCACGCGCAAGCTGCTGACCAGCCGCTACCTGGACCTCGCCCTGCGCATCGACCCGGTGACGCTCGAGCCGCTCGACGACGGGCTGGTGCCGAGCGGATTGTTCGACGGCGCCGTTGGCCAGGACTTCTATGGCCGCCTGGTCCAGGCGCTGGTCGCGGCCGGCGGCTACCAGCCGGCCGAGCCCGGCGAGCCGGTCGGCGAGCGCAAGCCGCGCCTGTACGTATTCACCTACGACTGGCGGCAGGACAACGTCGTCACCGTGCGCCAGCTGGACCAGTTCCTGGAGCAGATCCGGCGCGATTACGACGACCCGCGGCTCAAGGTGGACGTCGTCGCGCACAGCATGGGCGGCCTGATCGTCCGCTACTACCAGCGCTACGGCACCGACGACGTCCTCGACAGCAACCTGTTCCCGGTCACCGGCGCCGGCATCGACCGGCTGCGGCGCGTCGTGCTGCTCGGCACGCCGAACCAGGGCACCGTCACCGCCGTGCACAAGTTCCTGAACGGCTATCGCGTCGGGCTGTCGCGCCTGCCGGTCGAGGGCGTCGCGACCATGCCGGCCATGTTCCAGCTGTTTCCGCACCCGCTGGTCGAGTGGATCAGCACGATCGGCGGCCGGCCGCTCGACCGCGACCTGTTCGACATCGGGCTGTGGCGCCGCTTCGAGTGGTCCATCTTCGACCGGCGCGTGCAGCGCCGCATGCAGCAGGAGCCCGACGTCTGGCCCGCGCAAGACGTCTTCGAGCGCTGGTTCGGCAAGCGCCTCGAGCGGGCGCGGCGCTTCGTCTGGTCGCTGATGGTGCCGACCGGCGAGATCCGGCCGATCGAGCCGCTGATGTTCGGGGGCGATTGCGTGCCGACGCCGCGCCGCCTGGTGGTCGAGGAAGTGGACGGGGAATCGGTCGCGCGGCTGCTGCCCGAACAGATCCTCGAGCAGGTTCCCGGCGTGGACTACGAGAAGCTGATGTTCGAGCCCGGCGACGGCAGCGTCACGAAGTCATCCCTGCTTGCCCGCCAGGAGCTGCACCCGTCGATCCCGCGGCACGAGTACTCCAATGTCGAGGTGGACCGGGCCTTTTTCGTCTGCGAGCGGCACGAGAGCCTGACCGGCAACGTCAACCTGATCGACAACCTGCTGCACTACCTGCTGAGCGCGGACTGAGGCGGGTCACGGCTCCACGGCCGATGCCTGCCCCACGTACGCGCAGTACTGGCAGTCCTCGCCCGCCGCCGGCACCGCGCCGCCCTCGACCACCGCGACTGCGCGGCGGAACGCGCCCAGCACCCAGGCGTCGTCGCCGTCGTAAGGCACCATCGTGGTCGTGAAGCGCAGCGTGTCGGCGAACTGCCCGGCGCGCGAATCGCCGTTCGCATAGACGAACCAGCCGCGATTGCTGACGTCGTAGCCCTGGCGGCGCACCAGGAACTGGTACACGTCCATCTGCCGCCGGTAGGACGCGTAGAGCCCCGCGGCATTCGGCTGTTCCGCGCGCGACGTCGCCTTGTAGTCGGCGACGATCAGCTCGCCGGTCGCCGCCTGCCACAGGTCGTCGATGGCGCCGAACAGGGTCCAGCCGGTGTCGGCGTCGAGCCAGCGCACGCCGGTGAAGTTGTGGCGCCAGCGGTCGAGTTCCGGGTGCGCGAAGGGCACGGCGTCCAGGCCGGCCTCCTCGAACAGCGGATGCGGCTCGCCGGCCGCGCGGTAGCGGTCGAATTCGGCCTTGAGCAGGGAATCGACGGCGTTGTTCAGCGTGAAAGGCGGCCCGCTGGGCCTGCGGATGCCGCGCGCCACGTCGAGGTACAGGCAGCGCGGGCATTCGACGAACAGGTCGATTTTCGAGCGGCTCAGCTGGCGGCGCTGCAGCGATCGACTGGTTCTCATGGCCCCTCGTGAGAGGCCGCCGCGCCGCGATAGTGTGCTGGACTAACCCGCTGAGGGATTGGATTCACCCGACCGTGGCGCGGCGGGCCCTGCCAACAATGCCGTGCCGGACGTGCGCATGGCAAGTGCCGCCGGGTTCCGCGTCTGCGCCAGAACGAGTCTGCGCCACGACCGGACGGCACTTTCGGGCGGCGCCATGCATCTAACATCCCATGTCCGGGCCCCGGTCCCGGAACCTGGGAGAAGCGCGATGACGACGCCGAATACCTGGTCCACACACTGGCGTGCCGTGGCGGTCGCACTGCTGGCCTGGCCGGCCGCATCGCTCGCCGAGGCCGCTGAAGATCCGCCGTCGCAGATCGCCGCCGCCGTCGCGCAGCTGCGCCAGGCCGTCGGGCTGTGGAACGTCACCACGACGCAGTACGCCGAGGACGGCTCGGTGGCAAACGTCGCCGACGGTACCTACCGCTTCGACTGGGTCGTGCCGGATCGGGTGCTGTCCGGGCGCTCGGACATCCCGGCGCTGCAGCAGAGCTCCGGCATCCTGTTCTACGTCAACGAGCGGCGCGCGACGATCGAGATGGTCTCGGTCGGCGCCGACGGGCACCTCTGGGTGATGACCGGTCCGGCCGGCGGCGAGACCCGCACCACGCCGCTGACGCCGCTCACGGACGGGCGCAGGATGCAGCTGCGATTTACCCGCTCGGACGTCGAGCAGGACCGCTTCGAGTCGCGCATGGAAATCAGCATGGACGGCGGTGCGACCTGGCGCGCCGGCAATCACCAGGTGTTCGTCCGCGCCGGCTCGGCGCAAGGCAATGACGGTGGCGGCCTGCGCTACCGCAAGCGCCAGCTGCCATACATTCCCCTCACCTGAGAATGATTCTATTCGTGGGGTGACGGGACGAGCAGCACGGGGACTTTCGAGGCGCGGACGACGCCCTCGGCCGCGCCGCCGACCAGCAGGTCGTAGACCGCGCCGTGGCCGTGGCTGCCGAGCACGATCAGCTCGGCCTGCAGCCGCTTCGACTCCGCCAGGATCGTCGCGACGGTCGGGCCCTGGAGCTGCAGGGCCTTCACCTGGACGCCGGCCGCGCGCAGGCGCTCGGCCAGCGCCTGCAGCTTGCGGTGGCTGGCGTGCAGTTCGGTCGCCACCTGCTCGCGAACCGCGTCGGGACCCGCCTCGTAGCCGACGAATGCCGGGTCGGGCGGCGCCACGTGCACGAGCGAGACCTCGGCCGGGAACGTCGCCGCCATGCGGACCAGCGTCTGCATGACCTGCTCCGTCACCGGCGAGAAATCGACTGCTGCGAGGATCTTCATGGCGCCGCCTCCCCCTGCGGAGCCCTGACCAGCCAGGGCAGCTCGTCCGCCAGCGCCCGCACATAGGCGCGCGTGAAGGCGGGAGAGTCAGCCGGCGACACGTGCGACCACTCGGGCACGTCGAGGTCCCGCATTTCCGGGTAATCCTCGAAATGTACGCCAAATGCCCCGGTCTTTGCGATCAGCGGGTCCCAGGTCTTCGCCCGCGGCGCGCTCCACTGTTCGCTCTCGTAATACAGCCCGGCTGACGGGCAGCGGACGATCACGACCTCGCCGCCGCGCGCGCGGATCTTCTCGATGTCGAGCCGGACGTCCTCGATGACGCGATCGATCAGCTCCTGCTCGACCGGCTCGCCGGTGAACGGTCCCCAGACCCAGCGCGCATGCTCGCGCAGCCTCTCGTCGGTCACCAGGCGCTCCCACAGTGCCGTTTGGCGATCGTCCGAGGACTGCCAGACTTTCCAGACGTCGCGCACCGGCCCGCGCACGCCTTCGCGATCGCGCACCGGCAGCCGGTCGATCAGCGTGCCGAGGCGGTACGAGCCGTCGAGGAACGCGAAGTGCCGCTGGAACTCGAGCCCGACCAGGTGCCCGAAGCGCTGTGACGGCGACTCGTCCTGCCAGTACTCCGTCAGGCCGGCGAACTCCGGGATGCCCGGCCAGTCCGTGAAGAAGAGGTCCGGCGTCATGTCGATGACGATCAGGCCGGCGAAATCGCTGTTGTCCGCGAGGTCCTTCAGGTGCGGCCGCGGGTTGGTGCCCGGCAGCGCGAGCTGGATCGGCCGCCGCCCGGTCACCTCTTCCCAGGCCGCCAGGTCGGTGTCGAACAGGATGCGCGACGAGCCGATGATGACGACGTCGTCATGCTGGCCGGCCGCGAGCTTGCGCCGCTCGACCGTCCAGTGCGACTTGCTGTCGTCGAGGTCGCCAGCCTCCAGGCCGAGCGTGCGCATCTTCCATTCCCAGGCTGCGACGCCGGCGACCACCAGCGCCAGCACCAGCCAGGCGATGGCCGGCCAGCGCGCCGCAGGTACCACCCGCGTCGTGACTTCGTCGTCGCTCATGACACCGGTTCCGCTGCGCGACGATCGAGCCAGGGGAACCGCTCGACCAGCACGTTGACATACGCGCGCGTGTAGCGCAGCGCCGATTCGCGCGACAGGTGCGACATTTCGGGAATCTCCAGATCCTGCATCTCCCGGTAGTCCTCGAAGTGGATGCCGAATGCCCCGACCTCGCCCAGCAGCCGGTCCCAGGTCGCAGCGCGCGGCGCGGTACGTTGCTCGCGCTCGAGGTACGCGCCGGCGGAGGGCGGACGGATGAACACGACGTCGCCGCCACGGGCGCGGATGCGGGCGACGTCCTGCCCGACGTCGCCCAAGATCCGCTCCAGCAGCGCTGCGTCCGCCGGCGGCCGGCCGCGGGCGAGCCAGACTTCCACGGCGTGCGACAGCAGGCGCTGGTCGGACACCAGCCGCGGCCAGAGGAAATACTGCCGGTCGGCTCCGACTTCCGCCAGCTTCCAGACGTCCATGTACGGCCGGCGCACGCCCTGCCGGTCCGGCACCTCGATGCGGTCGATCAGCGTGCCGAGCCGGTAGTTCTGGTCCAGAAAAGCAAAGTACCGCGACAGGACGATACCAAGCTGGTGACCAAACCGCTGCGACGGCGATTCCTCGAGCCAGAGCTCATTGAGCCCGCGATATTCCGGAAACGCGGTCGTGAAATCCGCGAAGAAAGCCTCGGGCGTCACGCCGACCACCACGAGGCCGTCGAAATCGTCGTCCGCCGCGAAGCCTTTCAGCAGGAACCGCGGACTCGTGCCCGGCAGCGCGAGCTGGATCGGCCGTCGCCCGGTCATTTCTTCCCAGGCGTCGAGGTCGGTGTCGAACAGGATGCGCGAGGAGCCGAAGATCACGACGTCGTCGTGCTCGCCCGCGGCGATCTTGCGCCGCTCCACCGTCCAGTGCGAGGCGCTGTCGCCCAGGTCGCCGGCACGCAGGCCGAGCGTGCGCATCTGCCACTCCCAGGCCGCCATGCCGGCGATGGAAATCGCCAACGCCAGCCAGGCAATTGCCGGCAGGGGCGCGCCGGGGATCTCCCGCGTGGTCACGTCGTCCTGCTGCATTGCCATTGCGCCCATCGCCATCGCCTAGAACTGGAAGTAGATGAATGCTTCGCCCGAGCCCTGCGCAACGATGGTCGCGAACAGCATCGCCGCCAGGACCAGGCCGGTCAGCCACCAGGGCGTGCGTGCGACGACCTCCTCCAGCGTGCGGCTGCGCAGCCACCAGTGGATCGCGACCATGCTCACGACGATGACGCCGGTCTTGATCATGAACATCGTCGGCAGCACGGCCACCGGCTCGGCCGCGAGGCCCGCCATCCCGGAGAGCACGGCCGCCGCGCCGGTGAAGGTATCGGCGCGGAAGAACACCCAGGTGACGTTGACCAGCAGGTAGGTCAGGAGCGCGAGGGCAAAGCGGTTCATCGCCCCTGCCGGGTCGCCCTGCACGCCGGCGCGCCCGCGGATCCAGCGCTCCGCGGCGAGATAGAAACCGTGCAATCCGCCCCACACGACGAAGGTCCAGCTGGCGCCATGCCACAGGCCGCCCAGCAGCATCGTCAGCATCAGGTTGACGTAGGTGCGCACCTCGCTGCCGCGGTTGCCGCCGAGCGGGATGTACAGGTAGTCGCGCAGCCAGGTGGACAGCGAGATGTGCCAGCGCCGCCAGAAGTCCGAGAAGCCGATCGCCGCGTACGGCATGCGGAAGTTGTCGGGCAGCGCGAACCCGAGGCACAGCGCCGCGCCGATCGCGATGGTCGAGTAACCGGCGAAGTCGCAGAAGATCTGTCCCGAGAACGCGAGCGTCCCGAGCCAGGCGTCGGCGAAGCCGACCGGCTGCTCCGAGCCGAACACCCGGTCCGCGGTCTGCGCGAGGCCGGCGTCCGCGATCACGATCTTCATGAACAGGCCGAGCACCATGAGCCCGAGGCCCCACAGCAACTGGTCGCGAGTCGCCTGCCGCGGCGCGGCGAACTGCGGCACGAGCTGGCCCGGGCGCACGATCGGGCCGGCGACGAGCTGCGGGAAGAAGGTCACGAACAATGCGAAATCGAGGAAGGAGCCCACGGGCTTCGAGCGTCCGAGGTACACGTCCAGCGTGTAGGACATGGTCTGGAAGGTGTAGAACGAGATGCCGACCGGCAGGATGATGTTCCACGCCGGCGGCACGTACTCGATGCCGATCGACGCCATCAGCACCTGCCAGTTCTGCAGCAGGAACTCGCCGTACTTGAAGAAGCCGAGGAAGCCCAGGTTGACCGCGACCGAGATCACGAGCCAGGCGCGCCGGTGTGCGGCGGAGCGATCGCGTACGCGCCAGATCGCCTTGGCGATGTACCAGTCCACGAGCGTCGAGATCCACAGCAGCACGACGAACGGCGGGTTCCAGGCCGCGTAGAACACGTAGCTCGCCAGCAGCAGGTTCGCCTTCTTCGCGGTCCACGGCAGCGGCAGGCGGTGCAGCAGCAACACCACCGCGAAGAACACGATGAACGTGAGCGAATTGAAGACCACAGTGCCGCCTTTCTCGTTATTCGATGGCGCCGCCGAGTATGCGAAAGCCTTGCCGGTTGTGCAAACCCGCAGGCGGACTAAGATGGTGGCTCGACTGG
>CAYXUJ010000080.1:0-7654 GCA_964468395.1 uncultured Steroidobacteraceae bacterium
GTGCAGGAGCCCATCACCACCGCGACCTGCGGGATGCCGGCCGCCGACAGGCGCGCCTGGTTGTAGAAGATCCGCCCGAAGTGCTCGCGGTCCGGGAACACCTCGTCCTGCAGCGGCAGGAAGGCGCCGCCGGAGTCCACCAGGTAGACGCAGGGCAGGCGGTTCTCGAGCGCGATTTCCTGCGCGCGCAGGTGCTTCTTGACCGTGACCGGGTAGTAGGTGCCGCCCTTGACCGTGGCGTCGTTCGCGACCACGACCAGCTCCCGTCCGAGGATGCGGCCGATGCCCGCCACGAGCCCGGCGCCGGGCGCATCGCCGTCGTACATGCCGTCCGCCGCCAGCGGCGCGATCTCCAGGAACGGGCTGCCCGGGTCGAGCAGGGCCTCGATGCGGTCGCGCGGCAGCAGCTTGCCGCGCGCGAGGTGTTTCGCGCGCGCTTCCTCGCCGCCGCCCGCTGCGGCCGCGTCGAGCCGGCCGCGCAACTCCGCGACCAGCGCCTGCATCCGCGCCGCGTTGTCGCGGAACTCCTGGCTGCCGGCGTCCGTGCGCGAGACGATGCGGGTCATGGCGCGGTCGCCCGGAACAGCTCGCGGCCGATCAGCATGCGCCGGATCTCGTTGGTGCCGGCGCCGATCTCGTAGAGCTTCGCGTCGCGCAGGATGCGTCCCGCGGGAAATTCGTTGATGTAGCCATTGCCGCCCAGGGCCTGTATCGCCTCCAGCCCGGCCCGCGTCGCGTGCTCGGAAGCGGCGAGCAGGCAGGCAGCGGCATCGTAGCGCGTCGTGCGGCCAGCATCGCAGGCGCGCGCGACGGCATAGGTGTAGGCGCGCGAGGCATTGCAGTCGGCGTACAGGTCGGCGAGCTTGGCCTGCATCAGCTGGAAGCTGCCGATCGGCCGGCCGAACTGCTCGCGGTCGTGCAGGTAGGGCACGATCAGGTCGAGCGCCGCGCGCATCAGCCCGAGCGGCCCGCCGCTCAGCACCACCCGCTCGTAGTCGAGGCCGGACATCAGGATCTCGGCGCCGCCGCCGGCCTGGCCGAGCAGGTTGGCGTCCGGCACGAAGCAGTCCTGGAACACCAGCTCGCAGGTGTCCGAGCCGCGCATGCCGAGCTTGTCGAGCTTCTGCGCGGCGCGGAATCCCTTCATGCCGCGCTCGATGATGAAAGCGGTGATGCCGGCGGCGCCGCTGCCGGGCTCGATCGTCGCATAGACCACCGCGGTGTCGGCCTCCGGGCCGTTGGTGATCCACATCTTGCTGCCGTTCAGCAGCCAGCCGCCGTCGCGGCGTTCCGCGCGCGCGCGCATCGACACCACGTCCGAGCCGGAGCCCGGCTCGCTCATGGCGAGCGCGCCGACGTGCTCGCCGCTGACCAGGCGCGGCAGGTAGCGTTTCTTCTGCGCCTCGGTGCCGAAGCGGCGCAGCTGGTTGACGCACAGGTTGGAGTGCGCGCCGTAGGACAGGCCGATCGAGCCGGACACGCGGCTGATCTCCTCCATGGCCACGACGTGCTCGAGGTAACCGAAGCCAAGCCCGCCGTATTCCTCGGGTACGGTCATGCCGAGCAGCCCCATCTCGCCCAGCTCGGGCCAGAGCTCGCGCGGAAAGCGGTTGCTGCGGTCGATTTCGTCGGCCTGCGGCGCGATGCGGCGCAGGGCGAATTCCCGCACCGCCTGGCGCAGTTCGTCCACGCGCTCGCCGAGCTGGAAATCGAAGTCGATCGGGAACACGCGACCTCCGCTGGCAGGGGCATGACTTGCCGGGGCCATCATATTGTCCGACAATCCGACAGACAAGCGCCTGCATGAGGAAATGCGAGCCATGTTCGAACCGCTCGGCCATGAACCGGCCTATTGGCGGGTCTCGGAAGCGATCCGGGCCCGGATTCTCCGGCGCGAACTGCCGGAGGGGCAGCCACTGCCGACCGAGACCGAACTCGCGCGGCAGTTCGCCGTGAACCGCTCGACCGTGCGCGAGGCCTTGCGCAAGCTGGAGAGCGCCGGGCTCGTCAGCCGCCGCGCCGGGGGCAAGCGCCTGTACGTGACGCGGCCGACGCGCGAGGCGGTCGGCGGCGGCCTGTCGCAGGCGCTGGCCCTGCATCGGGCGCGCGTCGTCGACGTGTGGGAAGCGCTGCAGGGGGTGCAGCCGGGCATCGCCGCGGCGGCGGCGGAACGCCGCTCGAAAGCGGCGCTGGCGAAACTCGAGGCGGTCGCGGCGCGTTTCGCCGCCCGCGAGGGCGAGCGCGAAGCCGCGGTGCAGGACGTCGCCGATTTCTTCGATGCGCTCGGCGAGGCGGGCGGCAACCCGGTCTATCCGTTGCTGAACGAGCCGATGCTGCGGCTGCTGAAGCCGAGCCTGGCCGTGATCATCGACCGCGTGCCGCAGGCGCGCGCCCGCATCGAGTCGGCGCAGAAGGAGATCGTCGCGGCGATCAGGGCGGGCGACGCCGCGGCGGCGTCGGTCTGGATGTCGCGCCACGTGCGCGACTTCCGGCGCGGTTACGAGGTCGCGGGCATCCCGCTGTCGACCGAGGTCGGCGACGCGCTGGCCGCCGCCGGTGGCCTCAGCTGAGTTCGATCGCGACTGCCGTCGCTTCGCCGCCGCCGATGCAGAGCGCGGCGAGCCCGCGCTTCTTGCCGTGCCGGCGCAGCGCGTGAACCAGGGTCGTCAGGATGCGCGCACCCGTGGCGCCGATCGGGTGACCGAGCGCGCAGGCGCCGCCATGGACGTTGACGCGGTCGTGGGTGATGCCCGCGTCCTTCATCGCTGCCATGGTCACGACCGCAAACGCCTCGTTGATCTCGTACAGGTCGACGTCGGCGGCCTTCCAGCCGGCGCGCTTCAGCACGGTCGCGATGGCGCCGCCCGGCGCGGTCGTGAACCACTCCGGCGCGTGCGCATGGCTGGCATGGGCGACGATCCGGGCGACCGGCTTGAGCCCGGCGCCGGCCGCCGCGCTCGCCCGCGCCAGCACCAGCGCGGCCGCGCCGTCGGCGATCGACGAGGAACTCGCGGCGGTGACCGTGCCGTCCTTGCCGAAGGCGGGCTTGAGCTTCGGGATCTTGTCCACCGACACGGTGAACGGCGTCTCGTCGCGTGCGACCACGCGCTCGCCCTTGCGGTCGGTGATGGTGACCGGGGCGATCTCGGCCTCGAAAGCGCCGGATTCGACGGCCGCCACCGCGCGCCGCACCGACTCGGCGGCGAAAGCGTCCTGGTCGGCGCGCGTGAAGCCGTACTTCGCCGCGGTTGCGTCGGCGAAGCAGCCCATCAGCTTGCCGTCCCAGGGGCTCTGCAGGCCATCGTAGAACATGTGGTCGAGGATCTCGCCGTGGCCCATGCGATAGCCGGCGCGCGCCTTGGGCAGCAGGTAGGGCGCGTTGGTCATGGATTCGAGCCCGCCGGCCAGCACGAAGTCCGCGCTGCCGGCGGCGATCTGGTCGGCGCCGTACATGACCGCGCGCATGCCGGAGCCGCACATCTTGTTGACGGTCGTCGCCGGCACCGACTGCGGCACGCCGGCGGCGAGCGCGGCCTGGCGTGCCGGCGCCTGGCCCTGGCCGGCCGGCAGCACGCAGCCCATGACCACCTCCTGGAGGAGGCCGGGCTCGGCGCCCGCGCTGTCGAGCGCGGCACGCATGGCGGCGGCGCCGAGCGCCGGGGCCGCGACGGCCGAGAAGGCGCCCAGCATCGCCCCGATGGGCGTGCGGCGCGCGGCGAGGATGACGACCGGATCGTTGGCCATGGGCTGGGTCCTGGGCAGTTGCGACCGGGCTATTTTGCCCTGCAAAAAAGCAAATGTCGCCTGCGCTGGCCGGGCCGGTCAGCCGGCGGCCTGGCGCTGCCAGTGGGCGATCAGCCCGCCGATCTGCTCGCGCAGTTCGGCGAAACGCAGGGGCTTGTGCAGGACGGTCACGCCTTCCGGCAGGCCGCCGCGTTCGGCGATCGTGTGCTCGGTGAGCGCCGTGACGACGATGATCTCGAGCTCGCTGATGGCGCCGGAGGCCTTGAGCGCGCGCAGCATTTCGAAGCCGTCGATGCCGGACATGCGCAGGTCCGTGATCAGCAGGTCGGGCCGCGACGCGCCGATCGACATCAGCGCGTCGAAGCCGCTCGGTGCGCTGCGCAGTTCGATCGGCAGCTCCCAGGAGCGCAGGTGCAGCTCGAACAGCTGCCGGAAATCGGGCTCGTCCTCGACCACGAGCACCTGGTACAGGCCGCCCGGCGCCCGGCGAGCGGCTTCCGTGCCGCGCCGCTGCAGCAGTTCCTCGACCGAGTCGGTCAGGATGCGGCGGTGGCCGCCGGGCGTCTTCCAGGCCCGCAGCAGGCCGGCCTCGGACCACAGCTGCACGGTGCGCAGCGAGACGCCGAGCCGGTCGGCCGCCTCGCGCGTCGAACAGACATCCTGCCCTGCCGGGTCCAAGCCGAACTCCTGTTGCCAGACCGGGCCATGACAGCATCGCCGCGCGGGGATTGCAATTGCCGCCGGCGCCCGGCCCGCGCATTGGTCCAGGCGGCGGCTGCCGCTAAACTGTCGGACCGGCACGCTGGAGACCCGCGATGAGCAGCCCGGCCGAACGCATCGACAAGGCGGCAGAAGCGGCGCGCGGCCCGCTGCGCTTCGTCAGCGCCGCGTCGCTGTTCGACGGCCACGACGCCGCCATCAACATCATCCGCCGCATCCTGCAGGCGCATGGCGCCGAGGTGATCCACCTCGGCCACAACCGCAGCGTCGCCGACATCGTGCGGGCGGCGATCCAGGAAGACGCCGATGGCGTCGCGGTCAGCAGTTACCAGGGCGGCCACAACGAGTATTTCCGCTACATGGTGGACATGCTGCGCGAGCAGGGCGCGGGCCACGTCCGCGTCGTGGTCGGCGGCGGCGGGACCATCGCGCCGCACGAGGTCGCGGAGCTCGAGGCCTATGGCGTCGAGAAGATCTACACGCCCGACGACGGCCTGAAGCTCGGGCTCGACGGCATGATCGACGACGTGTTCCGGCGGGTGATGGCGGCGCCGCGGCCGGCGTTCGACGGCGGCTCGCTGTCGGCCGACGACCCGGTCGCGCTCGCGCGCGCCATCACGGCGCTGGAGCTGGGCGGCGACGGCGACGTCGCCGCGCGGGTGCGCAGCCTGGCCGCGAAGTCGCTCAATCGACCGCCGGTGGTCGGCATCACCGGCACCGGCGGCGCCGGCAAGTCCTCGCTGACCGACGAGATCCTGAACCGCATCGTGCGCTTCTTCCCGGAGCGCCGGGTGGCGGTCGTGGCGATGGACCCGACCCGGCGGCGCTCCGGCGGCGCGCTGCTGGGCGACCGGATCCGCATGAACTCGCTGGCGCACGAGCGGCTGTTCATGCGCTCGCTGGCGACGCGCCGCCAGCACCTGGCGACCAGCGCGGTGCTGGCCGAGACGGTGCAGCTGCTGAAGGCGGCCGGGTTCGACCTGATCGTGGTCGAGACCGCGGGCATCGGCCAGAGCGACACCGAGATCGTCGACCTGGTGGACCTGTCGATGTACGTGATGACCAGCGACTACGGCGCCGCGAGCCAGCTCGAGAAGATCGACATGCTCGATTTCGCGGACTTCGTGGTCCTGAACAAGTTCGAGAAGCGCGGCGCCGAGGACGCGCTGCGCGACGTGCGCAAGCAGGTGATGCGCAACCGCAAGCTGTTCAAGACCGCGCCGGAAGAACTGCCGGTCTTCCCGACCATCGCCAGCCAGTTCAACGACGCCGGCGTCAACGCGCTGTTCGCCGCGCTGTGCGGCAAGCTGCACGCACAGTGGGGACGATTGCGTCCCTGGCAGCCGCAGGGCCTGGCGCCGCTCGGCCCGCCGAAACGGCAGGCCGTCATTCCCGGCGCGCGCGTGCGCTACCTGGCGGAGATCGCCGCCGGCGGGCGTGCCGCGCGGCAGGCGGCCGGCGCCGCGGCCGAGGCGGCGAGTCGGGCCCACGGCCTGCACCGCGCGCTCGCGGCGCTCGGCGACCCGGAGCTGACGGCGCCGCACGACCGCTACGCCGCGGCGCAGCTCGAATGCGACGATGCGTCGCTGGCGCGCGTGCGCCGCGCCTACAACGAGGCGCTCGATGCGGTCGGCGCCGACGGCGTCGCGCTGCTGCGGGAATGGCCGGCGCGCCGCGCCGCCGCCGCCGCCGACGAGTACAGCTACCGCGTGCGCGACCGCGAGGTGCGCGGTCCCAATTACACCGAATCGCTGTCGCACCTGAAGCTGCCGAAGATCGCGACGCCGCGCCACGAGGACTGGGGCGCGCAGCTCGCCTTCCTGCTGGCCGAGAACCTGCCCGGCTCCTATCCCTACACCGGCGGCATCTATCCGTACCGGCGCGAGGACGAGGACCCGACCCGCATGTTCGCGGGCGAGGGCATGCCGGAGCGCACCAACCGGCGCTTCCACTACCTGGCCCGCGGCCACCAGGCCACGCGGCTGTCGACCGCGTTCGACTCGACCACGCTGTACGGCGAGGACCCGGACGAGCGGCCGGACATCTACGGCCGCATCGGCAACTCGGGCGTGTCGATCGCCTCGCTCGACGACATGAAGCGGCTCTATTCCGGCTTCGACCTGTGCGCGCCGTCCACGTCCGTGTCGATGACGATCAACGGGCCGGCGCCGATGATCCTGGCCATGTTCATGAACACCGCGGTGGACCAGCAGGTCGAGCGGCACCTGCGTGACACCGGGCGCTGGGCCGAGGCGGAGCAGAAGATCGGGCAGCTGTTCGCCGGCCGCGAGCGGCCGCGCTACCGCGGCGAGCTGCCGCCGGGCCACGACGGCTCCGGGCTCGGCCTGCTCGGCGTCAGCGGCGACCAGGTCGTGGATGCCGAGACCTACGCGAAGATCCGCGCCGATGCGCTGGCGCGCGTGCGCGGCACGGTGCAGGCCGACATCCTCAAGGAGGACCAGGCGCAGAACACCTGCATCTTCTCGACCGAGTTCGCGCTCAGGATGATGGGCGACGTGCAGCAGTTCTTCATCGACAACCGGGTGCGCAACTTCTACTCGGTGTCGATCTCCGGCTACCACATCGCCGAGGCCGGCGCGAACCCGGTGTCGCAGCTCGCCTTCACGCTCGCGAACGGCTTCACGATCGTCGAGTACTACCTGTCGCGCGGCATGAAGGTCGACGATTTCGCGGCCAACCTGTCGTTCTTCTTCTCGAACGGCATGGACCCGGAATACGCCGTGATCGGCCGCGTCGCGCGCCGCATCTGGGCGCGGGCCATGCGCGAGCGCTACGCGGCGTCGCCGCGCAGCCAGATGCTCAAGTACCACGTGCAGACGTCGGGCCGCTCGCTGCATGCGCGCGAGATCCAGTTCAACGACATCCGCACCACGCTGCAGGCGATGTACGCGCTGTTCGACAGCTGCAACAGCCTGCACACCAACGCCTACGACGAGGCGATCACGACGCCGACCGAGGAGAGCGTGCGGCGCGCGGTGGCGATCCAGCTGATCATCGCCCGCGAGCTCGGGCTCAACTTCAACCAGAATCCCTGGCAGGGCTCGTTCGTGCTGGAGCAGCTGACCGACATGGTCGAGGAGGCCGTGTACCGCGAGTTCGACAGCCTGTCCGAGCGCGGCGGCGTGCTGGGCGCGATGGAGACGATGTACCAGCGCGGCAAGATCCAGGA
>CAYXUJ010000081.1:0-5118 GCA_964468395.1 uncultured Steroidobacteraceae bacterium
GCATGTTTTACGTCATTTCGGACGTCCAATCACCCGCCACGACGTAAGTGCCTGACGCTGCTAGGGCCTGTCATATCTAACTGACCCCGCCGGCCGCGTCCTCCAGCCAGTCGAACAGGTACTGTGCGACGGACCGGTCCACCGCGCATTCAAAGCGTTCCTGCGTCAGCCGCCTCAACACCACCGGCAGCTGCGCCAGCCGCGTGCGGGTGCAGGCCTCCGGCCCGAACGATGACAGCGACAGGTCGATGCCGCAGCCGCGCGCGAGCACCGCGTCGGCGCCGGGGCCATCCAGCGCCAGGAACACGAACGCATCGGACAGTTCGGTGATGACCGCCTTGCGCCTGCCGCAACCGCGGCGGGTGGCGTCGATCAGGTCCGCGGCTTCGTGCAGCGACGAGACGATCCACCACGTATCCGGCGCCAGCTGGCACAGCGCCGGATCTTCTCCGCTCCAGCTGTTGATCGCACCCGGCAGCGCGCGGCCTGCGATGCGGATGGCGGCTGCGGTCTTGAGCGACTTCGCGCCGAGTTGCAGTTGCACGACCGTGCGCGGCGGCAGCACGGTGAGCCGCAGCCCTTCGCCGAGCACGCGCCCGCCGGATGGCATGGACGACTGAGCCAGCAGGTTCTGCACGGTCTCAACCATGCAGGCGCCTGCCTTCGGGATCGTAGAAAGCGGGCGCGACGATCGTCGCGGTCATCTGCCGGTCGAGATCGTGCACGGCAACGTGCTGGCCGATGTGCGCACGGCCGCCTCGCAGCAACGCCAGGGCGATGGGCCGGCCGAGCGACGGCGACTCCGCGGCCGATGTCACGAAGCCGTCGCTGCCTTCGGCCGTCCCGGCGAAGCGCAGGTGCGCGCCGGCGGCGAGCGGCTGTCCGGCATCGCCCACCAGGCCGACGAGCTGCGCGCGATCCTCGCGCAGGTTGGCGCTGCGCGTCAGCGACCGCTTGCCGATGAAATCGGCCTTCTTGCGCGCGGCCATGGCGCCGAATCCGGCGTCGGCGGGCGAGGTCGTGCCGTCGGTGTCCACGCCCACGTGCAGGTAGCCTTTCTCCAGGCGCAGCAGCAGCACGGCCTCGAGCCCGTACGGCGTGACGCCGAGCCCGTCGCCGGCGGCGAGCAGCTCGCGCCACAGCGCCGGGCCGTAGCGCGCGGGCACGCTGACCTCGTAGCCGAGCTCGCCGGAGAAGCTGACGCGATGCAGGCGTGCGGGCGCGCCGGCGAAGCGGCCCTCGCGCAGGCTCATGTGCGGGAATGCCTCGGCGTCGAGCGCGATGTCGCCGTCGAACCGCGCCAGCAGTTCGCGCGCCCGCGGCCCGGCGACGGCGACCGTGGCCCATTGCGTCGTCACCGGCGTGACGAAGACCTCGAGCTTCGGCCACTCGCACTGCCGCCATTCCTCGAGCCACTGCGCGATGCGCGCAGCGCCGCCGCTGGTCGTGGTGAGCAGGAACCGGTCGGCCGCGAGCCGCGCGATCGTGCCGTCGTCGATGATGACGCCCTGCTCGTTGAGCATCAGGCCGTAGCGCACCCGGCCCGGTTCGAGCGCCGGCACGTCCTGGATATAGAAGTGATCGAGGAAGCGCGCGGCATCCTTGCCCGCGACCTCGATCTTGCCGAGCGGGGAGGCGTCGAAGATGCCGACGGCCTTGCGCACGGCCAGCGCTTCGCGGGTGATCGCCTGCGCCGGCGTCTCGCCGTGCCGCGGGTAGCAGGCGGGCCGCATCCAGCCGCCGGCTTCCCACCAGTGCGCGCCCTGGATCTCGTGTTCCGCATGCGCGGGCAACAGGCGGCGCGGCGCGTAGCGCGCGCCGATCTGCCGCGCCGCCAGCGCGCCGAGCGTCACCGGCGTGTAGGGCGGCCGATAAGTCGTCGCGCCCACCGCCGCCGGCGCCGTGCCGGTCAGTTCCGCGACCGTGTGCAGGGTGTTCAGGTTGCCGGTCTTGCCCTGGTCCACGGCCATGCCGGCAGTCGTGTAGCGCTTGACGTGCTCGATGTGCCGGTAGCCCTCGGCCAGCGCGAGCTCGATGTCGGCAACCGTCACGTCGTGCTGGTAATCGAGCCACTGGCGCGCGCGGCGGCCGCGCGCCGTGCGCGGCGATGCACCGACGGCCGGGGATACCTCCGGTTCCTCCACCGTCGGCGGTCGCACGAGCTCGGCAACCGGCACGCCGGCGGCATCGAGCACTTGCTGCGCGGCCCGGAACGCATCGGCGAGGCAGCCGCCGAGCGTCGCCTGTCCCGTCACGGCGCCGGCGGCGAGCAGCGGCGATCGCGGCGCCTGCGGCAGGAAGCAGCGGCGAGCCTCGTCATAGGCAAGCGCGCCGCGCGCCTGCGACCAGAGATGCACGGTCGGCGCCCAGCCGCCGGACATGCCCAGTGCATCGCAGGCGATCTCGCGCGTGTCCTTGCCGTCGCCGCCGACCGCGCCGAAGCACAGGCCCTTCAGCGAGCGGCGGCCGCGCGCCGCGAGCACGACGCTCTCCGTGTGGATTTCGACGCCGCGCTCCTGCAGCCGCCGGGCGAGCGCCGCCGGCACGGTTGCGCGGCTGTCGATGACGGCCGGCACGGCGACGCCGGCGGCCGTGAGGTCGAGCGCGGCGAGGTAAGCGGAGTCGTTGTTGGTCGCGAACGCGACGCGCCGCCCGGCGGCGACTGCATAACGGTTCGCGTACTGGCGCACGGCGCCGGCCTGCAGGATGCCGGGCAGGTCGTTGCGCTCGAACACGAGCGGCTGCTCGATCGCGCCGGTGGCGAGCAGGATCTGCCGCGCGTGCACGCGCCAGTAGCGTTGCCGCACGGTGCCGGTCGCGCCGCGTTGATCCAGTCGTTGCAGCAGTCCCGCGTGACCGTGGTCGTAGAGGCCGAAGGCGGTCGTCGCCGTGAGCAGCCGGACGTTGCGCGACGCGGCGAGCTCGCCGATCACGCCGGCGAACCAGACGACCGGCGGCGCTTCGTCGATGAGCGCATCGGTGCCGAGCAGCTGGGCGCCGCACTCGAAGTCCTGCTCGGCGAGGATCACCTCGAGCCCGGCGCGCGCCGCGATCTGCGCGACCTGCAATCCGGCCGGGCCGCCGCCGACCACCAGCAGGTCGCAGTGCGCGTGCACGGCGTCGTACCGATCCGGGTCCGGCAGCCGCGGCGCTTGCGCGATGCCGGCCAGGCGGCGGATCCACGGCTCGTAGAACCGCCAGGACGGCCACTGGAAGGTCTTGTTGTAGAAGCCGGCCGGCCACAGCGGCGCCGTCCAGTCGAAGGCGCGGCCGAGGTCGAACGCGACCGACGGAAAGGCATTCTGCGCGCGCACCTCGAGTCCGTCGCGCACCGGCGTCATGGTCGCGCGCGCGGACGGCTCGAGGGCCGCGCCGCGGCCGAGCGTCACCAGCGCATTGGGCTCCTCGACGCCGGCGCTCAGCACGCCGCGCGGCCGGTGGAACTTCATGCTGCGGCCGACGATGCGCACGTCGTTGGCGAGCAGCGCCGAGGCGACGGTGTCGCCGGCGAAGGCGGGCAGGGCACGGCCGTTCCAGCGGAACGTGAGCGGCTGCGTGCGGTCGATGTGCCCGCCCTGCGCGAGACGGTGGCCCATCAGTGCGCCACTCCGGAAGCCGCACCCTCGTCCAGCAACGCGCCGCTCGCGAAGCGGTCGATGCCGAACTCTGCGATCAATTCATGCGGCCGGCCATTGGCGATGGTCCAGGCCATGGTTTCGCCGCCGGCCGGGATCGCCTTGTAGCCGCCCGTGCCCCAGCCGCCGGTGACGAACAACCCTTCGACCGGGGTCAGCCCCATGACCGGGCTGGTGTCGGGCGTGATGTCCACGGTGCCGGCCCACTGCCGCATCACGCGCAGGCGGCTGAGGCAGGGGAACAGCTCGACCGCGGCCTGCGCATTCGCTTCGAGCACCGGCAGGCCGCCGCGCTGCCCATAAGAATGAATCACGTCGGCGGCGCCGCCGATCACGACCTCGCCGCGGTCGGTCTGGCTGACGTAGGCGTGGATCGCAGGCGACAGCAGCACGGTGTTGATCAGCGGCTTCACCGGCTCGGTCACCATGGCCTGCAACGCCGTGGTATGGATCGGCAGCGCGACGCCGGCCTTGCGCGCCAGCACGCTCGAGTGGCCGGCGACGGCCAGGCAGACGCGCGGCGCGGCCACGGGGCCGAGGCTCGTCTCGACGCCGGCGATGCGCCCGCCCTCGATCGTGAAGCCCGTGACCTCGCAGCCCTGGACGATGTCCACGCCGAGCGCGCCGGCGGCGCGGGCGAAAGCCCAGACGACGGCGTCGTGGCGGGCGATGCCGCCGCGCCATTGCACGGCCGCGCCGACGACCGGGTAGCGGCAGTCGAGGTTCAGCATCGGCTCGATGCGCCGCAGCTCGTCCAGCGCCAGCAGGTCCGCGTCCACGCCGTTCAGGCGGATGGCGTTGACCGAGCGGCGCAGCAGCTCGAGCTCGTGCGGGCTGTGGGCGAGGCCGATCTTGCCGCGCTGGCTCAGCATGATGTTGTAGCCGAGCTCGCGGCCGAGCCCTTCGTACAGCCGCAGCGAGCGCTCGAAGAACTTCGAGCTGGCGAGGTGGAAGTAATCCGAGCGCACGACCTGGGTGTTGCGGCCGGAATTGCCGTGGCCGATCGCGCCTTTCTCGAGCACGGCGATGCGGCGCATGCCCTGGGCCCTGGCCAGGAAATACGCGGTCGCGAGGCCGTGGCCGCCGGCGCCGACGATGACGGCGTCATAGGCCGGCTTCAGCGCCGGCTGGCGCAGCACGGGCGGCCAGTCGCGATGGCCGTTGACCGCGTGCCGGGCGAGGGCCAAGAATGAATAGCGTTGCATCGGCGGACCCGGTGGGATCATAGAGCATGCTCAGGATCGAATGCCCCTGGTGCGGAGCCCGCGACGAGCCGGAGTTCAGCTACGGCGGGGAGACCGGGATCGCGCGGCCGCGGCCGGGCGCCAGCGACGCGGAGTGGGCGCAGTACCTGTTCTTCCGCTCGAACCCGAAGGGCGAACATGCCGAGCGCTGGTGCCACACCTACGGCTGTGGCCAGTGGTTCAACGCGCTGCGCGACACCGTGACCCACGAGATCAAGGCGACCTGGCGGATGGGAGAG
>CAYXUJ010000081.1:5218-7629 GCA_964468395.1 uncultured Steroidobacteraceae bacterium
CGCGCGTTTCCGCGGAAACGTCGTTCAAGCCCGGGTCAGCGCCGCCGCGATGCGAATGGCAGCACGAGGGGCGCGAGCGCGTCGCTGGATCCCCCTGACATGCCCAATAGACCCGCGGGCCGGAGCCCGGGTTCCATGACCCAGCCGGTCAGGCGGCGACTTCGACGTAGTCCACGCGGCTGGAGGGCTGCGGGACCGGCATGCCGTCCTGGCGCAGCCCATCGAGGTGGAACGCGATCGCGTCGCGAATGGCGCGCTCGGCATCTTCGATCGAGGTGCCGGTCGCGACGCAACCCGGAAGGTCCGGCACATAGGCGGAGTAGTTCGAGCCGGCGTTCTCGATCACGATGGCGTAACGCATTACGAATTACCTCAGTTCTTGAGCCCGGCCTGCTTCAGGATACTGTTGAGGGTCCCGGGAGCCAAATCTTCACTCGGTTTGCCGGCCACGGTCACCCTGCCGCGTTTGACGGAATGCTTGAGTTGCCGGTGACTTCCACGCGTTGCCACGAGGTACCAGCCATCCTCGCGTAGCAGCCGCAGAAGCTCGCCTACTTTCATGCATTGAGGCTAGTCCTGGCGGCCGGGCGCGCTACCCGAATATGACGTGCGATTGCCGGGAATCCCTCCGGTACAATCCAGCCGATGCCCCTGTCCGTCGTCATCCTGGCTGCCGGCCAGGGCAAGCGCATGGCGAGCGACCTGCCCAAGGTCCTGCAGCCGCTGGCGGGCCGCCCGCTCCTGGCCCACGTCATCGAAACTGCCGCCACGCTCCGGCCCGCCGCGCTGCACGTCGTCCACGGCCATGGCGCCGAGCAGGTGCGCGCCGCGTTCCCGGACCCGGGAATCCGCTGGGTGCTCCAGGCCGAGCAGAAGGGCACCGGCCATGCCGTCGCCCAGGCCATGCCCGGCATCCCGGACGGCCATACCGTGCTCATTCTGTACGGCGACGTGCCGCTGGTGCGGCCGGAAACGCTCGACGCGCTGGTCGGCCGCGCCGGGCCCGATGTCCTCGCCTTGCTGTCCGCGCGGCTGCCGGATCCGGCCGGCTACGGCCGGGTGATCCGCGACGCCGCGGGCCGGGTCGTGCGCATCGTCGAGGACCGCGATGCCAACCACAAGGAAAGGGCGATCGACGAGGTCAATACCGGCCTGCTGGCGGCGCCGGCCGCCCGGCTGCGCGGCTGGCTGGCCGCCTTGAAGTCCGACAACGCGCAGGGGGAGTATTATCTGACCGACTGCATCGGCGCCGCGGTGCGCGACGGCTGTGCAGTCGAGGCTGTCGTCGCTGAGGCCGCCACGGAGGTCCTGGGTGTGAACGACAAGCTGCAGCTCGCCGAAGTCGAGGCGGCCAACCGCAGGCGCCGCGCCGACGAGCTGATGCGCGCGGGCGTGACGATCGTGGACCCGATGCGCGTGGATCTTCGCGGCGAGGCCGCCTGCGGCCGCGACGTCGTGCTCGACGTCAACGTCATCCTCGAAGGCAAGGTGCGGCTCGGCGACCGCGTCAGGGTCGGCCCGGGCTGCGTGCTGCGCGACTGCGAGGTCGGCGCCGACACCGAGATCCGCGCGCACAGCCTGCTCGAGGGCGCGGTCACCGGCGCGCGCTGCATCGTCGGGCCGTTCGCGCGGCTGCGGCCCGGCACCCGGCTCGCCGACGACGTGCACGTCGGCAACTTCGTCGAGATCAAGAACAGCGAACTCGGCGCCGGCAGCAAGGCGAATCACCTGAGCTACATCGGCGACGCGACCGTCGGGGCGAAGGTCAACGTCGGCGCGGTCACCGTCACCTGCAACTACGACGGCGTGAACAAGCACCGCACGACGATCGGCGACGGCTCCTTCATCGGCTCGGGCACGATGCTGGTCGCGCCGGTGTCGGTCGGCAGCAACGCGACGATCGGCGCCGGCTCGACCATCACCAAGCCGGCGCCGGACGGCAAGTTGACGGTCGAGCGCGGCCGCCAACAGACGATCGAGAGCTGGAAACGTCCGGAGAAGAAGCCGAAATAGAGGTACGCGATGGCATCCGGGTCCGACAACGCCCGGCCGGGATCGGACTTCACGCTCGAGCCGCGTGAGGGATACCTCTACGTGCATCTCGCGCCCGGCTACGAGATCACCCCCGACAGCATGACCCGCCTGTGGACGGCGATGAGCAAGGCCTGTCGCGAGCACAACCTGCGGCGCGTGCTGGTCGAGGGCGAGGACGTGCGGCGGCGCCTGACGCCGATGGAATCCTTCGACCACGCCGGGCTCGCCGCGCGGCTGCTGCCCGGGCTGTCCGTCGCCTGCTGTTTCCGCGGCTACAAGCCGGACGAGCAGACCGAGTTCTTCCGCACGGCAGCGATGAACCGCGGCGTGCGCGTCGAGTTCGTGCAGAGCCTGGACGCGGCGCTGCGCTGGCTGGG
>CAYXUJ010000082.1:0-7496 GCA_964468395.1 uncultured Steroidobacteraceae bacterium
ACGACCGCCGCGGTCAGCGGCCAGAGCGACGACATGCGCGACTCGTTCCGCTCGCTGCAGTTCGCAATGCTGCTCGCGGTGTTCCTGGTCTACCTGGTCATGGCCTCGCAGTTCGAGTCGCTGCTGCACCCGTTCGTGATCCTGCTGACCATCCCGCTGGCGCTGACCGGGTCGGTGTGGGCGATGTTCCTGACCGGCACGACCGTCAACGTCGTCGCCTACATCGGCCTGATCATGCTGGCCGGCATCGTCGTCAACCAGTCGATCGTGCTGATCGACGCGGTCAACCAGGCGCGCGAGCGCGGGCTGTCGAAGCACGATGCGATCGTCGAGGCGGGCCGCCTGCGCCTGCGGCCGATCATCATCACCAAGCTGACGACGATCCTCGGCCTGCTGCCGATGGCGCTCGGCTTCGGCGAGGGCGCGGAAATCCGCCAGCCGATGGCGGTGACCGTGATCGGCGGCGTGCTGATCGCGAGCTTCTTCACGCTGCTGGTGATACCGGTCGTCTATTCGCTGCTGGACCGCAAGCATTTCCCGGCTGCGGGCGCCGCCGGCGGGACCGGCCAGGCGGCGCCGGCCCATGGCGGGAGCTGACCCATGATCCACACGCGCTTCGCGCTGCGGCGCCCGGTCACGACGCTGATGACCTTCGTCGCGGTCGTGCTCATCGGGCTGCTGTCGCTCAAGCTGCTGCCGCTGGAACTGTTCCCCGACATCCGCTTCCCCGGAATCCTGGTCAACATCCCGTACGACGGCTCGACCCCCGAGGAAGTCGAGCAGCTGATCACCCGCCCGGCCGAGGAGGCGATCGCAACCCTGTCCGGCATCAAGGAGATGCGCTCGACGTCGTCCGAGAACGGGCTGGAGATGATCGTGTTCTTCGAGTTCGGGCGCGATCCTGCCGCGGTCGGATTCGAGGTCCGCACCAAGCTGGAATCGATCCGCCACCAGTTCCCGCCCGGGGCCAATCGCATCACGACCCGCATGTTCGCGGCCAGCGACGACCGCGTCGTGGTCGTGCGCATCTCGAGCCAGGAGGACCTGTCCCGGCAGTACGACATGCTCGACCGCTACCTGAAGCGGCCGATCGAGCGGCTCGACGGCGTCGCCCGCGTCTCGCTCGAGGGTGTCGAGCCGCTGGAGCTGCGGATCCTCGCCGACCCGGTGCGGCTCGCCGCCCACGGCGTCGACGTGGCGCTGCTGCGCGAGTCGCTGCAAGGCGCCAATTTCTCGGTCAGCGCCGGCGAGATCACCGGCGGCCAGCAGCGCTTCCTGGTCCGGCCGATCGGCGAGTTCCGCACGATCGACGACGTCCGGGACTTCATCATCGCCGGCAACGTGCGTCTGCGCGACGTCGCCGAGGTGCGCATGGTCACGCCGGCGCTGACGGTCGGGCGCCACCTGAACGGCCGGCCGGGCGTCGGGCTGGACGTCTTCAAGGCGACCGGCGCGAACATCGTCGACATCGCCGGCCGCGTGATGGCGGTGATCGAAGAGCAGCGCCAGCTGCCGCAGCTGCAGGGCATCGACGTGATCGTGCTCGCCAACCAGGCCGAGAACATCCGCAGCTCGCTCTCGGAACTTCGCAATGCCGGCCTGGTCGGCGCCGCGCTCGCGCTGGTCGTGCTGTTCTCGTTCCTGCGCGACTGGCGGACCACCCTGATCGTCAGCCTGGCGGTGCCGTTCTCGCTGCTGATCACCATCGGGGCGATGTTCTTCCTCGGCTTCTCGCTCAACATCCTGACGATGATGGGCATGATGCTGGCAGTCGGCCTGCTGGTGGACAACGCAGTGGTCGTCACCGAGAGCATCTTCCGGCATCGCCAGTTGAACGGCGGCGACCCGATCGCGTCCACCCTGTCGGGCGTCAGCGAGGTCGGCCTGGCGGTGCTGGCCGGCACGCTGTCGACGATCATCGTCTTCCTGCCGATCGCCTTCGGCAAGGACAACGAGATGTCGATCTACATGGTGCATGTCGCCATGCCGATCGTGATCGCGATGGTCGCGTCGTTGTTCGTCGCCCAGACGATCATTCCCACCCTGACCGCGCGCTTCCCGTCGCCGCCGCCGGTCCGCCCGGGCTCGCGCTTCGCGCGCGTGCAGGACTGGTACCTGCGCCGGCTCGACTGGATGTTCGACCACAAGGGCTGGGCGGCGTTGATCGTGGTCGGCACCGTGGCCTCGTCCATCATCCCGTTCGCGACCGGCCTGCTGAAGGTCGACATGTGGCCGCAGGATGCGTCCGACCGCCTGCAGCTGCCCTTTCACATCGAGGGCACCTACCCGCTCGCGCGCGTCGAGGAGGCGGTCACCCGCGTCGAGAACTACCTCGAGGGGAACAAGGAAAGGTTCGGCATCGAGCTGGTCTACAGCTATTTCACGCCGAACGACGCCTCCAGCGTGATCAAGCTGGTGCCGCAGGACCAGCAGACGATGAAGCCGCGCGAGCTGATCAAGGAGATCGAGGCCAACATGCCCGAGATCATCATCGGCAAGCCCTCGTTCAGCTTCGAGGACCAGCCCGGCAGCGCCGGCGGCTTCAGCATGCGCCTGACCGGCGAGTCCACCGAGGAGCTGGTCGAGCTGTCGCGCGCCGTGGTGCAGCGCCTGCGGGACGTTCCGGGCTTCGATTCGGTGCGCTCGACCGCCAAGGCCGGCGAGCACGAGGTCCAGGTCATCGTCGACCGCGAACGGGCCGCGCGCCTCGGCCTGTCGCCCGAGATCGTCGCGCAGACGCTCGCTGCCGCGATGCGCGGCGACCGCCTCAAGGAGTTCCGCGCCGCGGATCGCGAGATCCAGATGCGGCTGGCATTCCGGGCCGACGACCGGCAGACCATCGAGGACCTGGCGGCGACGCCACTGTACCTGCCGGACGGCTCGCGCAGCACCGTGGGGGCCGTCGCGAATTTCCGCATCGACCAGACTGCGCGCTCGATCGAACGCGTCGACCGCCTGACCGCAGTGGTCATCGAGGGCATCGTCTCGCGCGACTCCTCGCTGGACGAGGTCAAGGAAGGCGTCGAGGCGGCGATGAAGGACTTCCCGCTGCCGGCCGGCGTGTCATGGAAATTCGGGCGCAGCGTCGAGAACAGCGACGACACGCTGTCGGACATGACCACCAACCTGCTGCTGGCCGTGGTGCTGATCTACCTGGTGATGGCCTCGCTGTTCGAGTCGCTGCTGCACCCGGTCTCGATCCTCACGTCGATCGTGTTCGCGATCATCGGCGTGTTCTGGGGACTGACGATCAGCCTGACGCCGCTGACATTCATGGGCATGCTCGGCATCATGATCCTGATCGGCGTGATCGTGAACATCGGCATCGTGCTGATCGCGCACGTGATCGACCTGCGCAAGGAGGGCATGAACCGCCACGATGCGATCATCGAGGCCGCGCGCCACCGGCTGCGGCCGATCCTGATGACCTCGCTGACGACGCTGCTGGCGATGCTGCCGATCGCGGTCAGCGACACGCAGATCGGCGGCGACGGGCCCGCCTACTACCCGATGGCGCGGGCGCTGATGTCGGGGCTGTTCTTCGGCTCGGTGACGTCGCTGTTCTTCGTGCCGCTGTTCTACGTCTGGCTCGACGACCTGAACAACTGGCGCCAGCGCATCCGGCTGTTTTCGCGGGGCGGTGTGGCGGCGGCAGAAACGGGCTAGAGGCGACAGTCCACTTTTTCCTGCGGAAAAAGTTTAAAGGGAACGCACCCCTTTTTCCTAGAGGGGACAGTCCGCCTTTTCCTTCGGAAAAGGGGACAGTCCCCTGTCACCGCAGCAGGATCTTGTACACGTCCCAGTAGTCGTCGACCAGCACGTTCGCGTCCGGTACGCCGCCGGTCGCGGCCGGCGGCAGCGAGGCCGGCTGCGGCACGGTCTCGGTCGCATTGCGCCAGGTCGCGCCCTTGGCCATCTTCTCGACCCGCGCCTTGACCTCGGCGACGATGCCGTCCTTGCCGCTCACCTGGGCGAGCGCGGCGGCTATCTCGCGGATGCGCGTCAGGCAGGCGTCGAGGCTGCCGTGCTTGGCGCTCTCCACGCTGCGGTTGTTGGCGAGCCGGGCGTCCATCGCCAGGCCGGAGACCGCGAGCTTCGCGTACAGCAGCTGCGCGTAGGCGATGACCGCGAGGTTGACTGCGCGGCGCCCGTCGATCGTCAGGCCCGGGAACTCCGGCCAGGGCTCCTTCTCGATGGTGCGGTGCGCCTCGCTCATGTCGGCGAGCTGCCGCTCCGCGACCACGCAGCGCTGGCGCTGCGCCAGGATCTCGGCCGCCAGGTCGCGGCGCTTGAAGTAGTGCCAGAAGCCCTTCAGCTTGGCCATGCGCTCCTCGCGCTGGCGCAGGCGGTCGCGCTCGGCATCGGCGACTTCCTGCGCCTGCCGCAGGCGCTCGTCCGCGACCTTGAGCCGCTCCGCGCGGTCCTGCTGGAACTCGGCGAGCTGCAGCTTGCGCTGCGCGTCCTGGCGGTCGCGCTTGAGGTCCGCTGCGAAGCGCTCGAGCTGCTCGCGGCATGCGCGCCACAGTGCCCGCAGGCCGAAGTGCACCAGCGCGTCGAAGCCGCGGTCCGGGTTGCCGAGCAGGAACTCGAGCTGCTCGAGTTGCTGCTGCAGCCTCGTGTTGGCGTTCTCCTGCTGCTTCAGCTTGTTGCGCAGGTTGTGCAGCTGGTCATCGAGGCCCTGCAACTCCTTCTTGAGCTCGGCGCGGTTCCAGAACAGCTTCAGCAGCCGCTCCTGCTCCGCCGGATCCGGCTTGCCGATCGTCGGCAGCTTCAATTGCGACCACTTGTCGGGGATCAGGACGGCCATGGGCGTCGCTCAGGCGGCAGGCACCGGGAAGCGATGGCCGTTGCCGGCGCAGTACTCGAGCCACTTGTTCAGCAGCATGTTGCACGACCAGCGCCGGCCGTGGTCGCCCGCGCTGCCGGCCGCCGCGCGCCGCGGCTGCGACGGGTCCGCCGCCGCGCTATGCGCCTCGGCGAGGCGCGCGTCGTGGTACACGCGGATCGCGAGCTCCGGCATGCGCCCGTCGCCCAGCAGGTAGGACATGCCGAGCGTCGTCGTGTAACGGCACTGCTCGACCACGGTCAGCTCGAGCACGGGCTCGCCGGGTACTCTGGATGTCAGGGTGCCGGCGAGGCGGCGCAGGTCCGGCACCAGCCAGCCGAGGCGGATGTAGTTGCTCTCGTAGAGCGTCATCAGGCTCACGAATGACCGTGGCCGTGCGCGCCAGGAAATGGTGCAGAGACCGTCGGTCACCATGCATTTGACTATATCACAGGGAAAACGCGGCAAATCCCGCGCGAATCGTGCTGTTTGTCACGATTCCGTCATGGCCGCACGCGCCGCGGGATCGCCAGGCGCTCGAGCACGCGGCTGGCGATCTCCTCGATGGACGTGTCGGTGGTTTCCAGGTACGGAATGCCGTGGCGCTCGAACAGCTGCTCGGCGGCACGGACCTCGAACGCACACTGCTGCGCCGACGCATAGCGGCTGTCCGGCCTGCGCTCCTGCCGGATCTGCTGCAGGCGCCCCGGCTCGATGGTCAGGCCGAACAGCTTGCGGCGCCAGGGCTCGACCGCGGCCGGCAGGCGCACGCCGTCGAGGTCGTCCTCGGTCAGCGGGTAGTTGGCGGCGAACGCACCGTACTGCAGCGCCATGTACACGCACGTCGGCGTCTTGCCCGAGCGCGAGACGCCGAGCAGGATCACGTCCGCGCGCTCGTAGTCGCGCGTCTGCGCGCCGTCGTCGTTGGCGAGGGCGAAGTTGGTCGCGTTGATGCGCATCGTGTAGGCGGTGATGTCGGCCATGCCGTGCGCGCGGCCGAGCACGTGCGCCGACTGCGCGCCGAGTTCCTGCTCGAGCGGGCCGAGGAACGCGTCGAAGAAATCGAGGAACAGGCACTCGGCGCGCTGCAGCGCGTCGCGCACGTCGTTGTTGACGAGCGTCGCGAACACGATCGGCTTCGCGCCCTCGTCGCGACCCGCCTGATCGATCTTCGCGACCGCCTCGCGCGCCTTGTCAACCGTGGCAATGAATGGCAAAGTGACCGGCCTGAACTCCATGCCGTCGAACTGCGTCAGCAGGCTGTGTCCCATCGTTTCGGCGGTGACGCCGGTCTGGTCGGACACGAAGAAGACGGTTCGTCGTTGTTTCATGACAGGTTTTCCGCTGGCCGTGACGCCCGGCAATGGCGCGCGTCGCGCGGCTGATCGTAACAGGTGCCGGCCCGCCGAGGATTGCGCGTGACCGCATACACGATTCCGTTCGGGCGCCTCGGCATGAAGGACGTCGAGTCCGTCGGCGGCAAGAATGCCTCGCTCGGCGAGATGATCAGCCGGCTCGGCCAGGCCGGCGTGCAGGTGCCCGACGGCTTCGCCACGACCGCCCAGGCTTACCGCGATTTCCTCGGCCAGGACCGGCTCGGCGAGCGCATCGCCGCCGAGCTCGCCGGCCTCGACATCGACGACGTCGTGCGCCTCGCCGAGGCCGGCAGCCGCGTGCGCGGCTGGATCCTCGCGACGCCGTTCCAGCCGGCGCTGGAGCGGGAGGTGCTTGCCGCCTGCCGCTCGCTGGCCGGCGGCGACGGCGCCGCAGTCGCGGTGCGCTCGTCGGCGACCGCCGAGGACCTGCCCGGCGCCTCCTTCGCCGGCCAGCAGGAGACGATCCTGAATGTGCGCGGGCCGCAGGCGGTGCTGGCGGCGATGCACCAGGTCTATGCTTCGCTGTACAACGACCGCGCGATCGCCTATCGCGTGCACCAGGGCTTCGACCACCGGCAGGTTGCGATCTCGGTCGGCGTGCAGCACATGGTGCAGAGCGGCAGCGGCGCCAGCGGCGTGATGTTCACGCTCGACACCGAGTCCGGGTTCCGCGACGCCGTGTTCATCACAGCTTCCTGGGGCCTGGGCGAGCTGGTCGTCCAGGGCGCGGTCAACCCGGACGAGTTCTACGTCTACAAGCCGGCGCTGCGCGCCGGCCGCCACGCGATCATCCGGCGCAACCTCGGCTCCAAGGCGACGCGCATGGTGTACGCCGCCGACCCCGGGCCCGGGCGCTGGGTCGAGACCCAGGACGTGCCGGCGGCCGACCGCGCGCGCTTCTGCATCGACGACGCCGACGTGCAGGAGCTCGCGCGCCAGGCGCTGATCATCGAGGACCATTACGGCTGCCCGATGGACATCGAATGGGGCAAGGACGGCGAGACCGGCGAGATCTGCGTGCTGCAGGCGCGCCCGGAGACCGTGCAGAGCCGCTCGGGCCGCTCGATCCAGCGCTTCACGCTGAAGGGCCGGTCGCGCGCGCTCGTGCAGGGCCGCGCGATCGGCCAGCGCATCGGCGCCGGCCCGGCGCGCATCATCGGCAGCGCCCGCGAGATGTCGCGGGTCCAGCCCGGCGACGTGCTGGTGTCCGACATGACCGATCCCGACTGGGAGCCGGTGATGAAGCGCGCGGCCGCGATCGTCACCAACCGCGGCGGCCGCACCTGCCACGCGGC
>CAYXUJ010000083.1:0-7395 GCA_964468395.1 uncultured Steroidobacteraceae bacterium
TCCGCGCTCAGGCGATGGCGCCGCGCTCGACGGCACGCAGGGTCAGCGATGCCTTGTCGAGCACGGCATTGACGTAGCGGTGCCCGTCGGTGGCGCCATAGCGCTTGGCGAGCTCGACCGCCTCGTTGATGACCACGCGGTACGGAATGTCGGGCCGCTCCGCCAGCTCCCACAGGCCGAGCAGCAGGATGGCGTGCTCGACCGGGTCCAGCCGCGCCGGTGCGATGTCCGAATGGCGGCCCAGCTCCAGGTCGAGGCGCTCCGCGCCGTCGCAGACGGCCTGCAGGCCGGACTGGAAATACTCGGCGTCCGCGCGCGCGAATGCCGGGTCGCCGCTGTACTGGGCATGCAGCTCCTGCCAGGCCTGGTTGCCGAGCTGGCGCTGGTAGAGCGCCTGCACCAGCAGGCGGCGGGCATTGCTGCGCGCGCGCGCCGAGCGATCCGGAGCCGCGTTCATGGCCCGCCGCCGAGCCGGCGCAGCAGCGTCGCCAGGCGGATCGCCGCTTCGGCGGCGTCGGCGCCGCGATTGCCTTCGCTGCCGCCGGCGCGCGCCAGCGCCTGTTCCTCCGAGTCGGTCGTCAGCACGCCGAAAGCGACCGGCACGCCGGTGTCGTCCGCCACCCGCGCCAGGCCATGCGCGCAGGCCGACGAGACGTACTCGAAATGCGCGGTCTCGCCGCGGATCACGGCGCCGAGCGCGATCACCGCATCGGCGCGGCCGGACTCCGCGATCCGCCGCACGACCAGCGGCAGGTCGTAGGCGCCGGGCACGCGCACCAGCTCCAGCCGGGACGCATCGGCGCCATGCTGCCGCAGCGCCTGCAGCGCACCCGCGATCAGCGGCTCGACCACCTCGTCGTTGAAGCGCGCGGCCACGATCGCGAACCGCAGTTCGCGGGCGTCGAGCGTGCCTTCGAGGGTCTGCGGCGCGGCCATCCCGACAGTATAGCCGCCGGGCCGGCGGGCTCAGTCCTCGTAGCCGACCACCTCGAGCCCGAATGCCGCGATGCCGGGCAGCTGGCGCGGCGCCGACAGCACGCGCATGCGGCTGACGCCGAGGTCGTGCAGGATCTGCGCGCCGATGCCATGCGTTCGCAGCACGGCGCTGCGCTCCTCGTCCGGCACGGCCGCGGCCTGCATGATCGACGCCGGGTCGTCGGGCGGCCGCAGCACCACGACGATGCCGTGCTCCTCCCTGGCGATGCGCGACAGGGCGCCGCGCAGCGTCCACCCGGCATGCACCGGCTGCACGCCGAGGTCGTCGCGCAGCGCGTCGTGCAGGTGCACGCGCACCAGCGGCGGCGGCCCGCTGCCCGGCGAGCCGCGCACCAGCGCGACGTGCAGCACGCCGTGCACGTGGTCGCGGTACCAGCACATCCGGAAGCGCCCGAACTCGGTCTCGACCGGGCCGTCGGAGACGCGCTCGATCGAGCTCTCGTTCTCCAGCCGGTAGCGGATCAGGTCGGCGATCGAGCCGATGCAGAGGCCGTGGGCCGCGGCGAAGCGCTCGAGGTCCGGCCGGCGCGCCATCGTGCCGTCGTCGTTCAGGATCTCGACGATCACCGCCGCGGGTTCGTGGCCGGCCAGGCGCGCGAGGTCGCAGCCCGCCTCGGTGTGCCCGGCGCGGGTCAGCACGCCGCCCGGGCGCGCCATCAACGGGAACACGTGGCCCGGCTGGCGCAGGTGTTCGGGGCGCGCGTCCGGCGCGACCGCGGTGCGCACCGTGTGCGCCCGGTCCTGAGCGGAAATGCCGGTCGTGACGCCTTCCGCGGCCTCGATGCTGACGGTGAAGCGCGTGCCGTGGCGGTCGGCGCTGTCGCTGACCATCAGCGGCAGCCGCAGCGCCCGGCATTTCCCGTCGGTCAGCGTCAGGCAGATCAGGCCGCGGCCGTAGCGCGCCATGAAGTTGATGTCCTCGGCGCGCACGCAGGCGGCAGCGATCACCAGGTCGCCTTCGTTCTCGCGGTCCTCGTCGTCCATGACGACGACCATGCGCCCGGCGCGCATCGCGTCGATCAGCTCGGCGGTCGTGTTCATCCCCGTTCCGGTCCCGGCAGCAGCCGCGCCAGGTAGCGTGCCACGAGATCGACCTCGAGATTGGCCTGGTCGCCGGCCCCGAGGCGGCCCAGGGTCGTGACCCGGCGCGTGTGCGGGATCACGGTCACGCGGAAACCGGCGCCCGCCGCCTCGTTGACGGTCAGGCTGACGCCATCGAGCGCGACCGAGCCCCGCGGCGCGATGAAGCGCGACAGTTCCGCCGGCACGGCCAAGGCCAGGACCAGCGCGCCGCCTTGCTCCTCGCGCGCCGTGACCCGCGCGACGCCGTCGACGTGGCCGGTCACCAGGTGACCCCCGAGCGGCTCGCCCGCCCGCAGCGCCGGCTCCAGGTTGACCGGATCGCCGGGGGCGAGCCGGCCGAGCGTCGTGCGTGCCAGCGTCTCGGGCGACACGGCCACGCTGAAGAGGCCGCCGTCCAGGCGCTCGATCGTCAGGCAGACGCCGGCCACGCTGATGCTGTCGCCGATGCGCCAGCCGCCGGTCGCGAGGCCGACCGCCTCGATGGTGAGTCCGCGCGCGCCGGCGCGGCCGGCAACGGCGTGCAGGCGGCCGATCGATGCGACGATGCCGGTGAACATGACGGATCCCCTCCTCACCCGCCGGCCCGCTGCAGCGTGATCCGCAGGTCGTCGCCGACCGGCCGCAGGTCGGTCACCGCAAGGCGCAAGCGCTCGTCGAGGCCGGCGAGGCGCGGCAGCCGCGCCAGCGGCCGCGCCTCGTCGCCGAGCAGCGTCGGCGCGAGGTACAGCACCAGTTCATCGACCAGGCCTGCGGTCAGCAGCGCCCCGGCCAGCGTTGCGCCGCATTCCGCCTGCAGTTCATTGACCTCCAGTGCCGCCAGCTGCCGCATCACGGCCGCCAGGTCGAGCCCGCCCGGTGCCGCCGGCGCCTGCTCGATGCGGCCGCCGGCAGCGGCCAGCGCGCGGCGGCGATCGGCGTCGCCGCTGGCGGTCAGCAGCAGGGCTTCGCCCGGCGGCTGCAGCAGACGCGCGGTCACCGGCGTGCGCAGCTGCGTATCGAGCACGACGCGCAGCGGCTGGCGGCTGGCGCCGGGCAGCCGCAGGTCGAGGCGCGGGTCGTCGGCGAGCACCGTCCCGGCGCCGGTCAGGACCGCCGATGCGCGCGCGCGCAGCTGCTGCACGTCGGCACGCGCCGCGTCGCCCGTGATCCAGCGGCTGGCGCCGTCGGCGAGCGCCGTGCGCCCGTCGAGGCTGGCCGCGAGCTTGAGCCGCAGCCACGGGCGGCCGCGCTCCATGCGCGACAGGAAGCCGCGATTGAGCGCCCGCGCCTCGGCCCCGCAGGGGCCGACGGCAACTTCCACGCCCGCCGCCGCCAGGCGCGCGATGCCGCCGCCGCTGACCCGCGGATTGGGATCCCCGAGCGCGTAGTGCACGCGTTTCACGCCCGCGGCGATCAGCGCGTCCGCGCAGGGCGGCGTGCGACCATGGTGGCTGCAGGGCTCGAGCGTCACGTAGGCGGTCGCCCCACGCGCCTCGCTGCCCGCCGCTGCCAGCGCCATCGCCTCGGCGTGCGGGCCGCCGGCCCGTTCGTGCCAGCCCTCGGCGATCACGCGCTCGCCGTCGGCGATGACGCAGCCGACCCGCGGATTCGGGTCCGTGGTCCACAGGCCGCGCTCGGCGAGCGCGAGCGCCCGCGCCATCATGCGCCCGGCGATCGTGTCCATGCCGCTCACCGCTTGCCGCGCGGCTCGCGCCCCTGCGACGGGAGCAGCGACATCTGGCCGGCGGCCGGGTCCCGTTGCCGGGTCTTGTCGAGCTGCTCCAGCTGCTCGCGGAACGAGTCCACGTCGTGGAAGCGGTGGTAGACCGAGGCATAGCGCACGTAGGCGACCTCGTCGAGCTGCCGCAGCTCCTCCATGACGATCTCGCCGATCGTGCGCGAGGCGACTTCGCGCTCGCCGAGCACGCGCAGCCGGTGGCCGATGCGCTCGACCATCGATTCGACCTCGTCGCGGCCGACCGGCCGTTTCTCCAGCGCCTTCATGATGCCGCCGCGCAGCTTGCCCTCGTCGAACGGCTGGCGCGTCTGGTCGTTCTTGACGACCTGCGGCATCACGAGCTCGGCCGTCTCGAAGGTGGTGAAACGCTCGCCGCAGGACAGGCACTCGCGACGGCGCCGGATCTGGTGGCCTTCGCCGGCCAGGCGCGAATCGGTGACCTTGGTGTCGTCGTGGTTGCAGAACGGGCAGTGCACTGCCGCCCCCTGTGCGCGGTCAACGATAGACGGGGAAGCGCCCGCAGATCGCGAGCACCTGCCCGCGCACGCGCTCGACGACCGACTCGTCCCCCATGGCGTCGAGCACTTCCGCGATCCAGGCGCCGACCTGGCGCGATTCGTCGAGCCCGAACCCGCGCGTCGTGATCGCGGCCGTGCCGATCCTGAGGCCGCTGGTGACGAACGGCGGGCGCGGGTCGTTCGGCACCGCATTCTTGTTGACCGTGATGTGCGCGCGTCCGAGCGCCGCGTCGGCATCCTGGCCGGTGTAGTCCTTGCCGGTGAGGTCGAGCAGGAACAGGTGGTTGTCGGTGCCGCCGGACACGATGCGGTGGCCGCGGGCCTGCAGCGCGGCCGCCATGGCGCGGGCGTTGGCCACGACCTGCCGCTGGTAGGCCCCGAACCCGGGCGACAGCGCCTCGAGCAGCGCCACCGCCTTGGCCGCAATCACGTGCATCAGCGGCCCGCCCTGCGTGCCCGGGAAGATCATCGAGTTCAGCTTCTTGTGCAGGTCCGGATGCTCGCGCGCAAGGATCAGCCCGCCGCGCGGGCCGCGCAGGGTCTTGTGGGTCGTCGTGGTCACGACGTCCGCGACCGGCACCGGGTTCGGGTAGACGCCGGCCGCCACCAGCCCGGCCACATGCGCCATGTCCACCACGAACCAGGCGCCGACCTCGTCGGCGATGACGCGGAAACGCTGCCAGTCCACGACCCGCGAATAGGCCGAGAACCCGGCGATGATCATCTTCGGACGGTGCTGCCGCGCCAGCCGCTCGACGCCGGCGTAATCGATCTCGCCGGTGGCCGGGTCGAGCCCGTATTGCACGGCCTTGAAGATCTTGCCGGAGAAATTGACCTTGGAGCCGTGGGTCAGGTGGCCGCCGTGGTCCAGGCTCATGCCGAGCAGCGTGTCGCCCGGCTTCAGCAGCGCCAGGTAGACGGCGGCATTGGCCTGTGAACCCGAATGCGGCTGCACGTTGGCGTAGGCCGCCCCGAACAGTTTCTTCGCGCGCTCGATCGCCAGGGTCTCCGCGACGTCGACGTGCTCGCAGCCGCCGTAGTAGCGCTTGCCCGGATAGCCCTCGGCATACTTGTTGGTCAGCACCGATCCCTGGGCCTCGAGCACGTGCGGGCTCGCGTAATTCTCGGACGCGATCAGCTCCAGGTGCTGTTCCTGGCGCAGTCTTTCGGCGGACATCGCCGCCGCGAGTTCGGGATCGAACTCCTGGATGGTCATGCCGGGGTCGAACATGGTAGCGGCGCAGTCTAACCGAAAGGCCGGGAGGGGGCAGTCCACCTTTTTCCTGCGGAAAAAGGGGACAGTCCCCGGGTTACGCCGCCTCGACGAAAGCCTGCACCACGCGGGTCCAGGCGCGCGCGAGATTGCGGCGGTTGTAGCCGCCGCCGCCGACGCCGAGGATGCGGCCGCCGGCATGGCGATCGGCGATCGCGCACAGCCGGCTGGCGGCATGCGCGTGCGCCGCCTCGCTCAGCCGCAGGTGCGTGATCGGGTCGCCCTCGAGGCTGTCGGCGCCGCATTGCAGCAGCACGAACTGCGGCGGATGCCGCTCGAGGTGGGCCTCGACCGCGGGCCAGGCTGCGAGGAACTCGGCGTCGCCCGCGCCGGGCGGCAGCGGCAGGTTCAGCTTGGTGCCGAGCGCAGCGCCGGTGCCCTGCTCGCCGGCCGCGCCGGTGCCCGGGTACAGGAAGCGGCCGTCCTCGTGCAGGTCGGCGAAGATCACCGCGGGATCGCCCTCGAACGCGTAGTACACGCCGTCGCCGTGGTGCGCGTCGATGTCCACGTAGGCGACGCGCTCGAGCCCGTGCGCGCTCTTCAGGTGCTCGATCACGACGCCGCAGTCGTTGAACACGCAGAAGCCGGCGGCGTGGCCGCGTCCGGCGTGGTGCAGCCCGGCGATCGGCACGAAGGCGCGGCGCGCCTGGCCGCTCATCAGCGCATCGGTCGCGACCAGGGCGCTACCGACGACGTCGGCCGCTGCTTCGTACACGCCCTTCCACGCCGGCGTGTCGCCGGCGTCCAGGAAACCCTCGCCGGTTGCGGATCGCGCCTGGACTTCGTCGAGGTAGCGAGGATCGTGGAACAGCTCGAGCTCGCGGCGCGTGGCCGCGCGCGGCGCGAGCAGCGTCACGCGGCTATCGAGGTCGGCGGCGGCGAGTTCGCGCAGGAACGCCTCGTGCCGGTCCGGGCCGAACGGGTGCCCGTCGCCGAAGGCATAGCGGGCGATCCGCTCGCCGGCGACCATGCAGGTGCCAGTTGCCCGGTTCATTGCCAAGCGATGCCGCCAGCCGCAGGAAGTGCCCGGAGAGACTAGCACAACGCGCCGCGCGCCCTGTCTGGCGGCCGGCGCCCGCATCGCAGATAATCCGCGCCCCCGCGGTCGGACGGTCAGGCATGGCTCAGTACATCTACACGATGATCCGCGTCGGCAAGGTGGTGCCGCCCAAGCGCCACATCCTGCGCGACATTTCGCTGTCGTTTTTTCCCGGCGCCAAGATCGGCGTGCTCGGGCTCAATGGCTCCGGCAAGTCGACGCTGCTGCGGATCATGGCGGGCATGGACACCGACATCGAGGGCGAAGCCCGGCCGCAGCCCGGCATCAAGGTCGGGCTCCTGCCGCAGGAGCCGCAGCTCGACCCGGCCAGCGACGTCCGCGGCATCGTCGAGCAGGCCGTGCAGCCGGTGAAGGATGCGCTGGCGCGCCTCGAACAGGTCTACGCGGCCTACAGCGAGCCGGATGCGGATTTCGACAAGCTGGCGGCAGAACAGGGTCAGCTCGAGGCGTTCCTCGCGTCCGTGGACGGCCACAACCTCGAGCGCCAGCTCGACATCGCGGCCGACGCGCTGCGCCTGCCGCCGTGGGAGGCGAAGGTGGCCCAGCTGTCGGGCGGCGAGCGCCGCCGCGTCGCGCTGTGCCGGCTGCTGCTGTCGAAGCCCGACATGCTGCTGCTCGACGAGCCCACCAACCACCTCGACGCCGAGTCCGTCGCCTGGCTGGAGAAGTACCTCGAGCAGTACCCGAGCACGGTCATCTGCGTGACGCACGACCGCTACTTCCTCGACAACGTCGCCGGCTGGATCCT
>CAYXUJ010000084.1:0-5630 GCA_964468395.1 uncultured Steroidobacteraceae bacterium
CTGGTCGCGGGCGCGCGCTACGCCGGCTCTTTCTACGCGGGCACCGGCCTGTTCCTGGTGGCGGCGCTGCTGCTGGCGCGCATCCCCGACTCGATGCCGCCGGCGGCGGCCGAAGCCGCGCCGGCGCGGCGGCTCGGCGAGATCGCGGCGCAGCCGGCATTCCGCGTCGCGGTGCTGGCGGCGCTCGCTTCGTATGCGGTGATGAGCTTCATCATGACGGCGACGCCGATCAGCATGCACGTGGTGGACGGGCACGACGAGGCGGCGACCGCGCGCGTGATCCAGATCCACCTGCTGGCGATGTACCTGCCGTCGCTCGCGAGCGGCTGGGTCATCGCCCGCTTCGGCGACCGGCGCGTGATCGCCGCCGGCAGCCTGCTGATGATCGGCTGCGTGGCGGTCGCGGCCTACGCCGGCCATGCGGTGCTGCACTACGGCTGGGCGCTGGCGCTGCTCGGCGTCGGCTGGAATTTCATGTTCATCGCCGCGACCACGCTGCTGACGCGGACCTATCGGCCGCACGAGCGCATCCAGGCGCAGACGCTGAACGATTTCCTGGTGTTCGGCGCGCAGGCCGCGGCATCGCTGCTGGCCGGCGTCGCCATTGCCACCATCGGCTGGCAGTCGCTCAACCTCGTGACCCTGCCGCTGATCGTCGCCGTGCTGCTCGCGCTTGCGCTCACCCGCAGACGTCCACGCGAAGGGGACGCACCCCTTTGAAGGGGTGCGTCCCTTTCAAAGGGGTGCGTCCCCTTCAGGTGTCGAGGAAGGCGCGGAGGTCGGCGGCGAGTTCGGCGGCGGGTTGCTGGAGGATGGCGGCGGCGTCGTTGCCGAGTTGCAGCAGCGGCTTGGAGGTCGCGGCGGCGGGCTGGCGCTGGCCGGCGACGATCAGGCGGCGCACGTCGTGGGGCCGCAGCGCCGCGAGTTCGAAGGCGATCTGCGCGCCGCGCCCGCAGCCGAGCAGGTCCACGTCGTGCAGTCGCAGCTGGTCGATCAGGTCGCCGATCGCCTCGGCCAGGCCGCCTGCGGTGACGCGCCCGGGCGGGGCATCGGAGGCGCCGCTGCCCGGCAGGTCGGGCGCATAGACCGAGCGGTCCACGCCCAGCAACGCCGCGCAGGCGTTGAAATCCGCGCCGCAGCCGCCCTCGTCGTGCAGGAACACGAGCGGCGGCGCTTCGTCGAAGCCGCCGCTGGTCGGATAGGCGGTGGTCAGGTGCATCTGGCCGTAGCGGCAATCGATGTACAGGCGCCGCAACCGCGCCGCCTCGCTTTCCGCCCGCCGTTTCTTCGCCGTCATGCCTGCAATGCTCCGCTGCCAGCCGGTATCATGTTGCATCAAGGAGCCGATCATGCCCAAGTACTCGCGCACAGTCCTGTCCCTTGCGATCGTCGCCGGCGCCATGGCGCTCGCGGCGGGCGCGGCGCGGGCCGAGAAACCGGACGTCCGGGCGGCTTACGACCGCATCGTCTCGCTCGCGGGCGAATGGAACGGCCGCATGGAGGACCCGCTGGGCGGCCCGCCGGTCACGGTCCGCTACGAGGTCGCGAGCGGCGGCCGCGCGGTCATCGAGCGCCAGAACGCGGGCCAGGGCTTCGAGGCGGTGGTCGTCTATTTCCTCGCGGACGGCGCGCTGCACGCGACCAACTATTCCGGCGCCGGCAACCAGCCCGCCTACAAGCTCGGGCGCGAGTCGAGCGCCGACCTCCTGCTGCTGGAATTCGACGGCGGCACCGGCTTCGATCCCGGCGAGGACGGCCACGTGCACAAGGGCGAGATCCGCTTCGTCTCGCCGGACCGCATCGAGCAGCGCTGGTTCCATTACGTCGGGCCGAAGGAACAGGGCGTGACGCACTGGTTCCTGGAGCGCGCGTCCGCGACGGCGAAACCGGCTGCGGCGCCCGCCCCCGCCGCGACCCCCGCCAACGGCACGCCGCCAGCGCAGACGCCGGCGCCGACCCCGCCGCCGCCCGCCGAGCAGAAACCGGCCGAGCCGCCCGCCGGCGCCGCCGGCTGATCCGCGCCGCCCGGCGCGGTCAATACTCGTCGTACTTGCGCGCCTGGCCGCGCACGCGCTCGGCCGGGTATTTCTCGGCATTGCGGGCGAGCTTCGCTTCCGCCGCCGCCAGCAGGTCGATGTCGAGGCGATCCGCAATCCGCACCAGGTAGAACAGCACGTCGGCCAGTTCCTCGGCCGCGCGGCGGCGGCGCTCCGGATCCGGCGCCGCGCTCTCCTCCTCCGTCAGCCACTGGAACAGCTCGACCAGCTCGGCGGCCTCGACCGACAGCGCCATCGCCAGGTTCTTCGGGCTGTGGAAGCGGTCCCAGTCGCGCTCGGCCGCGAAGGCGCGCAGCCGCTGCTTCAATTCCCCGAGATCGCGCATGCCGTCACTGTCCGCCAATCGCGAATGCGGCGCAACGTGCGGATTCCGCGCCGGAACGGGTTTGCCAGCGCGCGCCCGCGCCCGGCAGAATCAGCGCCACACGAACGGCGCCGCCGACGGCGCCACCTGGGAGCCCGCTCATGCCACATGCCGCCCGCTGGATCGCGGCCGCCGCCGCCTTGGCGCCCCTCGCCTTCGCCGCGCCGGCAGCCGCCGCGCCGCTCACCGCCGAGACGATGTGGCAGCTCAAGCGCATCGGCAACCCGGCGCTGTCCCCCGACGGCCGGCAGGCGGTCTATGCCGTGACCGAGTACGACGACGAGAACGACAATGGCGACGCCGACCTCTGGATCGTCGCGACCGCCGGCGGCGAGCCGCGGCGCCTGACCAGCACGCCCGGCAAGGAATCCGAGCCGGCCTGGAGCCCGGACGGGCGCTGGATCGCCTTCGTCGCCAAGCGCGGCGCCGACAAGCAGCCGCAGCTCTACGTGATCGCCGCCGACGGCGGCGAGGCGACGCGCGTCGGCGACGTGCCGACCGGCGTCGCGACGCCGAAGTGGTTCCCGGACTCGCAGCGCATCGCCTTCATTTCGCGCGTGTGGCCGGACGTCACGGACTGGCAGAAAGCGCGCGAGCGCCTCGAGGAGCGCGAGAAGTCGAAGATGAAGGCGCAGGCCTGGGACCGCCCGCCGGTCACCTGGTGGGATCACTTCATCGACGACCGGCAGGCACACGTGTTCGCGATCGCGCGCAGCGGCGGCACGCCGGCGGCGATCACGCTCGGCACCGGCTACGAGCTGTCGCGGCGCGAGACCAATGCCGCCTCGTACGACATTTCTCCCGATGGCCGCGAGATCGCCTTCGAGGCCGAGTCCGACCGCACCGGCGTGGACGGCAACCTCGACGTGTTCACGGTGCCGGCCGCCGGCGGCGCGGCCACCAACCTCACGGCCGACAACCCGGCCGACGACGAGAACCCGAAGTACAGCCCCGACGGGCGCTGGCTGCTGTACAGCCGCCAGGCCATCAAGGGCTTCTACGGCGACACGTACCAGGCCTGGCTGGTGGACCGCGGCAACGGCGCGCGCCGGCGGCTTGCCGCCGACTGGGACCGCTCGCTGCCGTCGCTCGCCTGGGCGCCGGATTCGAAGAGCCTCTATGCGGCGGTGGACGACGCGGGCACGGACCGCGTCTATCGCCTCGACGTCGCGAGCGGGCGCCAGGCCGCCCTGACCGGCGCATCCAGCTTTTCCGGGCTCGCGATCGCCGGCCGGCCGGCGACGCTGGCCGGCATCCGCCAGTCGTTCAGCGAACCGCCGACGCTGGTGCGCATCGCGACGACGGACGGCGCGGCGACCAAGCTGTCGCCGCACAACGACGCGCTGCTGGCCGGCGTCGAGTTCGGCAAGGTCGAGAGCGTCACCTACACCGGCGCCGACGGCGCCGATATCCAGATGTGGGTCGTGTACCCGCCCGGCTTCGACCCGGCGAAAAAATATCCCCTCTACCTGCTGCTGCACGGCGGGCCGCACAACGGCATCACCGATTCCTGGACCTTCCGCTGGAACGCGCAGGTGTTCGCGGGCTGGGGCTACGTGACCGGCTGGCACAACTTCCACGGCTCGAGCGGCTTCGGCCAGGCCTTCACCGACGCGATCAATCCCGATCGAATTGCCAAGCCGTATCAGGACACGATCGCCGCCGCGCAGTGGTTCGCCGCCAGGCCGTGGATCGACACGGAGCGCATGGCCGCGGGCGGCGGCAGCTACGGCGGCTTCCTGGCAGCGACGCTGCTCGGCCGCGAGCACCCGTTCAGGACGCTGGTGGCGCACGCCGCCGTGTACAGCGAGTTCGCGCAGTACGGCGCCGACTACGGCGCGGAGCAGCGGCGCTTCTTCGAGCACTGGGAAAACCCGGAGGAGTTCGCGCGCTACTCGCCGCACTCCGGCGCCGGCAACTTCACGACGCCGACGCTCGTGATCCACGGCCAGCTCGACCAGCGCGTGCCGTTCAACAACGGCATGGAACTGTTCCAGACGCTGCAGAACCGCGGCGTGCCGAGCCGCTTCGTCTATTACCCGGACGAGAACCACTGGATCCTGAAGCGCCAGAACTCGCTCGCCTGGTACCGCGAAGTCCGCGACTGGATCGGGCGCTACGCGCCCGCCGGCGCCCGTTGAACCACCGGAGCACGACATGAACATGACCCGCCGCACAGTCATCCAGGCCGGCGCCGGCACGGCGCTCGCGCTCGCCGCCGGCCGCCTCGTCGCCGACGCATCGCCGCGCACGATGCTGATCCTCGGCGGCACCGGCTTCATCGGCCCGCACCTGACCGAGCAGGCGCTGGCGCGCGGCTGGGCGATCACGCATTTCAACCGAGGCCGGCGCGACCCGGACGGCGTGGCGAACGTCGAGACGCTGAACGGCGACCGCAAGGGCCAGCTCGACTCGCTCAAGGGCCGGCGCTGGGACGTGGTGGTGGACAACACCGGCTACATCCCGAAGTACGTGAAGATGTCGGCCGACCTGCTGGCGCCGAACACCGGCTACTGCCTCTACATCTCCAGCATCTCGGCCTACGCGAGCTTCGCGCAGCCGAACGACGAGGACTCGCCGACCGGCGTGCTCGACAATCCGGACGAGGAGCAGATCACCGAGACGACCTACGGGCCGATGAAGGCGCTGTGCGAGCAGTACACGCGCGACGCCTTCGGCGCGCGCTGCTCGATCGTGCGCCCGGGCTACATCGTCGGCCCGCTCGACCCGACCGACCGCTTCACCTACTGGCCGGTGCGCGTCGCGCGCGGCGGCGACATGGCGGCGCCGGGCACGCCCGCCGACCCGATCCAGGTCGTGGACGTGCGCGACCTGGTGGCGTTCATGCTCGACCTCATCGAGCGCCGCGTGCAGGGCAACTTCAACGCGGTGACGCCGCCCGGCGCGCTCAGCATGGGCGGGCTGATCGACACCAGCCTCGCGGTCACCGGCGCGGATACGAAGGTCACCTGGATCGACGAGGATTTCCTCGCGGCGCAGCTCAAGCCGGAAGAGATGGCGTTCGCGCCCTGGGGCCCGATGAAGGGCGCCGAGGCCGGCGCCTCGCTGACCGGCATCCGCCGCTCGCTGGCCGAGGGCCTGCGCGCGCGGCCGCTCGCCGACACCGTGCGCGACACCCTCGCCTGGCACGAGACCCGCCCCGAGGAACGCAAGGCCGCGCTGCGCTCGGGCCTGGCGCCGGAGAAAGA
>CAYXUJ010000084.1:5730-7328 GCA_964468395.1 uncultured Steroidobacteraceae bacterium
TCTGCGGGCGTAATATGGCCTGAGAAGACCGCCTCAGGAGGCAGGCCATGCGCACGGTCCGGCAGCTGCTCGAGGGAAAATCGCCAGGGCTCTTCACCGTCAACGCGGAGGACCCGGTCCGCACCGCAATCCAGCTGATGGCCGACCATTTCGTCGGCGCGCTGCCGGTGCTTCAGGACGGCAAGCTTGCCGGCATCGTTTCCGAGCGCGACTACGCCCGCAAGGTCGTGCTGAAGGGCCGCAACTCGCTCGAGACCAGCGTGGCGATGATCATGAGCAAGCCGGTCATCCACGTCGGGCCGGAGCACACCGTCAACGACTGCATGCAGCTGATGACCGACAAGCGCATCCGCCACCTGCCGGTGGTCGAGGACGGCAAGCTGGTCGGCGTCATCTCCATCGGCGACTGCGTCAAGGCGGTCATCGACGAGCAGAAGCACGAGATCGAGGACTTGCGGCGCTATATCGCCGGGTAGCGCAACAGACAGGAGCGGGAAAGGGGTTCGTTCTTTTTTCCCGAAGGACCGAAGGAAAAAAGAACGAACCCCTTTCCCGCTCCCGCGGCCGCCGAAACCGGAAACCATGACCCCACTGCGACTTGCCATCCTGGACGACGACGAGGAAGTGCGCAGCCTGCTGCAGCGCTACCTGCAGCAGCAGGGCTTCGAGACGCGCGGCGCCGCCGACGCCGACGGCCTGTTCCGGATCCTGGACGAGCAGCCGGTGGACCTCGTGGTGCTCGACCTGATGCTGCCGGGCGAGGACGGCTTCAACGTCTGCCGCCGCCTGCGCGCGACGTCCGCGATCCCGATCATCATGCTGACCGCGAAGAAGGACGACATCGACCGCATCGTCGGCCTCGAGATGGGCGCCGATGACTACGTCACCAAGCCGTTCAACCCGCGCGAGCTGGTGGCGCGGATCCGCTCGGTCCTGTGGCGCAGCCGCGCCGGCGCCGCGCCGGAAGGCGCCGCGGGCTACAAGCTGCAATACCGCTTCGACAACTGGTCGCTCAATACCGCGACCCGGACGCTGCGCGACGCGGCCGGCGCCGAGGTCGAGCTGAGCGGCGCCGAGTTCACGCTGCTGATGGTGTTCCTGCAGAACAGCGGGCGCGTGCTGAACCGCGACCAGCTGTTCGACCTGACGCGCGGCGGCAGCTCGACGCCGGACGACCGCGGCATCGACATCCTGGTGAGCCGACTGCGGCGCAAGATCGAGCCGGGCGCGAAGCCGCCGCGGTTGCTGAAGACCGTGCGCGGCGCCGGTTACGTGTTCACGCCGGCGGTCGTCGCCAACTGATGCGCTTCTGGCCCCGCAGCCTTCGGACCCGCACGGTCGTGGTCGTCAGCGCCACGCTACTCGCCTCGCACATCGCCGGGCTCGCGATCTACTTTGCCTACAACGCCTCGAGCCTGACGCAGGCGCGCGAGCAGCGCAGCGCCGAGCAGATCGCGATCATCGCCCGGCTGCTCGAGCGCATCCCCGAGGAACGGCACGGCGAGATCATCGGCCAGCTGTCGCGCAAGGGCTTCCGGCTGTCGCTCGACCCCGAGCCGCGGGTCAAGCCCGAGGAGGCCGGCGACGCCGACACCGAG
>CAYXUJ010000085.1:0-7262 GCA_964468395.1 uncultured Steroidobacteraceae bacterium
GACTGCCTTGCGGCTGCCGACGCGCTTCTGGAACGCCAGCAGGTTCGGAAACTCCGACAGGTCGATCTTCAGGCTGCGCGCCCAGTTCGTCAGGACGAACAGGTAGGCGTCCGCGGCCGTGAACCCGTCGCCGAACAGGTAGTTCCTGCCTTCCAGCTGCTTCTCGATCAGCGCATAGCGCTTCCTGAGATAGGCAACCCGCTCCTCGCGCAACTCGGCCGTGACGTCCGGCCTGAACAGCGGGCTGTAGGTCTTGTGGATCTCGGACGTCAGGTAGCTGAGTGTCTCCTGCAGGCGCACGCGCGCGAAGCTGCCGTTCTCCGGCGCGAGCTTCGACGCCGGGCGCAGGTCCGCCAGGTACTGCACGATGGCCGGACCCTCGGTCAGGACCTCGCCGTTGTCCAGTTCCAGCGCGGGCACGTAGCCCTTGGGATTCACGGCCCAGAAGTCGCCTTCCGCCTTGATGGTCTTGGTCTTCGTGTCGACCTTGACCAGAGTCAACGGAATGCCGGCCTCCTTGGCGACGATGTGCGGCGACAGTGAGCAGGCGCCGGGACTGTAGTAGAGCTTCACGCGTGCGTCCTCCGGTAGGTTGTCAACGTTCGCGAACAATACTAACGGCAGTAAGTTACTTTTGTATAGTACATAGCTATGCGTAAGCATGAAAATCCACTATCCTCGCGGTAACCGTCCCGGAGTACGCCCATGGCACTGAAGGTCCGCAAGAGCAAGGCGCCCCCGCCCCCGCCGGGCTGCCCGATGGCCGCCTGCATGGCGATCCTGGGCGGCGCGTGGACGCCGAGCCTGATCTGGAAGCTGTCCGGCGAACCGCGCCGCTTCGGCGAGCTGCAGCGCGACATTCCCGGCATCTCGCCGAAGATGCTGGCGCGCCGGCTGCGCGAGCTCGAGCTGAAGGGCGTCGTGATCCGCCAGGTCGTGCCCAGCTCTCCGCCCTCGGTCGAGTACTCGCTCTCCGAGCTCGGGCGGGAACTGGTGCCGGTCATCAATACCATCGTGCGCGTCGGCACCCGGCTGCGCGAAAGCACCCGCGGCGCACCGATGCGCAAGGCCTCCTGACGCCGCGACGCCCGCGCTCGACTGCGCGTCGTTGTCCCCGAAGGCGTGGGCGGGCGACCGAGTGCTAGTGTGCGCACCATGCTGACGCGCAAGCACTGCCGGGTCGTCCCGATCGTGGCCCTCCTTCTCGCAGTGGGTTGCGATCGAGCGCCTCCAGCCGAGAAACCCGTCGCCGCTGCGCCGGCGCACGACCTGCGGCCGGAAGACCGCTCCCTCACCGGCAGCTTTCTGCTGCTCACGTATAACGTGGCGGGCCTCCCCTATGGCTTGTCTCGATCCAGCCCGGAAACCAACCACGCGTTGATCAGCCCCCTGCTCAACGCCTTCGACGTGGCGGTGCTGCAGGAGGACTTCGGCTACCACGACGACCTTGCATCGGCGTCGACCCACCGCTATCGGTCTCCACCGATGGCGCCGCCATTCGGCAGGCTGGCCGACGGCCTGAGCCTTTTCTCCAGCCTGCCGGTAACAAGCTTCGAGCGCCGCGACTGGAACGCGTGCAGCGGCACCGTGAAGCCAGACCAGAAACACGACTGCCTGGCCGAGAAGGGCTTTTTCCGCGCCCGGATCTCACTCCCGGGCGGGGCGGAGCTCGATGTCTACGGCGTGCACCACGACGCCGGGCGCGACAAAGACGATGCCGGGGCCCGGCAGAGCCAGGTTGAGCAGCTGCTCGCTTTCATCCAGTCGGCATCGGCCGGTCGCGCGCTGATCGTTGCCGGCGACACCAACATGCGGGCCGCGGACGAAGCGGTCTTTCAGCGGCTCCTGACCGGCGCCGGGCTCACCGACGCCTGCCGCGCGCTCGACTGTCCCGAGCCGCAGCGGATCGATCGGGTGATGATGCGCTCGTCGCCGCAGCTTCGGTTGCACGCAAAGAGCTGGGCAGTCGACGACCGTTTCGTGGACGGCACCGGCCAGCCCCTTTCGGACCACGAGGCGGTCGTGGTCGGCATCGGCTGGTCGATTCCGGAGCACTAGCCCGCCGCCTGCCGTCTACGCGGCCGGCTGTTTGACTTGCCACAGGCCGTAGGTGAGAATCCTGCGCCAAATAGACGGGAATTCATCCCGTCGGAGCCTCACATGCGGACATTCAGGCGCTGGCCCGTAACGGTCGTTGCGGTCGCCTTTGCGCTGCCGCTCGCGGTAGCGTTTGCGGCGGGCGCATTTGACCAGACCTTCCTCTCCGACTACGGCAAGCTGCAGGCAAGACCCATCGCCGACAAGGGTACGGATTACGTTTACCTTGCACCCGACCTCATCGAACGCCTGGCGAAGTACGACGGGATCATGGTGGATGAGCCCGAGGTCCTGATCAGCGCGAATTCCGACTACAAGGGCGCCCAACCCCAGGATCTCGCGGCCGTATCGGGAATGATGCGGGAAAGCCTGACCAATCGACTGACGGCGGGTGGTTATTACATCGTCCAGTCGCCCGGACCGCGCGTGCTCTACCTGCGTCTGGCACTGACGGACCTGCAGTTGAAAAAGAAAAAGCGCAAGTTCTACCAATACATGCCAACCGGCTTCGTCGTGTCGTCGGTCGTCAACGCGTTCAAGGAAATGATGAACAAGTACGACATCCTGGGCATGGCGATCCAGGGCGAACTTGTCGACAGCCAGAGCCAGGAAGTGCTCCTGGCCGTCGTCGCGGAACGCGCCGGTACCGACGGCGACAAGCCGCGCCGGATGGATTTCGACGAGCTCGATGCGCAGATGCAGGAATACGGCTCGCGGCTGCGCTGCTTCATGGACAATTCACGCGTGCCGGCTGCGCAGCAGATCGACTGCATTGACCCGGCCGCCCGCGCGGCCCGCGAGGCCCAGGCGGCGCCGAAGCAGTAGCCTGCGGGTTGCCGGAGGAGAATCCACTGCATGCCGTTGCCCTGTGCGGCCGGCTTCGCCGGCATGGCTGACATGCAGAAATTCTCCTGCAGCAAAAGGAACAATCGATGAATCACCGAATCCGTCTCGCGGCCGCCGTGGCGGCCGTTGCCGCGCCGATCGCCGCCCACGCGGGTGAAATCGGCCATTTCAACGGCGGCATCATGAACATCCGCGACTACTTCGTCCCGGAGCCGGGGCTCTATGGCGCCGTCTACAATTACTTCTACACGACCGACCGGCTGAATGACGCCCAGGGCAACAAGATCGATTCCATCACCATCAATCCTCCAGGCGGCGGCGCGGGAACCACGATCGGGCTGGAAGTGGACGTGGACCTGTACGTGCTCGCGCCATCGCTGATCTGGGTCAAGGAAATCGAGGGGCGCGGCATCAAGTACGGGGCCCTGATTTCGCCGACGTTTGCCAATGCCAACCTGGATGCCCTGGTGTCGGCCGCCGGCCAGCGTGCCGGCGAAATCAGCGCCGGCGGGTTCGGCATGGGCGATCTGTTCGTCCAGCCGCTGTGGCTGGGCAAGACGCTTCCCCATTGGGATTTCGCGCTGGCGTACGGTTTCTACGCGCCGGTCGGCGACTACGACACCGAGGTGGTCACGCTGCCGGTGGTCGGTCCGGTGAAGACGGAGTCCTCCGACAACATCGGCTATGGATTCTGGACGCACCAGATCCAGGGCGCGATCGCCTGGTACCCGATGACGAACAAAGGGACGGCCGTGACGGGCGTGCTGACCTACGAAACACACGGCGACAAGGACGAATTCGACATCACCCCCGGCGACAACCTGACGCTGAATTGGGGCGTCAGCCAGTACCTGCCGCTGAAGAGCGACCTGCTGCTCGAAGTCGGCGCGTCGGGGTATGACTCGTGGCAGATCAGCGACGATTCCGGCAGTGCGGCCGGCGATACGCGCGACGAGGTTCACGCTGCCGGACTGCAGCTCGGCCTGACCTACCTGCCGTGGCAGGCCTCGCTGACCTTCCGCGGCGTCTACGAGTACGCCGCGGAAGACCGCTTCGAGGGCTCTTCCTTCAGCCTCAATTTCGCGAAGAAATTCGGCGCGCCGCGAGCGGCGGCGCCATAGGCGAAGCGCCCGCGCATCTCAGGGCGCCATCGTCTCCGCCGTGACTTCCCAGCCCGCGTCGGCGCCGCCCGGCAGCATCTGGCCGCGGTCCTCGCCGACCTCCGCCTCGATCAGGCGGTTCAGCTTGGCATTCATCGCCAGCACGAGATCGGCGGACTCGCCGCGCACGGCCGCCAGGTTCCTCATCTCGTCGGGATCCGCCTCGGTGTCGTAGAGCTCGACGTCGTTCAGACGGTACAGCGCCTCCAGGGAATTCGGCAGGTTGTGCTGCTTGGGCGAGAAGTAGCGCGCGAAAACGTGGCGGCCGTCGTATACCGAACGCACCGCGCCGCGCTTCATCATGTCCGGCACGATGCCCGCGCTCTGGAGCTCTTTCGGGTTGCCGCCCTGGTGCACGAATTCCACGGCCCTGTAGAAGAAGTCGCCGTCGAGGTAGGCGAACATGTTGTAGTTGAACAGCACGCCCTCGTGGATGGCATTCACGCCGGCTTGCCCGGGCGACGCCAGCAGGCCCGACAGGTCCTTGCCCGGCAGGTCCTTCACGATCGCCGCGTGCCTGCCCGGCTCGATCCCGGTGAAGGAGACGAGCGTCGGTGCCAGGTCGACGTGCGAGCTGATCGCGCGGCATTGCCTGCCGCCGGGATGCGCCGGGTGCGAAATGACCAGCGGGACGTTGTTCTGCTCGCGGTAGGCGACCGCGCCCTTGGCGTGCAATTGATGGGCGCCGTCCATGTCGCCGTGGTCCGCGGTGAGCACGATGATCGTGCGATCCGCCAGGCCCGCGGCGTCGAGCTCGCCGAGCACTGTCGCGATGTTGCGGTCCACGTCGCGCAGGCAGTTCAGGTAGTAGTTGTGCCGACGCCTCCAGCGTGCCTCCTCGTTCGGGATGTCGCCGACCATTGCGTCGTGCGACCTCAGGAAATCGCGATGCGCCGGCGGCCGGCCCGGCATCGTCAGCGGCTGGTCGTGGCTGCGCGGCAGGGAGAAATCCCACTGCTTCGCGTACAGCGGGTCCACTGGATCGCGGGCGACGTGCGTGAGGCCGCGCGCTGACTGCACCCGCGTGCCCGGGGCATCGGTGTCGTAGTACATGACGTCGTGCGGGTTGACGAGGTTGACGGCCAGGAACCAGGGCTTGCCCTCTGCGGCGAGCTCGCGCCCCTTGCTGCGCATCCAGCTTCCGGCCATTGCCGCGATGACGCCATCGTGCCGGTATCCGCCCTGCGTATGGGCGATGATGTCGCCGATGCCGAAATAGTCGGAGAAGCCGTACGCTTCCATCTCCTTGGTGAAGATCCGGGTCGGGTCGGCGAGCGTGTTGACCGTCTCGAATTCCTTGGTCAGGTGCCACTTGCCCTTGTACGCGGTGTAGTAGCCAGCCGCCCGCAGCATGTCGCCGAGCGTCGGCAGCTCGGTGGACATGCTCGTGATCCACGGGAAATTGGTGTTGTCGAACATGCGGGTCTGCTGGATGTGCCGGCCGGTGTATACGACCGATCGCGAGGGCGTGCAGACGCAGGAATTGATGCGGTGGTTCACGAAACTCGTGCCTTGCCGCACGAGTCGCTCATGGGCCGGCAGCGAAAATCCCGCCGGCAGCTCGCCGGGACGGAAGAGGCGTTCCTGGTCGGTGAGGATGAAGACGATGTTGTACGGGCCCGTCGCTGCGGCGCCCGACGCACCCGCCGGCCCGGCCGCCGCCGCGGCCGCCGGCCCGCCGACGTTCAGCCCCATCGTCACGGCACCCGCCCCTGCCACCCGCAGGAATTCGCGTCGTGAGTATGCGGTCTTGTCGCTCTGGTCCCCGGACATCTTCGCGCCCTCTGTGGTTCGTCGCCCGGCCCCGATCATAGCTGGACGCCCGGGGTCCTGCGCAAGTTGCAGCATGGACCGCTTCTTCACCGGTCCGGCGATGCGCCGCGTCCTTCAACGAAAAGGCCCGGGAGTCGCCTCCGGGCCCTACATGTCCATGCCGCCCATGCCGCCCATGCCGCCGCCGCCCATCGGCGGGTGGTCGTGCTCCTCCTTCGGAGCCTCGGCCACCATCACCTCGGTGGTCAGCAAGAGGCCCGCCACCGACGCCGCGTTCTGCAGCGCCAGGCGCGTGACCTTGGTCGGGTCCAGGATGCCCATGTCGATCATGTCGCCGTACTCGCCGGACGCGGCGTTGTAGCCGTAGCTGCCCTTGCCCTCGCGGACCTTGGACAGGACGACCGAGCCGTCCTCGCCGGCGTTCTCGACGATCTGGCGCAGCGGCTCCTCGAGCGTGCGGGACAGGATGCGGACGCCCACAGCCTGGTCCTCGTTCGCGCCGGTGAGCTTCTCGAGCGCCTTCTGCGCGCGCACCAGCGCCACGCCGCCGCCCGGCACCACGCCCTCCTCGACCGCGGCACGGGTGGCGTGCAGCGCGTCCTCGAGGCGGGCCTTCTTCTCCTTCATCTCGACCTCGGTGGCCGCGCCGACCTTGATCACGGCGACGCCGCCGGAGAGCTTGGCAACGCGCTCCTGCAGCTTCTCCTTGTCGTAGTCGGAAGTGGCGTCCTCGATCTGCTGGCGGATGTTGTCGATCCGCGCCTTGATCTCGGAGGTCTTGCCGGCGCCGTCGATGATCGTCGTGTTCTCCTTCTCGGCAACGATCTTCTTGGCCTTGCCCAGGTCGTTCAGCGTCGCCTTCTCGAGCGACAGGCCGACTTCCTCGGCGATCACGGTGCCGCCGGTCAGGATGGCGATGTCCTTCAGCATTTCCTTGCGGCGGTCGCCGAAGCCCGGCGCCTTGACCGCGCAGACCTTGACGATGCCGCGGATCGTGTTGACCACCAGCGTCGCGAGCGCCTCGCCCTCGACGTCCTCGGCGATCACCAGCAGCGGCTTGCCGGCCTTGGCGATGCCCTCGAGCAGCGGCAGCATCTCGCGGATGTTCGAGATCTTCTTGTCGTACAGCAGGATGTACGGGCTCTCGAGCTCGCTGGTCTGGTTCTGGGCGTTGTTGATGAAGTACGGCGACAGGTAGCCGCGGTCGAACTGCATGCCCTCGACCACCTCGAGCTCGTTGTCCAGGCCCGAGCCTTCCTCGACGGTGATCACGCCTTCCTTGCCGACCTTCTCCATCGCGTCGGCGATCTTCTTGCCGATGGCCTCGTCGCTGTTCGCCGAGATCGTGCCGACCTGGGCGATTGCCTTCGAGTCCTTGCAGGGCTT
>CAYXUJ010000086.1:0-7215 GCA_964468395.1 uncultured Steroidobacteraceae bacterium
CCGCCCGCCGTGCACACCGAGATCAGCCCGCGGCCGGAGCCGCGCTGGGCGAGCAGCTTGGCGAGCGTCGCGACGATGCGCGCGCCGGTCGCCGCGAACGGGTGGCCGACCGCGACCGAGCCGCCCTTGACGTTGAGCTTGGCGCGGTCGATCGAGCCGAGCGCCCGCTCGAGCCCGAGCTTCTCGCGGCAGAACTTGTCCGATTCCCAGGCCTTGAGCGTGCACAGCACCTGCGCGGCGAAGGCTTCGTGGATCTCGTAGAAGTCGAAGTCCTGAAGCGTCAGCCCCGCGTCCGCGAGCATGCGCGGCACGGCGTAAGCCGGCGCCATCAGCAGCCCTTCGCCGCCGACGAAGTCCACCGCCGCCACCTTGCCGAACGTCAGCCAGGCCTGCACTGGCAGGCCGCGGCTCCTGGCCCAGTCCTCGCTCGCAAGCAGCGCCGCGGCGGCGCCGTCGGTCATCGGCGTCGAGTTGCCGGCGGTTAGCGTGCCGTCGGCCGCGAAAGAGGGCTTGAGCTTGGCGAGCTTGTCGAGGCTGGTGTCGCCGCGCACGTTGTTGTCGCGCTCGAGGCCGAGGTAGGGCACGACCAGGTCGGCGAAGAATCCCTCCGCCCAGGCCGCGCTCGCGCGCTGGTGGCTGGCGAACGCCAGCTCGTCCTGCGCCGCGCGCGCGATTCGCCACTCGCGCGCCATCTTCTCCGTGTGCTGGCCCATGGACAGCCCGGTGCGCGGCTCGCCGGTGCCGGGGTACGCCGGCTTGAAGTGCCGCGGCCGCAGGCCGAGGAACGGCCTGATGCGCTCGCCGAAGCTGCGCGCGCGGAAGGCGCGCAGCATCAGCTGCTGGTATTCGCGGCCGAACACGATCGGCGGGTCGCTGACGGTGTCCACGCCGGCGGCGATGCCGGCGTCGATCTGGCCGAGCGCGATCTTGTTGGCGATCGCGATCGCCGCCTCGAGGCTGGTGCCGCAGGCGCGCTGCACGTCGAGTCCGGGCGTCTCCGGCGACAGGCCCGAGTCGAGCATCGCCTCGCGCGCCAGGTTCCACTGGCTCGAGTGCTTCATCACCGCGCCGGCGACCACGTCGCCGAGCCGCACGCCCTTGAGCCCGAAGCGGTCCACGACGCCCTTGAGCGCGGCGGTCAGCATCTGCTGGTTGCCGACGCTTGCATAGGCGCCGTGGGCGCGCGCGAACGGGATGCGTGCGCCGCCGATGACTGCGACGCGCCGGGGCGTTGATCCGACCAGCATGGGCTTTCTCCGGTGAAAACGGGTCCGATGGCGTTCCGGTAGAATGCCAGCATCCACTCGGGCCCGCCACGGCGCGCCACGCGGTGCCTCATGAGCGAACCCGCCAGCTTCCAGGACGCCTTTCCGCGCGACGCGCGCGCGATCCTGCGCCTCGCCGGGCCGCTGGTGGTCAACAACCTGGTGCTGGCCGGCATGACGCTGACCAACACGCTGGTCGCCGGCCGCCTCGGCCCCGAGCCGCTCGCCGGCGTCGCGGTCGGCGGCAGCTACTACCAGATGTTCTGGCTGTTCGGCCTCGGCGTGCTGATGTCGATCTCGCCGATCGTCGCGCACGCCTACGGCGCCGGCCGCGACGCCGAGGTCGGCCGGCGCTTCCGCCAGGGTGTGTGGCTGGCGCTGATGCTGGCCGTGCCGCTGGTGAGCCTGCTCGCCTGCGTGCGCCCGGTCCTGGCCTGGTTCGGCACCGACGCGCGCGCGATCCCGCACGCGGCGGGCTACGTCTATGCGATGTGCTTCGGCATGCCGGCGATGCTGCTGTTCCTCGCGCACCGCTACACCAGCGAGGGCATCGGCTGGACCCGCCCGGTGATGTACACGGCGCTGGTCGGGCTCGCCGCCAACATCGCCGGCAACTGGGTGTTCACGCTGGGCGGGCTCGGGACGCCGTCGCTCGGTGCGACCGGCTGCGGCATCGCCACCGCGCTCGCGTTCTGGTCGATGCTCGCGACCATGCACGCCTACCAGCGCCGCCACGAGCGCTATCGCCGCTTCGCGCTGTTCGCGCGCATGGACCGCCCCGACCCGGCGGCGCTGCGCGAGATCCTGGCGCTCGGGCTGCCGATCGCCGGCTCGGTCGTGTCCGAGGGCGCGCTGTTCGTGGTCGCGGCGCTCCTGATGAGCACGCTCGGCACCGAGATCGTCGCGGCGCACCAGGTCGCGATCAGCTACGCCTCGCTGATGTTCATGATCCCGCTGTCGCTGCACTCGGCGACCACCATCCACGTCGGCCACCAGGTCGGCCGCGGCGACCTCGCGGCCGGGCGCAACGCAGGCTGGAGCGGCATCGCCATGTGCGGCGCCATCATGGCGCTGTCCTCGGTCGTGATCCTCGCCGCGCGCGACGGCATCGCCGCGGCCTACACCGCCGACGCCGACGTGCAGGCGCTGGCGGCGTGGCTGCTGCTGTTCGTCGCCGTGTTCCAGGTGCCGGACGGCCTGCAGGTCGGCGCGGCCGGCGCGCTGCGCGGCTTCAAGGACGCGCGCGTGCCGATGGCGCTCAACTTCACCGCCTACTGGCTCATCGGCTTCCCCGCCGCCTGGTGGTTCGGCATCCGCCAGGGCGAGGGCCCGGGCGGCATCTGGGCCGGGCTGATCGTCGGCCTGGTGGTCTGCGCGGTATTCCTGCTGTGGCGCTTCCGGCAGATATCGCACCCGCGTCCGCCGCTGGCGCCGGCGGCGGGATAGGGGACCGGCATGCCACGCTTCGCCCGGATGTGGCCGATCGCGGCCGCCTGCCTGCTAGGCAGCTGCGCGACGCTTCCGCCCGCGACGCCGGCGCAGGATCTGGCGCGCCTGGTCGAGGCGTACTTCGACGAGTACCTGGCGCTCCATCCGACCGTTGCGACCGACATCGGCGACCATCGCTTCGACGATCGCCTCGAGCTGCCGGCGACGCCGGCGCACGAGGCCGCCGCGATCGCGCTCGAGCGCCGCTACCGCGACGCAGTCGCGGCGTTCGACCCGCAGGCTCTCGATGACGGCGACCGGCTGACGCGCGAGCTGTTCCTTTATTACCGTGACGTCGCGCTCGAGCGCAGCCGCTTTCCGCAGCGCCTTCTGCCGGTCAGCCAGTTCGACGGCGGCCTGGCGACCGAGTTGCCGCAGTACGGCAGCGGCAGCGGCGCGCAGCCATTCGCGACGGTCGCCGACTACGAGCGCTGGCTCGCGCGCGCGGCGCAGTTCCCTGCCTGGGTGGACGGCGCCATCGCCGCGATGCGCGAGGGCATGGCCCGGGGCGTCGTGCAGCCGCGGGTCGTGATGGCGAAGGTGCCGCCGCAGCTCGACGCGCTGGTTGCGGACGATCCCGCCGACAGCCTGTTTTACGGCCCGGTCGCGCTGCTGCCGCAGGACTGGCCCGCAGCCGAACGCGCGCGCCTGGCGTCGGCGCTCGGGCGATTGATCACGGACACGCTGAACCCGGCTTACCGCCGCCTGCGCAACTTCATCGAGGACGAGTACCTGCCGGCCTGCCGCGGGACAGTCGGCTGGTCGGCGCTGCCGGCCGGCGCGGACTGGTACGCGAGCGAGGTGCGCCGGCACACGACCACGACGCTCACGCCCGGCGAGATCCACGACCTCGGCCTCGCCGAGGTCGCGCGCATCCGCGGCGAGATGGAGGGCGTGATGCGGGAGGTCGGCTTCCGCGGCACGCTCGCGCAGTTCTTCGCCTGGGTGCAGCAGGAGCCCGCGTTCTATTTCGGCAGCGCGGCGGAGCTGCTGGAGGCTTTCCGCCGCGTCAAGCGCCAGGTGGACGGCGAGCTGCCGCGGCTGTTCGCCGTGCTGCCGAAGGCTGACTACGAGATCCGCGAAGTCGAGGCGTTCCGCGCGGCCGCCGCCGCCGGCGGCTCGTACCAGTCGCCGTCGGCCGACGGCAGCCGCCCGGGCATCTTCTACGTCAATACGTACAACCTGAAAGCGCAGCCGGCCTACGGCGTCGAGACGCTGTCGCTGCACGAGGCATCGCCCGGCCATCATTTCCAGGTCGCGATCCAGCAGGAGCTGACCGGGCTGCCGCGCTTCCGCCGCCATGCGCGCAACGTCGCCTACGGCGAGGGCTGGGCGCTGTATGCGGAGTCGCTCGGCCGCGAGCTCGGGCTGTTCACCGACCCGATGCAGTGGTACGGGCGGCTGTCCGACGAGATGCTGCGGGCAATGCGCCTGGTGGTGGACACCGGTCTGCATGCGCAGGGCTGGAGCCGCGAGCGCGCGATCCGCTACATGCGGGACAACAGCTCGCTCGCGCCTTCCGACATCGAGGCCGAGGTCGAACGCTACATCGTCAGTCCCGGCCAGGCGCTCGGCTACAAGGTCGGCGACCTGCGCATCCAGGCGCTGCGGCGCGAAGCCGCGGCCGCGCTGGGCGACCGCTTCGACCTGCGCGAATTCCACGCCGAGGTGCTGACCGGCGGCGCGCTGCCGCTCGACCTGCTGCAGGCGAGGATCGCGCGCTGGATCGAGGCGCGGCGCTGATCAGAGCGCGAGCAGGTAGTGGCGGTTGCAGCCGCTGTGCCCGCCGCTGCCGAGCGGGGCGTCGAGGCGCGTGAAACCCGCCTGCAGGTAAAGCCGCTGCGCGGCCTCCATCGCGCCCATGGTCTCGAGGTGGCAGCGCCGGAAGCCGCGCGCGCGCGCCGCGTCGAGGCAGTGCTGCAGCAGCCGCCGGCCGAGCCCGCGCCCGCGCGCGTCCGGCAGCAGGTACATCTTGCGCAGCTCGCAGACGTCGTCGGGGGCGCCGGCGAGCGGGGCGATGCCGCCGCAGCCGGCCACGCGGCCCTGGTCCTCGAGCACGAAGAACGCCGAGCGCGGGCCGGCGTAGGCGGCGGTCATCGCGCCGACTTCCGGGTCGCTGCTCGAGTACTCCGGGCCGGTCGCGCCGAAGCTTGCCATCACCTCGCGGATGATCGCGGCGACCGCCGCGTCGTCCGCGGCACGGATCGGGCGGATCAGCGGTTCACTCACCGGGCGTGCGATAGCCGTAGCCGAGCGTCTCAACCTCGACCAGCAGGCCGTCCTCGAACTTGAGCCGGTGCATCAGCTTGTTGGGCCCGAGGTTGTAGGTCCAGACCTCGACCGGGATCGGGATCGGTTCGTAGCTCAGGTAATACGGCCGGCCGCGGAACCAGCGGATCGGGCGGGCGAGGATCTCGCGGCGCTGGATGTCGCTCGGCGGTCCGCACAGCGCCTCGACCTTGTCGATGCTGTCGCCGTCGGTCACCAGCCGCGAGCCGCAGCGGAACGCGTCCGCGCCGGCGGCGGCGGACCAGAGCAGTGCGGCGGCGAGGGCCGTCATGGCGGCGGTTGTCTTCGGCATGTCCCGACGATGACCTGCACAGGGTGAACGGCGGCTGAAAGCCGCCTGCCAATGCCAATGTACGCCGGCCCGGGCGCCGGACCAAGCCGCGGAAACCCGGCTTGCGGCCGGCAGTTCCTTATCGGCGCCGGGAGCCGCAGAATGCGCCGACGGATGCCCACGCCACGACTCGACCGCCAGTTCGAACGCCGTCTCGCGGGCCTCGTCAATGCCCGCGAGCGCGGGGTCCTGGCCGGCGGGCTGAAGGGCATCGAGCGCGAGGCGCTCAGGGTCACGCCGTCGGGGCGCATTTCCCAGGCGCCGCATCCGCCGGCGCTCGGCTCGACGCTCGCGCACCCGCACATCACGACCGACTACTCGGAAGCGCTGATCGAGCTGGTGACGCCGCCGTTCCCGCGCACCTGGGAACTGCTGCAGTACCTCTGCGACATCCACCAGTTCGTCTACCGCCATCTCGGCGACGAGCTGCTGTGGGTCACGAGCATGCCCTGTGTGCTGGGCGGCGACCAGGAGATCCCGATCGCGCGCTACGGCAGCTCGAACATCGGCCGCATGAAGCACGTCTACCGCGTCGGCCTCGGCCTGCGCTACGGGCGCGTGATGCAGGCGATCTCGGGCGTGCATTTCAATTACTCGTTTCCGCAGGAGTTCTGGCCGGTGCTGCAGGCGGTCGAGGAATCGAACGCGGCCGGCCGCGCGTTCACGGACGACGCCTACTTCGCGCTGCTGCGCAACTACCGGCGCTTCGGCTGGCTGATCCTGTACCTGTTCGGGGTCTCGCCCGCGGTGTGCCGCTCGTTCTTCGCGGGCCGCGACATCCCGGCCTCGCTCGAGCCCTTCGGCCAGCACACGATGGTGGCGCCGCACGCGACCTCGCTGCGCATGAGCGACCTCGGCTACCGCAACAAGAGCCAGGCCGGCGTGCACGTGTCGGTCAACTCGCTTGCCGAGTACGTGCGCGACCTGTCGCGGCTGATCTCGACGCCGCACCCCGAGTACGAGGCGCTCGGCGTCGTGGTGGACGGCGAGTGGCGCCAGCTCAACGCCAACCTGCTGCAGATCGAGAACGAGTACTACAGCTTCATCCGGCCGAAGCGCGTGGCGTACTCGGGCGAGCGGCCGACCAGGGCGCTGCTGCGCGCCGGCGTGCAGTACGTCGAGATGCGCTCGCTGGACGTCGGCGCCTACGACCCGGTCGGCGTCAACGAGCGCAAGCTCTGCTTCCTCGAGGCCTTCGCCGCGCTGTGCCTGCTGCGCGATAGCCCGTTGCTGACCGCGGAGCTCTCGGACCAATACGAGGCAAACCACGTGCGGGTCGCGACCCGCGGCCGCGAACCGGGCCTCGAGCTCTGGACCGAGCGCGGGCCGCTCGCACTCGTCGACTGGGCGGCGGAGATCCTCGACCAGATGCAGGGCATCTGCGAGCTGCTCGACGCCGGCGACGATGCGCGGCCCTACAGCGCGGCGCTCGCGGCCCAGCGCGCCAAGCTCGGCGACCCGGCGCTCCTGCCGTCGGCGCGGCTGCTGGCGGCGATGCGGGAGCAGGGGCAGGCGTTCTTCGAACTGGCGCTCGGGATGTCGCGCATGCACCGCGATTATTTCCGCGAATTGCCGTCGCCGAACCCCGGCCGGCTCGCCGAGCTGCGCACGGAAGCCGATGATTCGCTTGAGGAACAACGCCGCATCGAAGCCAGTGACACGCTGCCGTTCGCGGACTTCGTCGCGCGATACATGGCCGGCACGCTCGTTTGACATATTTCCAGTGCCGTCCGGTACTTGCGCCAACCTCGTTGGAAAAAGCTTTAACCCTCGGGCAGCGGCGTACATAATCGTGTCACGCAGCGCGTTGTACTCTCTTCAGCGCGCAACAGGGATGCACCA
>CAYXUJ010000087.1:0-3840 GCA_964468395.1 uncultured Steroidobacteraceae bacterium
CGGGACCCCTTGCACCCCATGCAAGTGCGCTACCAGGCTGCGCCACGCTCCGACGGGGGAATGATAGCCGATCAGGCCGGGGCCGGGATCAACGGCGCAGGATGCGCAGCAGTTCCTCGAGCTCGGCGCGCACCTGGCGGATGACCTGCCGGCTCTGTGTGTTGTCCTCGCGCGCCTCGTCGCCCTCGAGCCGGTTGCGCGCGCCGCCGATCGTGAAGCCCTCGTCGTACAGCAGGCTGCGGATCTGGCGGATGGTGATCACGTCCTGGCGCTGGTAGTAGCGCCGGTTGCCGCGGCGCTTGACCGGCTTGAGCTGCGGGAACTCCTGTTCCCAGTAGCGCAGCACGTGGGGCTTCACGCCGCACAGGTCGCTGACCTCGCCGATCGTGAAATAGCGCTTGGCCGGGATCGGCGGCAGGTCCTTGTTGTTACTTGCTTCCAGCATAGGCCTCGACTCTGGCTTTCAGCTTCTGGCCGGGCCGGAAGGTGACGACGCGGCGCGCCGAGATCGGGATCTCCTCGCCGGTCTTCGGGTTGCGGCCCGGGCGCTGGTTCTTGTCGCGCAGGTCGAAATTGCCGAACCCGGACAGCTTGACCTGTTCGCCGGTCGCGAGCGCAGCGCGGATCTCCTCGAAGAAGAGATCGACGAGCTCGCGCGCTTCGCGTTTGTTCAGGCCGAGCTGGTTGAACAGCGCTTCGGCGATTTCCGCCTTGGTCAGTGCCATTCGGACTATTCCCGGATCCCCGCCTTCAGGTCACCCTTGACTCGCTCGATCACCGCAGCAATCACGGCGTCGGCATCCCCGTCAGTAAGGGTGCGAGAAGTTTCCTGTAAAATCAAGCCTAAAGCGACACTTTTTCGACCGGGTTCTACCCCCTTGCCCCGGTACACGTCGAATACGTGCAGTTCGCGCAGCAGGCCTTTTGCAGCGAGATTAACGCTTTTGCGCAGTTCGTCCAGCGTCACGGCCTCGTCCACGACGACCGCCAGGTCCCGGCGTATCGCCGGCATACGTGAAATTTCCGCGAATACAGGCACTTCCGCGCGGAAGCTCGGATCGACCGCCAGCTCGAACAACCAGGGCGCTTCGCGCAGCTCGAGCCTGCGCGCGAGTTCCGGCTGCAGTTGCCCGATCCAGCCGAGCCTGGTTTTTCCGTCCATCACCGCGGCGCTGCGGCCGGGGTGCAGGCTGTCGTGGCGCTCCGCGACGTAACTTATTGCGGCACTGCGCCCCGTCAGCGCGAACAACGCCTCGACATCGGCCTTCAGGTCGTAGAAATCCGATGCCCGCCTCTCGACGCCCCACTGCTCCGGCAACACGGGCCCGGTGATCAGTCCCGCGATCGACTGGCACTCGTGCATGCGGCCGGCCTCGATCTCGAAACGCGTGCCGACCTCGAACAGCCGCACGCGCTCCTGCTGCCGGCGCAGGTTGAAGCGCAGGACCTCGATCAGCCCGGGCCAGAGCGACAGGCGCATCTCGCCGAGTTCCGCCGAGATCGGGTTGGCGAGCGCCAGCCCCTGCTGCGCCGGGAACATCATCCGCTGCAGGCGCGCGTCGACGAAGCCGTAGGTGATCGCCTCCTGGTAGCCGCGATCGACCAGCAGGAGCCGCAGGCGCTCGCGGGTCACGGCCTGCTCGGTGACCGGCTGCGGCCGCTGCGGCACCAGGGCATCGCAGCACGGAATGCGGTCATAGCCGTAGATGCGGCCGACCTCCTCGATCAGGTCCTGCTCGATCGTGATGTCGAAGCGGTGGCTGGGCGGCGTCACGCTCATCTCGCCGCCGGCGGCCGCCACCTGCATGCCCAGGCGGCGCAGGATGGCCTCGATCTCGTCGCGCGGAATCTCGACGCCCAGCAATCCGGCCACGCGCGCGGGCCGGAGCGTGACGGGCGGCCGCTTCGGCTGCTGTGCGTCGTCCTGTGTCAGCACCAGCGGGCCGGGCTTGCCGCCGGCGACCGACACCAGCAATTGCGTCGCGCGCTCGATCGCGCGTTCCTGGCCGAGCGGATCGACGCCGCGCTCGAAGCGCTGCGACGCGTCGGTCGACAGGCCGAGCCGTCGCGCCCGCCCGGCGACCGCCTCCGGCGGGAAGTAGGCGCCCTCGAGAAAGACGTCCTTCGTGTCGGCGGCGACACCGCTCTTCTCGCCGCCCATGATGCCGGCGAGCCCCACCGGACCGTCGGCATCGGCGATCACCAGCATGTCGGCGGTCAGTTCGATCTCGCGACCGTCGAGCAGCGCCAGGCTTTCGCCGGCGCGCGCCGCGCGCACCTCGATGTGGCCGCGCAGCCGTCGCAGGTCATAGGCATGCAACGGCTGGCCCAGCTCCAGCATCACGTAGTTGGTGACGTCCACGACCAGGCTGATCGGGCGCAGCCCGCCGCGGCGCAGGCGTTCGCGCATCCACAGCGGCGTCTGCGCGGCCGGGTCCAGGCCGCTGATGACGCGCCCGCCGAAGCGTGGGCAGCCTGCCGGCGCTTCGAGCCTGACGGCGAACTTCGCGCGGCTCGCCGCCGGCACCGGCTCGATGACCGGGGCCGTGAGCGGCCGGTCGGCGATGGCGGCGACTTCGCGCGCGACGCCGATCATCGACAGCGCGTCGCCGCGATTCGGGGTCGCCTTCAGGGTCAGCACTGAGTCGTCGAGGGCCAGCGCGTCGCGCAACGGCGTACCGGGATCGAGGTCGTCCGGCAGGCCGAGGATGCCCGCATGTTCATCGGCCAAGCCGAGCTCGCGCGCCGAGCACAGCATGCCGGCCGAGATGACGCCCCGCAGCTTGGCGTCGCGAATCACGAGCCCGCCGGGCAGCACCGCTCCGTCGCGCGCCAGTGCCACCGTCATGCCGGCGCGCACGTTGGGCGCGCCGCAGACGACCTGCAGCGGGCCGCTCCCGGACTCGACCTTGCAGACCGTCAGCTTGTCGGCGCCGGGATGGCGCTCGACCGCCAGCACCTTGCCGACCACGACGCCGCTGAATCCGGGCGCGGCCGGCTCGACCGACTCGACCTCGAGGCCGCCCATGGTCAGGCGCGCGGCGGTCGTCGGCGCGTCCCAGCCGCTGTCCACCCACTCCCTGAGCCATGCCAGGCTGACGCGCAAGTTCAACCCCTGTTGAACTGCGCCAGGAAGCGCAGGTCGTTTTCGAAGAACAGCCGCAGGTCGTTGACCGCATAGCGCAGCATCGCCAGGCGGTCGATGCCCATGCCGAAGGCATAGCCCTGCCAGCGCGTGGCATCGATCCCGCAGGCGTCCAGCACGTTCGGATGGACCATGCCGCTGCCGCAGATCTCGATCCAGCCGGTCTGGCTGCAGGTGCGGCATCCGGCGCCGTCGCACAGCACGCACTGGATGTCGACTTCGGCCGACGGTTCGGTGAACGGGAAATACGACGGGCGGAATCGCAGGCCGCGCGGCTTCTCGAAGAACTGCTCGGCGAAGCCGGACAGCACGCCCTTGAGGTGGGCCAGGCTGATGTCGCGGTCGATGACCAGTCCCTCGACCTGGTGAAACATCGGCGTGTGCGTGAGGTCGGAATCGTGCCGGTACACCGGCCCCGGCGCGATCAGGCGGATCGGCACGCCCTGCAGCTTGAGCGCCCGGATCTGCACCGGCGAGGTGTGGGTGCGCAGCAGCCGCCCGTCGCCGAAGTAGAACGTGTCGTGCATCGCGCGCGCCGGATGGTCGGCGGGGATGTTGAGCGCCTCGAAGTTGTGGAAGTCGTCCTCGACCTCCGGCCCCTCGGCGACGTCGAATCCCGCGCGCCGGAATATCGACTCGATCCTGAGGCGCGTGCGCGTGACCGGGTGCAGCCCGCCGACCGACTGGCCGCGGCC
>CAYXUJ010000087.1:3940-7130 GCA_964468395.1 uncultured Steroidobacteraceae bacterium
TTACTTCGCGGCCAGTGCGGCTTTCGCCTTCTCCGCGACCGCCCCGAACGCGGCGATGTCGTGCACCGCCAGGTCCGCGAGCGCCTTGCGGTCGATCTCGATGCCGGCCGTCTTGAGGCCGTTGATCAACCGGCTGTACGACAGCCCGAAGCCGCGGGCGGCCGCATTGATGCGCTGCACCCACAATGCGCGGTAGTCGCGCTTCTTCAGGCGCCGCCCCACGTAAGCGTACTGGCCGGCCTTGATGACCGCCTGCTTCGCGACGCGGTAGACCTTGCGCCGGGCGTTGTAGTAGCCCTTGGCCTTCTTCAGGACTTTCTTGTGGCGGCGTCCTGCGGTGACGCCACGCTTCACTCTTGCCATGTCACATCTCTCCTGGTTCGGTCGCGATCAAACGTGAGGCAGCAGGCGCTCGAGCCGGCCGACGTCGGTCTCGTGGACCATGGTCGAGCCGCGCAGCTGGCGCTTACGCTTCTTCGTCATCTTCGTGAGGATGTGGCGGCGATTCGCCTGGCCGCGCTTGAAGCCCTTCGCTGTCTTGCGAAAACGCTTCGCCGCGGCCCGGTTGGTTTTCAACTTGGGCATCGGTCGTCTCCTGTTATGACCTCTTCACACCGCTCGCGCGGGCTGGAGGCGTATCGGCGGCTAGCCGCCGGTCACTTCTTCTTGGGAGAGATCACCATGGTGATCTGGCGCCCTTCCATCGAAGCCTGCTGCTCGATCTGGCCGTGCTCGGCCAGGTCGATCACCAGTCTGTCGAGGAGCTTGCGCCCGATCTCCGTGTGGGCCATCTCCCGGCCGCGGAACCGCATGGTTACCTTGGCCTTGTCACCGTCGGTCAGGAAGCGGATCAGATTACGCAGCTTGACCTGGTAATCCGCCGTCTCCGTGCCCGGCCGGAATTTCACTTCCTTGAGCTGGATCTGTTTCTGCTTGCGCTTCGCCGAGTGGGCCTTCTTGTTCTGCTCGAACAGGTACTTTCCGAAGTCCATGATCCGGCAGACAGGCGGCTCAGCGGTCGGCGAAACCTCCACGAGATCCAGTTCCTCAGCGGCCGCCCTGGCGAGGGCTTCGCTGCGGCTCAGAACGCCGACCTGACTGCCGTCGGCGCCGATCACGCGTAATTGCGGTGCAAGGATCTCCTCATTGCGCCTTACGCGTTTGCTTGTCGAAATACTCAGTCCTCCAAATGATCAAGGCCGCGGCTCGCCACATCCTGGGCGATCCGGGCGGCCACCTGTTCCAGCGGCATGGCGCCCAGATCCTTCCCGGATCGCGTGCGCACGGCCAATGACCTGGACTCGACTTCCCGGTCTCCTGCCACCAGCAGGTACGGGACACGCTTCAGCGTGTGTTCGCGGATTTTATAGCCCACCTTTTCGTTCCGCAAGTCAATTTCTGCGCGAAGCCCCTGATTTTTAAGGAATTCGGCGGCCTCGAGCGCGTAATTTGCCTGCTTTTCCGTGATATTCATGACGACCGCCTGCACCGGGGCGAGCCAGGTCGGCAGCTTGCCGGCGTGGTGCTCGAGCAGGATGCCGTAGAAGCGCTCGAGCGACCCGAAGATGGCCCGGTGCAGCATCACGGGCGTCCTCTTCTGGCTGTGCTCGTCCACGTAATGCGCGCCGAGCCGGCCGGGCAGGTTGAGGTCCACCTGCCAGGTGCCGCACTGCCAGTCGCGGCCGATGGCGTCCTTCAGCACGAACTCCAGCTTCGGGCCGTAGAACGCGCCCTCCCCCGGGTTGAACTCGTACTCGATGCCCGCCGCGCGCGTGCCTGCCTTGAGCGCCTCCTCGGCCCGGGTCCAGGTGTCGTCATCGCCGACCCGCCGCGGCGGCCGGTCGGCGAACTTGACGCGCACGTCGTCGAAGCCGAAGTCCCGGTAGATCGACATCATCAGCTCGATGCCGCGCACGGTCTCGTCGGTCACCTGGTCCTCGGTGACGAATACGTGCGCGTCGTCCTGCGTGAAGGCGCGCACGCGCAGCAGCCCGTGCAACGCCCCCGACGGCTCGTAACGATGGACCTTGCCGAACTCCGCATAGCGGATCGGCAGTTCCTTGTAGCTGTGCAGCCCCTGGCGGAAGACCTGCACGTGGCCGGGGCAATTCATCGGCTTGATGGCGTAGACGCGCTCGTCCGGCGTCTTCGTCAGGAACATGTTCTCGCCGAACTTCTCCAGATGGCCCGACTGCGCCCACAGTTCGCGGTCCATGATCTCCGGGCTGCTGATCTCCTCGTAGCCGGCAGCCTGCTGGCGCTCGCGCATGTAGGCGATCAGCTGCTGGAACACGGTCCAGCCATGCGGGTGCCAGAACACCGCGCCCGGCGCCTCTTCCTGGAAATGGAACAGGTCGAGCTCGCGGCCGATGCGGCGGTGATCGCGCTTCTCCGCTTCCTCGAGCCGGTGCAGGTAGTCCTTCAGCTGCTTTTCGTCGGCCCAGGCCGTGCCGTAGATCCGCTGCAGCATTTCGTTGCGCGAATCGCCGCGCCAGTAGGCGCCGGCAACCTTGGTGAGCTTGAAGGCGCCGAGCTTGCCGGTGGACGGCACGTGCGGGCCGCGGCACAGGTCTTCCCAGTCGCCCTGGCCATAAAGCGAAATCTCCTCGCCGGCCGGGATCGCCGCGATGATCTCCGCCTTGTAGTGCTCGCCGATGGACTTGAAGTGCGCGACCGCCGCATCGCGCGACAGCACGCGGCGGTGCACGGGCTGGTCTGCCTTGACCAGCTCGCGCATCTTCGCCTCGAACTTCTCGAGGTCCTCCGGCGTGAAGGGCCGCTCGAAGGCGAAGTCGTAATAAAAGCCGTCCTCGATCACCGGGCCGATGGTGACCTGCGCCTTCGGGTAGATGGACTGCACCGCCTGCGCCAGCAGGTGTGCGGTCGAGTGGCGCAGGATCTCGAGGCCCTCGGGGTCCTTCGCCGTGATGATCCGCAGCTTCGCATCGCCGGAAATCGTGAACGAAGTGTCCACCAGCCGGCCGTCGACCTGGCCCGCAAGCGCGGCTTTCGCGAGGCCCTTGCCGATGGACGCGGCAACTTCCGCGACGGTGACCGGGCGGTCGAAGGGCCGCTGGCTGCCGTCGGGAAGGGTGATTACGGGCATGGGACCTGTCGTGCAGTGGTGGGCGCGACAGGGATCGAACCTGTGACCCCTACCATGTCAAGGTAGTGCTCTACCGCTGAGCTA
>CAYXUJ010000088.1:0-6834 GCA_964468395.1 uncultured Steroidobacteraceae bacterium
TAGCGCGGGCGGGCGCATAATGGACAGCGACCGGCACCCCGGGACCTTCCCGCAGCCCGCTTGCGGCAGGAGAACTCCATGAAACGTCTCGGCATCCTCATGATCGCCGCCCTGGCCGCCGCCTGCGCCGGGCTCTACGGCGGCGGCACCCGTCAGGGCGTGTCCAGCAGCCTGGTGGACTACCTGTACCCGAAAGGCGAAGTGCCGCCGCGGCAGGAGGGCGTGATCCCGCACCTGCAGATTCCGCTCGCAGTCGGGCTCGCCTTCGTGCCGTCGCAGTCGCCGGCCGGCAACGTGCTGCCGGAAGCGGAGCGCATGCGGCTGCTGAACGACGTCAAGTCCGCGTTCGCCGGCCGCGACTACATCCGCGAGATCGCCGTCATCCCGGACGCCTACATGCGCTCGGGCCGCGGCTTCGACGCGCTCGAGCAGACCGCGCGGCTGTACGGACTCGACGTGATGGCGCTCGTTTCCTACGACCAGGTGACGCACACTTCGGAGAAGAAGTCGTCGCTGCTGTACTGGACCATCGTCGGCGCCTACTTCATCGAGGGCAACAAGAACGACGTGCAGACCTTCGTGGACACGGCGGTGATCGACGTCGCCACGCGCAAGCTGCTGTTCCGCGCGCCCGGCACCAGCGAGCACAAGAGCGACTCGACGCTGGTCGAGGTCGAGCGCGACCTGCGCGCCGGGCAGCAGAAAGGCTTCGAGACCGCGATGGCGGACATGACGGTCAACCTCGACAAGGAACTCGCCACCTTCCGCGAGCGGATCAAGACCGACGGCAGCGTGCGCGTGACCCGCACCGGCGGCGCGGAGACCGGTGGCGGCGGCGCGGCCGGCGCCGGATTCCTGATGCTGATCGCGGGCTTGCTGCTGCTGCCGGCGGGGACGCGCCGCCGCTGAGGCGATCGGGCATAATGGGCGCGCCGCAAGGCCCACCCATGAGCGAATCCCGCACGCTTTCCCGCGCCACCCTCGGCGCGCTCGGTGTCGTGTACGGCGACATCGGCACCAGCCCCCTGTACGCGCTGCGCGAGGCGACGGCCGCCGCGGGCGGCGTTGCGAGCGCCGCCGCCGTGCTGGGAGTCGTGTCGCTGATCTTCTGGAGCCTGCTGCTCGTCATTTCCATCAAGTACGTGGTGCTGATCCTGCGCGCCGACAACGACGGCGAGGGCGGCATCCTGTCGCTGGTCGCGCTGGTGCAGCGGCGCCTCGGCAATGCCGGCGCCTGGGCGAGCCGGCTGATCGCGCTCGGCGTGCTGGGCACCGCGCTCTTCTACTGCGATGCGTTGCTGACGCCGGCGATCTCGGTCCTGAGCGCGGTCGAAGGGCTCGAACTGCTCGACCCGCGCATGCACCAGGCGATCCTGCCCATCACCGTCGCCATCCTGGTGGCGCTGTTCGCACTGCAGCGGCGCGGGACCGAGCGCGTCGGGCGCCTGTTCGGTCCGGTCATGGTCCTTTGGTTCGCCGCGCTCGCGCTGCTCGGGGCGCGCGCAATCCTGCAGGCGCCGGGCATCTTCGCGGCGGTCAATCCCGCGCACGCGATCGCGCTGCTCGTGGCGAGCCCCGGCCTCGCGCTGGCGATCCTGGGCGCGGTGTTCCTGGTGCTGACCGGCGGCGAGGCGCTGTACGCGGACATGGGCCACTTCGGTCGCGCGCCGGTGCGGCTCGCCTGGTTCACCGTGGTCTGGCCCGGGCTACTGCTCAACTATTTCGGCCAGGGCGCGCTGCTGCTCGCGCATCCCGAGGCCGCCGCCAACCCGTTCTTCGCGCTGGCGCCGGCCGGCACGTTGCCGCTCCTGCTGGTACTGGCGACGCTCGCGACCGTGATCGCTTCGCAGGCGACGATCTCGGGCGCGTTCTCGATCACGCGCCAGGCCGTACAGCTCGACCTGCTGCCGCGCGTCAAGATCCTGCAGACGTCGGCCGACGAGCGCGGGCAGATCTACGTGCCGGCCGCCAATGCCGTCATGTTCGTCGCGGTTCTCGCCTTCGTGCTCGGTTTCGGCTCGTCGAGCGCGCTGGCCGGCGCCTATGGCGCCTCGGTGATGGGCACCATGCTGATCACCACGCTGCTCGGGGCGGTCGCCGCCGCCGTCGCCTGGCAGTGGCCCGGCTGGCGCATCGCTCTGGTGTTCGGCCTGTTCCTGGCGGTGGACCTCGCCTTCGTCGCCGGCAATGCCAGCAAGATCCCGGGCGGCGGCTGGGTGCCGCTCGCGCTGGCGGCCTGCATGTTCTTCATCTTCCTGACCTGGCGTGATGGCCGGGCGCTGCTGCGCGCCGAGCTCAAGCGCCGCGCCGTGCCGATGAGCGAGCTGCCGGCGCTGCTCGCCGGCGCGACGCGCGTGCCCGGTACGGCGGTGTTCCTGGTCAGCCACCGCGGCTTCGTGCCGACTGCGCTCTTGCGCAACCTCGAGCACAACCGCATCTGCCACGAGCACATCGTGATCCTGCACCTCGAAATCCTGCGTACGCCGCGGCAGGACGCGGTCGCGCGCAGCTGGCCCGAGGAAATCCTGCCCGGCGTACACATGCTGCACGCACGCTTCGGGTTCATGGAGACGCCGGACGTCAGCGCCGCGCTCGCCGGCGCCGCGCGGCGCGGACTCAGGCTGGAGGACGACCCGACCTTCTTCCTCGGCTGGCACCTGGTGCGCGCCCGCGCGCGGGCCGGGCTCGCCGGCGTCAAGCTGCGGCTATTCGCCTGGATGCAGCGCAGGAGCGCCCAGGCCGCGGAGTTTTTCCGCATGCCCACGCAGCGCGTGGTGGTGCTGGCGACCGAGGTCGAGATCTAGAGATCGCCGCCGACGTTGACCGGCAGGTCCTCGATGCGCCCCACGCCGGCGGCCGCCGCACGCACGTCCTCGCGCGCGCGCAGCCGCTCGAAGCGCTCGAGCAGCCGGGCGCGGTACCAGCGGATGTCGCCCGGCGACTCGATGCGGCCCTGCAGCGCCAGCAGCGCATCGCCGCGCGTGTCGATCGCCCCGAGCCGGCGGATCATCAGCGCCGCCGCGCCGTCCACGTCGTCCGAGCACAGGAGCGCCCGCGACAGCGCCGCCGGGTTGTCCGCTTCGTGCGCCTTCAGGTAATCGAGGCCGGCGGTGCGCGCCGCCTCGTCATCGAGCAAGGCGCCGGCACAGCTGCGGATCGCCTCGATCCAGCCCTGCCCGTAGGGCGAGGCGTCGCCGATCTTCGGCAGGAGCGCCATCGCCTCGGCGCCGCGACCCTCGTCCACCAGGTAGCCCGCGTAGTTGATGATGTTGCTCACGTTCGGCTCGCCGTGCTCGGCGAGGCCCGCCGCCTCCGCCAGCATCGCGCGGGCCTCGTCCGGGCGCCCCAGCTCATAGAGCACGTAACCGCGCGTGTTGAGCACCCACTTGCGGTACTCGTCGGCGTCCGCGTAAGCCTGTGGATCCGCGGCGAGCCGCGCCAGCGCCTGGTCCGAAACCGCAAGCGCCTCGTCGTAGCGCCGGGCGATGAAGAGCTTGTGGACGTGCAGGTAGACCGCCTCCAGCGTCGGCGGGTCGGTGTCCAGCGTCGCGCGCGACCGGGCCACGTCCTTCTCCACCGCCGCCGCCAGGTCGAGCCGCGCCGCGAACTGCGGATCGGCGCGCAGCGGCTCGAACAGGCCCTCGACGCGCATCTGCACGACCGACTCGATGTCCGTCACCGTCGCCAGCCGCTCGCGCGCCTCGTCCACGCGCCCGCGGTCGAGCAGCAGCCGCGCATGCGCCATGCGCAGGAAATCGTCGTTGTACGGCGCTTCCGGGACGTAAGCGACGCGCAGCAGCGACTCGTACAGGGCGAGCGAGCGGTCACCCGACTCGTCGGCCTCGGCGGCGATGCGCCGGAGCCGGCCCAGCATCGACAGGTTGAGCGCGCGCACGTCGTCCGGCGAGATCCGCGCCAGCACGTCCAGCGCCTCGAGGCTCGCGAGCGGCCGGTCGAAGCGGAAGCCGTAGTACATGCGGATGGCCTGCGGCCAGCGCGCGTCCTCGGCGCGGGCGACCCACAGCTCGGCCGCGCGAAAGGCGGTCTCGTCGTCCTCGTGGTCGAACGCGCAGCCGGCAATGCCGCGCAGGAACGCAAGCTGGCCGTCGCGCGACAGCGCGACGTCGAAGTGCGGCGACTGCGCGTGGGCCAGCGCCGCTTGCAGCGACGCGCGGCAGTCCTCGCCGCCCAATGCGTCGGCCAGGCGCTGGTACTGGCGGAACCACGCCTTGGCACCCGGGTCGGCGACGGCCGCGAGCGGCGCAGCGCCGACGGCCAGGACGAGCAACAACGCGGGCAGCTTGCGCGTCATGCGGTCAGGCCCCGAACTTCCGCTCCACCGTCTCGTAATAGTCGATGACCTGGCGCACGTACTGGCGCTTGGTCTGGTAGCTGCCCGGGTAGAAGCTGCGCTTGAAGCCGTAGATCACGATCGACTTGAGGTCGTGGCGGTCGAGGCCGAGGTGCTTGACCGCCAGCATCAGCTCATTGGTGACCGAGGTGTTGCTCATCAGCCGGTTGTCGGTACAGAGCGTGGTCGAGAGCCGCTTCGCGCGCAGCTTGCGGAAGGTATGGTCGTCCAGGAACTTCAGGTCCGGGTTGGTCTGCAGGTTGCTGGTCAGGCAGACCTCGAGCGTGATGCGGCGGTCGGCGATGTAGTTGCCGAGCATGTCCACGTAGTGGTCGCGGTCGGCGATGTCCGGGTCCTGGATCTGGTCCGGCTCCAGCAGGTAGGTGCCGTGGCCGATGCGGTCCGCGTGCAGGTCGGTGATCGCCTGGAAGATCGACTCCGGGCCGTAGGCCTCGCCCGCGTGCACCGTGCGCTTGAGGAAATGCTTGTGCGCGTACTCGAACGCCGCCTTGTGCGCGCCGGCCGGGTAGCCCGCCTCCTCGCCCGCGAGGTCGAAGCCGACCACCTGCAACCCGAGGCTGTCACGGGCCAGCACCGCGGCGCGCGCCAGGTCGATCGAGGCCAGCGCGTAAAGGTTCTTCGGCCGCGTGTACGGGTGGGCCGCGAACAGCGTGTCGTAGTAGCGGCTGAACTCCGCCGTGAACATGCGCAGCGCGCAGCAGATGATGCCGTACTCGAACGGCGGCTCGCGGCCCGCGGCGATGTCGGCGCGGCGGTTCCAGGCATCGCGCGCGCGGCGCAGGCCGCGATCCACCGCCGCGATCACCGCCACCGCGTCGAGCCCCGGGCGCACGTGCAGCTGCGGCGCAAAGCGCACCTCCAGGTAGCGCACGCCCTCGGCCTGGTTGTCCTCGGCCAGCTCCGCGGCGATGCGCTCCAGCGACTCGGCGCTCTGCATCACCGCGACCGTGTAGCGGAAGCCCTTCAGGTAGTCGGCCAGGCTCTTGTAACGGTCGGTATAGACCGTCTCGCGCAGCCCGCCGTCGGTGTAGCTCGGCAGCTCCACCCGCTGCTCGCGCGCCAGCTCGATCAGCGTCGGGATGCGCAGCGAGCCGTCGAGGTGCACGTGCAGGTCCGTCTTCGGCAGCGCTTCGACAAAAGCCCGGGTGATCGGCAGGTCCGGCACATCGGCTCCGGTGGCGGTCGGCACAGACCCGAAGCATAACGCGAGCGCGGGACCCTCCGGTAAACTGCGCGCATGCCCACCATCGAGACCGCCAGCTGGACCCGGCTGATCCGCAACGCGACGGTCGCGACCTGCGAGCCCGGCAAGCCCTACGGCCTGCTGCCGCGCGGCGCCATCGCCATCGCCGGCGACCGCATCGCCTGGGTGGGCAAGTCGCGCCTGCTGCCGCCCGAGATGCCGAAGCGCATCGCCGTGACCGACGCGCGCAGCGCGCTCGTGACGCCGGGGTTGATCGACTGCCACACGCACCTGGTGTGGGCCGGCTCGCGGCATCGCGAGTTCGAGCAGCGGTTGATGGGCGCGAGCTACGAGGAGATCGCGAAAGCCGGCGGCGGCATCGTCTCAACCGTGACCGAGACCCGCGCCATGAGCGAGGGCGACCTGCTGACGCTCGCGCTCGGCCGCGCCGGCCGGCTCGCCGCCGAGGGCGTGACCACGCTCGAGGTCAAGTCCGGCTACGGCCTCGACCGCGACAACGAGCTCAAGATGCTGCGCGTCGCGCGCCAGCTCGGCGAGCGCATGGGGCTCACCGTGCGCACCACGCTGCTCGCCGCGCATGCGCTGCCGCCCGAGTACGCAGGCCGCAGCGACGACTATATTAAATGTGTATGCGACGAGATCCTGCCGGCCGCCGCGGCCGAGGGACTCGCCGACGCGGTGGACGCATTCTGCGAGACCGTCGGCTTCACGCCGGCGCAGGTCGAGCGCGTGTTCGACAAGGCGCGCGAGCTCGGGCTCGCGGTCAAGCTGCATGCCGAGCAGCTCTCCAACCAGGGCGGCGCCGCCCTCGCCGCCCGCTACAAGGCCTTGTCCGCCGATCACCTCGAGCACGCCGACAAGGACGGCGTGCGCGCGATGGCGGCGGCCGGCACCGTCGCCGTGCTGCTGCCCGGCGCCTACTGCTACCTGCGCGAGACCAAGCTGCCGCCGGTCGAACTGCTGCGCGTGCACCGCGTGCCGATCGCGATCGCGAGCGACCTCAACCCCGGCAGCGCGCCGATCGCCTCGCTGCTGATCAACCTCGTGCTCGCCTGCACCCAGTTCGGGCTCACGCCCGAGGAAGCACTGCTCGGCGTGACCCGCAATGCCGCGCAGGCGCTCGGCCTCGGCGCCGAGCTCGGCACCATCGAGGCCGGCAAGCGCGCCGACCTCGTGATCTGGAACGCCGCGCACCCGGCACAGCTCGCGGCCCAGTACGGCATGGTCCGCCCGCTCGCGATCCTGCGCGGCGGCAAGA
>CAYXUJ010000089.1:0-6737 GCA_964468395.1 uncultured Steroidobacteraceae bacterium
TCGCGCAGCGTCCGGCGCAGGATCTTGCCGACGTTGGTTTTCGGCAGTTCGTCGCGGAAGTAAACGGCGCGCGGCACCTTGTAGCCGGTCAGCTCGTGCTTGCAGAAGGCGATCACGTCCTCGACGGTCAGCGCCGGGTCCTTGCGGACGATGAACAGCGCGACGACTTCGCCGGATTTCTCGTCCGCCTGGGCGACGGCCGCGACCTCGAGCACGCCCGGCATCTTCGCGACCACGCCCTCGACCTCGTTCGGGTACACGTTGAAGCCCGACACCAGGATCATGTCCTTCTTGCGGTCCTCGATGTAGGTGCGCCCGTGCTGGTCCATGCGGCCGATGTCGCCGGTGCGCAGCCAGCCGCCGCGCAGCATCACCTGCGCCGTCTCTTCCGGCCGGTTCCAGTAGCCGCGCATCACCTGCGGCCCGCGCACGCAGATCTCGCCGACGGAGCCGACGGGCAGCGCCTTGCCGTCGTCGTCGCGGATGGAGATCTCGGTCGACGGCAACGGATAACCGATCGAGCCGTTGAAGTCGGTGGCGCCGGGCAGGTTCGCGGTCGCGACCGGCGAGGTCTCGGTGAGCCCCCAGCCCTGGCAGATGTGCCGGCCGGTGACCTGCTTCCAGCGCTCGGACACCGCCGCCTGCACCGCCATGCCGCCGCCGAGCGCGACCTTGAGCGAGGAGAAGTCGAGCCGGTCGAAGCCCGGGGTGTTCAGCAGGCCGTTGAACAGCGTGTTGACGCCGGTGATGAAGGTGAAGCGCACGCGCGACAGTTCCTTGACGAAGCCCGCCATGTCGCGCGGGTTGGTGATCAGCAGGTTCTGGCCGCCGACCTGCGTGAACACCAGCATGTTCGAGGTCAGCGCGAAGATGTGGTACAGCGGCAGCGCCGTCACCACTACCGCGTCCTCGATCGTGCCGAGCTCCGGCATGTAGTGGGTGACCTGCAGCGTGTTGGCGACCATGTTCCGGTGCGTCAGCACCGCGCCCTTCGACACGCCGGTCGTGCCGCCGGTGTACTGCAGGAAGGCGACGTCGTCACCGCCGACGTCCACCGGGTCGAGCGCGAGCGGGCCGCCGCGCGCCAGCACCTCGCTGAAGCGCAGTGATCCCGGCAGCGAGTACGGCGGCACCATCTTGCGCACGCGCCGGATCACGAAGTTCGTGAGCGGGCCCTTCGGGAAGCCGAGCAGGTCGCCGATGCCGGTGACGATCACGCGCCGGACCGGCGTGCGCGCGACCACCTGTGCGAGCGTCGCGCAGGCATTCTCGAAGATCAGGATCGCGGTCGCGCCGGAGTCGTTGAGCTGGTGCTCGAGCTCGCGCGCGGTGTAGAGCGGGTTGACGTTGACCACCGTCATGCCGGCGCGCAGCGCGCCGATGATCGCGACCGGGTATTGCAGGATGTTCGGCATCATCAGCGCGACGCGGTCGCCGCGCTTGAGCCCCGCTCCCTGCTGCAGCCAGGCGCCGAAGCGGCGCGACAGGTCGTCCACCTGCGCGTAAGTGAGCGTGCGGCCCATGTTGGAGAAGGCCGGCCGCGCCGCGTAGCGGCTGCAGGCGTCCTCGAACAGCTGTTTCAGCGAGCGGATCGCGTCGGGGTCGATGTCGTGCGGCACCCCGGGCGGGTAGTCCCGGAGCCAGAACCGTTCGGCGGGCGCGTTCGCGTCGTTCATTGCTGCAATGCAAAATCCCGCCGCATCACGGGATGCGGCACTGCAGACGATTTGACGCGGGTTTGACTAGCCGCGCAAGAGCGGCGCGAGCTGCGGCCAGAGATTGTCGAGCAGCAGCGGCTGGGCCTCGGCATTCGGATGGATGCCGTCGTCGAGGAACAGGTCCTGGCGCAGCGCGAGCTCGTCGGACAGGAACGGCACCAGCGCGACGCCGTGCTTGCGCGACAGGTCGCTGTACGCCTGCTGGAAGGCCTCGCCGTACTTCGGCCCGTAATTGGTCGGCACCCGGATCGCGACCAGCAGCGGGCGCGCGCCGGCGGCGCGGCTCTTCGTGATCAGCAGCTCCAGGTTCGCGCGCACGCGCGCGACCGGCAGGCCGCGCAGGCCGTCGTTGCCGCCCAGCTCGATGATGACGATGCCGGGCTTGTGCGTCGCGAGCGCCCGGTCGATCCGTTCGACGCCGCCATCGGTCGTTTCGCCGCTGACGCTGGCGTTGACGACGCGGTGTCCGTAACCTTCCTGCTTCAATCGCCGCTGCAACAGCGCCACCCAGCCCTGACCGGGCGCGAGCCCGTAGCCGGCCGACAGCGAATCGCCGAGCACCAGGATCGCCGGCGGGTCGGCGGCCTGCGCGGGCGCCGGCGCGGCGGCGAACAGTGACAGCACGAGAGCCAGGATGTAGCGCATGGAACCGAAGACCGTTCTCGAAGCCAGAAGTTTGCGCAAGCAGGTTACCAGCCCGGAGGGAATGCTGACCATTCTCGACGACGTCAGCCTGGCGGTGCGCGCCGGCGAGACGATCGCCGTGGTCGGCGCCTCGGGCGCGGGAAAATCCACGCTGCTGGCGCTGCTCGCCGGCCTCGACGAGCCGACCGCCGGCGCCGTCTGGCTGGCGGGCACCGAGCTGTCCGCGCTCGACGAGGACGGCCGGGCCGAGGTGCGCGCCCGCCACGTCGGCTTCGTGTTCCAGTCCTTCCACCTGATCCCGTCGCTGACCGCGCTCGAGAACGTGATGCTGCCGCTCGAGCTGGCCGGCCGGCCGGATGCGCGCGCCGCCGCGCGCGAGGTGCTGGGCCAGGTCGGGCTCGGCAGCCGCCTCGGCCACTATCCACGCCAGCTCTCCGGCGGCGAGCAGCAGCGCGTCGCCATCGCCCGCGCCTTCGTCACGCGGCCCTCGGTCCTGTTCGCCGACGAGCCGACCGGCAACCTCGACACCGCGACCGGCAGCCGCGTGATCCAGCTGCTGTTCGACCTCAACCGGGCGACCGGCACGACGCTGGTGCTCGTGACCCACGACCGCGCGATCGCCGAGCGCTGCGACCGCGTGATCTCGATGGACGCCGGCAGGCTCGTGCACTGATGCGCGCGCTGCGTTTCGCCCTGCTGGCGCTGTCGCGCGACTGGCGTTCCGGCGAGCTTGCGGTGCTGCTGGCCGCGCTGCTGGTCGCGGTGACGGCGCTGACCGGCGTCGGCTTCTTCACCGACCGCATCGCCCAGGCCGTGCAGCAGCGCGCGGCCGAGGTGCTGGCCGCGGACCTGCGCCTGCGCGCGCTGCAGTCCCCGGACCCGGCCTACGAGGCGCTGGCGGCAGAGCGGGGCATCCGCTCCGCGCGCCAGGTGTCGTTCCCGAGCGTCGTGTTCTTCGGCGAGGATTCCTCGATTTCCGCGGTGCGCGCCGTGAGCCCGGGCTACCCGCTGCGCGGGCGCATCAAGGTCTCCGACGCGCCGTTCGCACCCGCGCGCGAGACGGACACGCTGCCCGGGCGCGGCGAGGCCTGGCTCGACCCGCGCCTGCTGGCGCGTCTCGGCGCGGCAGTCGGCGACACGGTCAGCGTCGGCGCCTCGACCTTCACCGTCACGCAGGTGCTCGACTACCGGCCGGACCAGGGCTCGGCCTTCGTGGACCTCGCGCCCACGCTGCTGATCCCGCTCGCGGACCTCGAGGCGACCGGCCTGCTGGGCCCCGGCAGCCGCGCCAGCCATGCGCTCCTGTTCGCCGGCGAGCCGGCGGCGATCCGCGACTTCCGGACCGAGCTCGAGGCGCGCAAGCAGGACGGCGAGCGGGTCGTGGACGTCTCCGAGGAGAGCCCGCAGATCCAGTCGTCCAGCGACCGCGCCGGCCGCTTCCTGAACCTGTCGGCGATGATCACCGTGCTGCTGGCGGCGGTGGCCGTGGCGATGGCCGCGCGCCGCTACACGCAGCGCCATCTCGACAACGTCGCGCTGATGAAGTGCATGGGCGCGCCGCAGCGGCTGATGATGCAGGTCACGGTCATCGAGCTGGCGCTGGTGGCGCTGGCCACGGCCACGCTCGGCAGCGCGCTCGGCTACCTGGCGCAGGAGGCGCTGGCCTGGCTGCTCGGCGACCTGGTGCGCGCCGACCTGCCGCCGCCGACGCTGGCGCCGGCGATCCTGGGCGCCGCCACCGCGCTCGCAATCCTGGTCGGCTTCGCGCTGCCGCCGATGCTGCAGCTGAAGCGCGTGCCGCCGGCGCGGGTGCTGCGCCGCAACCTCGAGCCGCCGCCGCTGCGCTACAGCGTGTCCTACGGGCTCGCGGTCGCGGCGCTGCTGGCCGTGCTGTTCTGGCTGGTGCGTGACGCGAAGCTGGTCGGCTACGTCGCGGCCGGCATCGCCGCGACGCTGGCCGTGCTCTACGCCGCCGGCTTCCTGCTGGTGCGGCTCGCCGGGCGCCTGCGCGGGGCGGTCGGCGTCGCCTGGCGCTACGGGCTCGCCAACCTCGCGCGCCGCGGGCGCGAGAGCGTGGTCCAGGTCGTGGCTTTCGGGCTCGGGCTGATGGTGCTGCTGCTGCTCGCCGTGGTGCGCAACGACCTGCTCGAGGACTGGCGCGCGAGCCTGCCGGAGAACACGCCCAATTTCTTCATGATCAACATCCCGGCGGCGGAGATCACCGAGTTCGCCGGGTTCCTCGAGGAGCGCGGGTTGCCGCGCCCGACGCTGTTCCCGATGATCCGCGCGCGCCTGACCGCGATCAACGGCCGGCCGGTGGACCAGCTGCGCCCGGCGACCGACCGCGGCCGCGGCTTTGCCGAGCGCGAGCAGAACCTGTCCTGGGCCGAGGAGCTGCAGGTCGACAACAAGATCGTCGCCGGCCGCTGGTGGACCGCGGAAGACCGCGGCCGGCCGCTGGTCTCGGTCGCCACCGACTACGAGGAGGAGCTCGGGCTCGAGCTCGGCGACCGGCTGCGCTTCGACGTCGCCGGCGAGGTCCTCGAGGCCGAGATCGCGAGCTTCCGCGAGGTGCAGTGGGACTCGTTCCGCCCGAACTTCTTCCTGGTGTTCGCGCCCGGCACGCTCGACGGGCTCGCCGGCACCTGGCTGACGAGCATGCGGCTCGACCTCGAGCAGCGCCGGCTGCTGGTGGACCTGGTGCGGCGCTTCCCGTCGGTGTCGGTGTTCGACATCGACGCGATCCTGGCGCAGGTGCGCGACGTGATGGACCGCGCCTCGCTGGCCGTGCAGTACGTATTCCTTTTCACGCTGGCGGCAGGCGTCACGGTGCTGCTGGCGGCGATCCAGGCGACGCGCGACGAGCGGCGCTACGAGAGCGCGATGCTGCGCACGCTGGGTGCGCGCCGCCGCGTCGTGCTGGCGGGCGTGGCCTCGGAGTTCACCGCGCTCGGCATGCTGGCGGGCACGCTCGCGGCAATCGGCGCGACGGTTGCCGGCTGGCTGCTGGCGACCGAGGTGTTCGACCTCGAGTACACGATCGATCCCTGGGTCTGGGTCATCGGCCTGGTCGCCGGCGCGGTGATCGTCGGCGGCGCGGGGACCTTCGCCGCGCGCAACGTGATCAACCACCCGCCCGCGACGACGCTGCGCGAGGGCTGATCAGGCCGGCGCCGGCTCGGGCAGCAGCGACAGGAACTCCTCGAACTTGCCGGTCGGCCCGCGCTCGATGCGTTCCACCGGCACTACCGTGACGCGGTACGGATAGCCGAGCGTCTCGCAGACGATCTGCTGTGCCTGCTGCGTCTCGGCCTCGGTGAGCGGCCGTTCCAGCACCAGGCGCAGCTCGATCGCGTCGGTGGCGGTCTGCACCCACTGCGACTGGCGCACCGGCGCGACCGCGCGGATGCGCCACAGCGTGATCGGGTAGTAACGCTGGCCGTCCGGGCTGACGGCCATGTGCTTGACGCGCCCGAACACGCGGGCAATCACCAGCGACGCGCGGCCGCATGCGCAGGGCTCGCCGACGGTCGCGTAATCGCCGATGCGGTAGCGGATCAGCGGCGTCGCGAGGTTGTGCAGCGAGGTCAGCACGACCTCGCCGGATTCCCCGGGCGCGCAGCGGCTGCCGTCCTCCCGCAGCACCTCGACGAAGATGCCCTCGGGCTGCACGTGCAGGCTGCCGTGCTCGTGGCAGCGCTGCGCGATCTTGCCGTTCTCGTTGCAGGAGTAGATGTCCGAGACGTGCACGCCCCAGGCCTCGCGCAGGCGCCGCTCGAATTCCGGGTCCACCGGCTCGGAGATCAGCCGGATCTCCTCGAGCGACGGCGTCCTGCCGCCGGGCCCCAGCACGTCGAACAGCGCCCCGGCGACGCTCGGGTAGGTCAGCAGGTAGTGCGGGTCGAAGCGCCTGAGCCACGCGACCAGCACCTCGACCGGCTGGTGCACGTGCACGACCGAGGCCGGGCCGGTGCGGTAGAGCTTCGCGACCGGCGATCCCCAGTCGCGGGCGTCGAGCCCTTCGCGCAGGCCCGCGGCCGGCTTGTAGGAACGGATGGCGCCGAACCGTTTCGCGAAGTTGCGGCGCTGCCAGAGGTGCTCGCGCACCGCCAACGACTGCCAGACCAGGCGGGTGATGGCGGTGGTGCGCACCTCGACCGGGATGCCGGTGGACCCCGAGGTGCGCACGACGCCGGACGGCAGGTGCGACTTCGGCAGCGACGGGGCGTTGAGCGCGGCGCCGTGCCGGCGCAGTTCCTCCTTCGGCAGCAGTGGCAGTTGCATCCACTGCTCGTCAAAGCGCTCCGGCGCGCGGCGCAGGACCTTGAGGGCCGCCTTCAGCGCGCCGTCGCGGGCGTAGTAGGGGACGTTGGC
>CAYXUJ010000090.1:0-6727 GCA_964468395.1 uncultured Steroidobacteraceae bacterium
GATGAAATGTCTGTATTACGTCGCGCCCGAGCTCGAGAGCACCTCGCGTGTCTCCGATGACTTGCACGACGTGGGACTCGACGATTTCTTCGTGCACGTGATCGCCAAGGACGAGTCGGGCCTCAAGAAGAGGCACATTCACTCGGCCAATTACCTCGAAACGCTCGACGTCATCCGCGAGGGATTCCTCGGCGCCGCGATCGGCCTGTTCGCCGGCGTGGTCGGCTGCATCCTGCTCGACAACTTCGGGCCGTTCCCGAACATCCCGTGGTTCGTCTACGTCGCGCTGTGCGGCGTCGCGACGCTGTTCGGCGCCTGGGAAGGCGGCCTGATCGGCGTCGAGAAGGAAAACAAGAAGCTCGAGCGTTTCCACGACGACATCGAGGCCGGCAAGTACGTCATCCTGATCTACGCGCGCAAGGACCAGGAGTCCGTCGTGCGCCACATGATGAGCCGGCGCCACCCGGAAGCCGAGTTCGCGGGCGTGGACAGCCATTTCGTCAATCCATTCACGGCCGTGCGGCGCCGCCGGCGGGCCTCAAACGATCGGGTGCGCGCTTAACAAGGGGGCCGGACGATGGCGATTGCAGTTGTTATTGTCCTCCTCGTCGTCGGCTCCATCGTCTTCCATTTCATGAGTCCGTGGTGGTTCACGCCGATCGCGTCGAACTGGACCACGATGGACGACACGGTGATCCTGACCTTCTGGGTCACCGGCATCGTGTTCGTGGTCGTCAACCTGTTCATGGCCTGGGCGGTGATCCGCTACCGCCACCGCAAGGGACAGAAAGCCGAGTACGAGCCGGAAAACAAGAAGCTCGAGTGGTGGCTCACGATCGTGACCTCGATCGGCGTCGCCGCGATGCTCGCCCCCGGCCTGTTCGTCTGGGGCAAGTTCGTGGTCGTGCCGGAGGACGCCGCCATCGTCGAGGCCATCGGCCAGCAGTGGCACTGGAGTTTCCGCTTCCCGGGCGCCGACGGCGAGCTGGGCGCCAGCGACGCCGCGCTGATCACGCCCGACAACCCGTTCGGCCTCGATCCGGAGGACGAACGCGGCCGCGACGACGTGCTGATCGCCAGCCCGGAGCTGCGCCTGCCGGTGGACCAGCCGGTCAAGGTGCTGCTGCGCTCGAAGGACGTGCTGCACAACTTCACGGTCACGCAGTTCCGGGTCAAGATGGACCTGGTCCCGGGCATGATCACCTACCTGTGGCTGACGCCGACCGTGCCGGGCGAATACGAGATCCTGTGCGAGGAACTGTGCGGCGTCGGGCATTTCGCGATGCGCGGCCGCGTGGTCGTGACGCCGCGCGAGGAATTCGACGCCTGGCTGGCGGCGCAGCCGACTTTCGGCGAGATGCAGGCGATGGCCGCCGCCGATCCGCTCGCCGGCGCGGCGCAATACGCCGTCTGCATGGCCTGCCACGGTCCGTCCGGCGAGGGCAACCCGGTGCTCAACGCGCCGCGGCTCGCCGGCCAGGGCGCCTGGTACGTGCGCCGGCAGCTGCACGCATTCCGCGACGGCCTGCGCGGCGCGCACGCCCAGGACACCTACGGCGCGCAGATGCGCGCCTTCGCGGCGATGCTGCCGGACGACACCGCGATCCGGAACCTGTCGGCCTACATCGAAACCCTGCCGGGCCACGAGCCGGTCGCCACCGTCAGCGGCAACGTCGACCGCGGCCGTTCGCTGTACGCGACCTGCGCGTCCTGCCACGGCCGCGAGGGCCAGGGCATCTGGGCGCTGAACGCGCCGCGGCTCGCGGAGATGTCCGACTGGTACATGGTGCGGCAGCTGCAGAACTTCCAGCAGCGCATCCGCGGCGCGCATAGCCAGGATTTCTACGGCTGGCAGATGGCGACGATGGCCGATTCGCTCGCCGATGACCGCGCCATCAATGACATCGTCGCCTACATCAACACGCTGAATCCCGATTCCACGCGCACGGCGATGGCGGACGGGAGGGGGAACTGATGGCATACGTCGCAATCGCCGATCGTGACGCCCCGATCCACGATCCGCACACTTTCTTCACGAAGTACATCTGGAGCCAGGACCACAAGGTCATCGCGATCCAGTACGCGCTCGTCGCGATCTTCGTCGGGCTGGTGGCGCTGGTGCTGTCCGGCCTGATGCGCCTGCAGCTCGGCTTCCCCGACCAGTTCCACTTCGTCGACCCGAACCAGTATTACCAGTTCATCACCATGCACGGGATGATCATGGTGATCTACCTGCTGACCGCCCTATTCCTCGGCGGCTTCGGCAATTACCTCATTCCGCTGATGTGCGGCGCGCGGGACATGGTGTTCCCGTACATGAACATGCTGAGCTTCTGGGTGTACCTGCTCGCCGTGCTGGTGCTGCTCGCCAGCTTCTTCGTGCCCGGCGGCCCGACCGGCGCGGGCTGGACGCTGTACCCGCCGCAGGCGATATCCGCCGGCACGCCGGGCGCCGGCTGGGGCATCATCCTGATGCTCGCCTCGCTCGCGATCTTCATCGTCGCGTTCACGATGGGCGGCCTGAACTACGTCACCACTGTGCTGCAGGCCCGCTGCAAGGGCATGACGCTGATGCGCATGCCGCTGTCGGTCTGGGGCATCTTCATGGCGACGATCCTCGGCCTGCTGGCGTTCCCGGCGCTGTTCGTCTCGGCGATCATGATGACGCTCGACGGCACGCTCGGCACGAGCTTCTTCATGCCGGCGATCAGCTCGATGGGCGAGAACCCCGGCCACCAGGGTGGCAGCCCGCTGCTGTTCCAGCACCTGTTCTGGTTCTTCGGCCATCCCGAGGTGTACATCGTCGCCCTGCCCGCCTTCGGCATCGTCTCCGACCTGCTGTCGACGCACGCGCGCAAGAACATCTTCGGCTACCGGATGATGGTCTGGGCGATCCTCGCGATCGGCGGCCTGTCGTTCGTCGTGTGGGCCCACCACATGTACGTGTCCGGCATGAACCCGTACTTCGGCTTCTTCTTCGCGACCACGACGCTGATCATCGCCGTGCCGACGGCGATCAAGGTCTACAACTGGGTGCTGACGCTGTGGCGCGGCGACATCCACCTGAACGTGCCGATGCTGTTCGCGATCGGCTTCATCTTCACCTTCATCCACGGCGGGCTCACCGGCCTGTTCCTCGGCAACGTGACGGTGGACTTGCCGCTGTCCGACACCTACTTCGTCGTCGGCCACTTCCACATGGTGATGGGCGTGTCGCCGATCCTGGTGGTGTTCGGCGCCATCTACCACTGGTACCCGAAGATCACCGGCCGCATGTTCAGCGAGCGGCTCGGCAAGATCCACTTCTGGATGACCTTCCTCGGCACTTACGCGATCTACCTGCCGATGCACTACATCGGGATCCTCGGCGTGCCGCGGCGCTACTACGCCCTCGGCGACACCGCCTTCATCCCCGACTCCGTGCACACGATCAATGCCGCGATCACGATCGCCGCGCTGTTCGTCGCGGCCTCGGTGATCGTGTTCCTCTACAACATGATCACCAGCCTGTGGAAGGGCGAGAAGGCGCCGCCGAACCCCTGGGGCGCGACCACGCTCGAGTGGCAGACGCCGGACACGCCGCCGAAGCACGGCAACTGGGGCCCGCGGCTGCCGGTCGTGCACCGCTGGGCTTACGACTACAGCGTCCCCGGCGCGCCGCGGGACTTCATCCCGCAGAACGAGCCCGTCGACCCGAAGCTCGGCGGCGGCAGGGCCCACGGTAAAGGCCATTGAGCAACACCGCGATCGTCGTTGCGCTCCTCGTCGGCATCGCCGTCTGGTTCTTCGTTGCCAGCCGGCTGACGTCGAAGCCCTGGGAGAACCGCGGCGAGGAAGGCGACGTCGGCGCGATCCGCACTGCGCCCGCGCGCATCGGCCTTCTGGTCTTCATGGCGGTCGTGACCTCGCTGTTCAGCCTGTTCCTGACGGCGTACTCGATGCGCATGCACCACGGCCTCGGCTGGTGCCACCTGACGATCCCGACGATCCTGTGGGTCAACACCGGCGTGCTGCTCGCCGCCAGCGTCGCGATGCAGCTCGCGAGCCATGCCGCCAACCGCGGCCAGCGGCGGTTCGCGCAGCTCGGGCTGATCGCCGGCGGCGCCCTGACGATCGGGTTCCTGGCCGGGCAGGTGATGGCCTGGCAGGCCGTCGGCCCGTCGCTCTATTTCATCCAGGGCAGCCCGGCGATCGCGTTCTTCTACGTGCTGACGATCCTGCACGGCCTGCACCTGGTCGGCGGCCTGTACGTGCTCGGCCGCGCGACGCTGCGCTTCGCCGGCGGCGCCGAGCTGATCGACCTGCGCCAGAGCCTGTCGCTGTGCGCGATCTACTGGCACTTCCTGCTGCTGGTCTGGTTCGTCGTATTCGCCGTCCTGCTGTTCCTGTGAGAGGAAGCCCTGCCCATGGCCCATGACGCCCAAGCCGCCGCCCTGAGCCCGCTCGCGCAGGTCGCCGGGGATTTCGCCGCCGACAAGCAGGCGTTCCCGGTGCCCTGGGGCAAGGCGATGATGTGGATCTTCCTGCTCTCCGACACCTTCATCTTCACCTGCTTCCTGACGTCGTACATGAACGTGCGGATGTCCACGACCGACCCGTGGCCGTTCCCGAGCGAAGTGTTCGCGCTGCACCTGTTCGGCCAGGACATCCCGCTGATCCTGATCGCGATCATGACCTTCGTGCTGATCACCTCGAGCGGCACGATGGCGCTGGCGGTCAACTACGGCTACCGGCGCAACAAGCGCCGCACGGTGCAGCTGCTGGTCGCGACGGCCGTGCTCGGCGCCACCTTCGTCGGCATGCAGGCCTTCGAGTGGACCAAGCTGATCATGGAAGGCGTGCGGCCCTGGGAGAATCCCTGGGGCGCGGCGCAGTTCGGCTCGGCATTCTTCATGATCACCGGCTTCCACGGCTGCCACGTGACCGCCGGCGTGATCTACCTGCTGGTCACCGCCAAGCGCGTCGGCAGCGGCTTCTACGACAAGCGCGGCACGTACGAGACGGTCGAGGTCGCGGGCCTGTACTGGCACTTCGTCGACCTCGTCTGGGTGTTCATCTTCGCGTTCTTCTATCTCTGGTAGGTCCACATGTCCGACTCAAAAGAAGGCCAGCAGCATCCGCTCGCAATCTACCTGTGGATCTGGGTCCTGCTGTTCGTGCTGTCCACGTTTTCCTACCTGGTGGACTACTACCACCTGCAGGGTTACCTGCGCTGGTCGCTGATCATCCTCTTCATGCTGCTGAAGGCCGGCTTCATCGTCGCGATCTTCATGCACATGGCCTGGGAGCGGCTCGCGCTGAAGCTCGCGATCCTGGTGCCGCCGCTGTGCCTGCTGATCCTGATCGGCTTCATGGCGGTCGAGGGCGACCACACCTTCCTGACGCGCGGGGCCGCTTTCCTGCGGTGATATGATGGGGGCGTGGCCGCCCCCGTGATCCGTGAAGCCGACTTCGTGCAGAGCGTCGCGGACGCCCTGCAGTTCATTTCCTACTACCACCCCGCCGATTACATCGCCCACCTGGCGCGCGCCTGGGAGCGCGAGCAGTCGCCGGCGGCGAAGGACGCGATCGCGCAGATCCTCACCAACTCGCGCATGTGCGCCGAGGGCCACCGCCCGATCTGCCAGGACACCGGCATCGTCAACGTCTTCATCAAGGCCGGCATGGACGCCCGCTGGGACACTCGCGGCAGCCTGCAGGAGCTCGTGGACGAAGGCGTGCGGCGCGGCTATGCGGCAACCGAAAACAAACTGCGCCCGTCGATCGTCGCCGACCCGCTGTTCACGCGCCGCAACACCGGCGACAACACGCCGGCCGTCGTGCACGTCGAGCTGGTCGCCGGCAAGACCGTCGAGGTCACGGTCGCCGCCAAGGGCGGCGGCTCCGAGAACAAGGCGATGTTCACGATGCTGAATCCCTCGGACTCGATCGTCGACTGGGTGCTCGAGACCGTGCCGGAGATGGGCGCCGGCTGGTGCCCGCCCGGGATGCTCGGCATCGGCGTCGGCGGCACGGCCGACAAGGCCATGGTGCTGGCGAAAGAATCGCTGATGGATGCGATCGACATGCACGAGCTGCTCGAGCGCGGGCCGTCGAACAAGCTCGAGGAACTGCGCATCGAGATCTACGAGAAGGTCAACGCGCTGGGCATCGGCGCCCAGGGGCTCGGCGGACTGACCACGGTGCTCGACGTCAAGATCCGCACCTTCCCGACGCACGCGGCCTCGAAACCCGTGGCGATGATCCCGAACTGCGCGGCGACGCGGCATGCGCACTTCGTGCTCGACGGCAGCGGGCCGGTTTCACTCGACCCGCCCTCCCTCGACCTCTGGCCGGACGTGCACTGGAAGCCGGCGGCGGATTCGCGGCGAGTAAATCTCGATGCGCTGACGCGCGAAGAAATCGCGGGCTGGAAACCGGGCCAGACGCTCTTGCTGTCGGGCAGGATGCTGACCGGCCGCGATGCCGCCCACAAGCGCCTCGCGGAACTGCTGAATGCCGGCAAGGGGCTGCCGGAGGGCGTGGACCTGAAGGGCCGCGTGATCTATTACGTCGGCCCGGTGGACGCGGTGCGCGACGAGGCCGTCGGGCCGGCGGGGCCCACGACCGCGACCCGCATGGACAAGTTCACCGAGCCGATGCTGGCCAAGACCGGGCTGTTCGCGATGATCGGCAAGGCCGAGCGCGGGCCGGTCGCGATCGAGGCCATCCGGAAGCACAAGGCCGC
>CAYXUJ010000091.1:0-6618 GCA_964468395.1 uncultured Steroidobacteraceae bacterium
TAGGCGAACTTGCCGATGCCGATGCGGGTGGACGGCGCCAGCTCCTGGACGTTGCTGATGCGGCGGTCAATCCAGCGCGCGACCCAGACGCTCACGACGACGAAGGCGGTGACGGTCGCCAGCGCCTTCATCACGGTCCAGATGGTGATGCGTGCGGCGCCCTTCGACAGGCCGATGGAATCGAGCCCGGCGACGATCGCGTCCCACCAGCCGAGCAGCTGGGTGGCGATCAGCGCCCAGACGATCAGCGTGATGCGCAGCTCCCAGGCCTTGATGCGCGAGCCGCGGCCGAGCGACAGGCGCAGCAGGAACACGAGCAGGCGGATCAGCGCGAGCAGCGCCAGCAGGATCCAGGCGGTCTCGAGCCAGCCGGTCGGACCGCCGCGGCCGGCGAGCCAGGAGCGCGCGACGCCGACGATGGCGAGGCCGGCGAGGTAGGGGGCGATCACGGTGATCGCGTCCAGCACGATGCCGTGGGCGCCGCCGCCGTTCTCGCGGCGGGCGACGTACCAGCGCCGGCCGAGCACGACCCAGCCGGCCACTACGGCCAGCGTCAGCGCCAGGACGACGAGCTGCGCCGTGCCGGCCGCGGCATGGAGTCGCGTGAACAGCGAGGTGAATTCGGCCATCAGGCGTTGAGGTCCGGGATCAGCTCGCTCTCGAGCCGCATGATCTGGTCCTTGAGCAGCAGCTTGCGCTTCTTGAGGCGCCGCAGTTGCAGTTCGTCCACGTACAGGTCGAGCGACAGCCGGTAGATCACGTCGTCGAGGTCGCGGTGCTCGATGCGCAGCTCACGCAGCCGCTGAAGACGCGCGAACAACTCGGTGTTGACCTTGTCTTCGTCCGTCATGCCGGCAGGAACCCGGCCCATACGGGTCGTATCGATGCGGGCAGCTTAGCCAATCGACCCGGCGGATTCCACGGAATCGCCGGATCGTGGAAATCGGAGCCGACGGAGCCCGCCAGGTCGCTGCGAACCGCGAGCGATATCGCCTGTTCGCGGTCGCGGACGCTGCCGCCGCCGGTCACGACTTCGACGCCATGGCCGCCCGCAGCCTTGAATTCCGCGCAGAGATCGCGGCGCTGGCCGGCCGACAGCGCGTAGCGCATCGGGTGGGCGATGACCGCGCTGCCGCCGGAGGCGGCGATCCAGCCGGTCGCCTCGGCGAGCGCGGGCCAGGCGCTCGGGACGTTGCCGGGGCGGCCGCGCCCCAGCCAGCGGTCGAATGCGGCCTGGACGTCGGCTGCGGCGCCGAGCGCGACCAGCTCGCGCGCGAAATGCGTGCGCGTGGGCAGGTGGCCCGCGGCCCGGATCCTGGCGGCGGCCTCCTGCCCGGGCGCGCCGGCGGCCTGCAAGCGCTCGGCAATGCGGTCGGCGCGTGCGGCGCGCAGGTCCTGCTGTGCCGCGAGCCCCTGCACAAGAACAGGGGCCTGCGGATCGATCGCCAGGCCCAGCACGTGGATTCCGCGGCCGCGCCAGTCCACCGAGACCTCGACGCCGGCGACGAAGCCGATGCCATGGACCTTCGCCGCGGCGGCGGCGGCTTCGACGCCGGCGACGGTGTCGTGGTCGGTGAGCGCCATCAGGCGCACGCCGTGGGCGGCGACATGGGCGACAAGCGCCGCCGGCTCCAGCACGCCGTCGGAGGCGGTCGAGTGCAGGTGCAGGTCCACCTCTGACTGCGGGTTCATGCGGCCCGCGGCCCCAGGCCGACGGCGTCCACGTTGTCGCCGGTCAGCACGACGAAGCCGCGCTGGCGGTTGAAGCCGTCGGCCGAGTAGTCGAAGAAATAGGTGCGCTGCCAGGCGAGCGCGCCGCCGGCGGGGCGCACGACGCGCAGGCGGTGGATCGAGACCGTGCCGTCCAGCATCTGCACGCTGGCGCTGGTGCAGGTCTCGGTGGCGACGCGGTTGGCGAGCTCGCGCGCGGCGAGGCTCGAGTGCCAGAAGCCCGCGATCGCGGCGAGCAGGACGACCGCCAGCAGGAGCTCCCAGGTCATCGCAGCAGCGCGAGCCAGTCGACGTCCGGGTCCGCGATGCCGACGAAATGCGGGTTCAGCACTTCCTCGCGCTCGTTGTAGGCGAGCGGCTGGCCGTCCAGCTTCAGGACCACGCCGCCGGCCTGCTCCAGCACGCACTGGCCCGCGGCCGTGTCCCACTCGCTGGTGGGGCCGAGACGCGGGTAGACGTCGGCCTGGCCCTCGGCGACCAGGCAGAGCTTCAGGGAACTGCCGACCTCGACGAACTCGTGCGGCCCGATGCGCGACAGGAACCCATCCAGCGAGCTGCCGCGGTGCGAGCGGCTGCCGACCACGCGCACCGGGCCGGTACCGCGCTTCGCCACGCGGATCGGGCGGCCGGCGGCCTGCGCGTCCGAGCGGAACGCGCCGACGCCCTCGCCGGCGTAATAGTCGCGCGCCAGCACCGGCGCATGCACCACGCCCAGCACCGGCCGATGGCGGTCGATGAGCGCGATGTTGACGGTGAACTCGCCGTTGCGCTGGACGAACTCCTTGGTGCCGTCCAGCGGATCGACCACCCAGAGCCGGCTCCAGCCGCGCCGCGTCTGCCAGGCGACCTTGGCGCTCTCTTCCGACAGCACGGGAATCTCGGGCGCGATGCGCCGCAGCCCGGCGAGGATCAGGCGCTCGGAACGCAGGTCCGCCTCGGTCAGCGGCGAGCGGTCGTCCTTCTCGGTGACCGTGAAGCCGGAGGCATAGACCTCGAGGATGGCGCGGCCCGCCTCGCGCGCGAGCGCCGTCACTTCGAGCAATAGCTGGTTCGGGTCGGAAGTCATGTCGGCTCCGGGGAGGGGCGCGTTATATCATAGGCGGGTGCAGGGCCACGCCCATTCACCCGACTGGAACTCGATCGACACCGTGCTGCTCGACATGGACGGCACGCTGCTCGACCTTGGCTTCGACCATCATTTCTGGGAAGTCCAGCTGCCGCGGGGCATCGCCGCGAGCCGCGGCGTGCCGGTCGAGGAAGCCCGGCGCCTGATGCGGCCGATCTTCGAGCAGACGCACGGCACGCTCGACTGGTATTGCATCGAGTACTGGAGCCGCGCGCTCGCCTTCGACATCGCCGCGCTCAAGCGCAGTGTCCGCCACCATATCGCCTGGCTGCCGCGGGCCCGCGAGTTCGTCGCGGCGTTGCGCGCAGCGGGCCGCCGCGTGGTCCTGGTCACGAATGCCCATCCCGAGATCCTCGCGATCAAAGACGCCCAGGTCGGCGTGCGCCGGCACTTCGACGCCGTGTACACCTCGCACCAGCTCGGCGAGCCGAAGGAGAGCGCCGGCTTCTGGCCGCGGCTGGCGGAGCAGGAGCCTTTCGACGCCAGCCGCACGCTGTTCGCCGACGACAGCCCGGCGGTGCTGCGCGCCGCGGCCGGCCACGGCATCGGCTGGATCTACGCAGTGCGCCGGCCCATCGGCCGCGCCCCGGCGCGCGAGCGCACGGACTTCCCGGGCGTCGATTCGGTGCATGAACTGGCGGCGGGACTGGCGCCGCGCGCGGTCGCCGATCAGCCCGCGGGGCCCTGACTGCCGCCACCCGGCCTGCCGCCGCCGCGGTGACGTCGCCGGCGGCGATTCTGCCCGGCTGAAGACGACGGCGGCGGCTTGCCGCCGCGGGACGACGGGCCGTGCCGGCCGCGGTCGTCCCGGTGCAGCTGGCTGGGCGGCGGCCCGTCCTCTTCCTCGTCGCCGTATGAGCGCGGCGCGTGGTGGGCCGATTTCAGGTACGGCAACTGGGCTGGGTCATAGCTGCCGACCGGAATCCGCTGGCCGATGAAGGCCTCGATGTCGGGCAGCGATTCGACGTATTGCTCGCAGCCGAAGCTGACCGCATCGCCGGCGGCGCCGGCCCGCGCCGTGCGGCCGATGCGGTGCACGTAGTCCTCGGGATCCTGGGGCAGGTCGTAGTTGACGACATGGCTGACGTCCGGGATGTGCAGCCCGCGCGCGGCGACGTCGGTGGCGACCAGTGCCGCCAGCTTGCCTTCGTGGAATTCGCGCAGCATGCGCATGCGCTTGCGCTGCGGCACGTCGCCTGACATCGCCGCCGCCGCGACGCCGTTCGCCCGCAGCAGCCGCTCGAGGCGCTCGGCCAGGCGCTTGGTGTTGACGAATACCATCGTGCGAGTGGCATCGGCGGCGCGCATCAGGTGGACGAGCAGGGCCGCTTTCTCCTCCATGGCCGGGTAATAGATGATCTGCCGCACCCGTTCCGCGGTGATGCGCTCGGGCTCGATGCGGACCAGCTCCGGGTCGTTCATGTGCTCGTAGGCGAGCTCCAGCACCCGGTGCGAAAGGGTCGCCGAGAACAGCATATTCAGGCGCGCCTCAGGCGCGGGCAGGCGCCGCAGCAGGAAGCGGATGTCCTTGATGAAGCCGAGGTCGAACATGCGGTCGGCCTCGTCCAGGACCATGACCTGCACGTGGCGCAGGTCGAACACGTGCTGTTTGAAGTAGTCGATGATCCGGCCCGGCGTGCCGATCAGCACGTCCACGCCCTCGGCGATCGTGCGCCGCTGTTTGTCATAGTCCACGCCGCCGAAGGCGAGCCCGAGCGTGAGCCCGGTGTACTGCACCAGGATCTCGGCGTCGCGGTGGATCTGGATCGCGAGCTCGCGGGTCGGCGCCAGCACCAGCGCGCGGATCGAGGTGGCGCGGCGCTCGGCGGAGGCGGGGTAGCGCAGCAGGTGCGTGAACAGCGCGACCAGGAATGCGGCGGTCTTGCCGGTGCCGGTCTGGGCCTGGCCGGCGACGTCGAGGCCGGCGAGCGCCCGCGGCAGCGCTTCCGCCTGGATCGGCGTGCAGCGCTCGAAGCCCGCATCGGCTATGCCGCGGGCAACGGGTTCGGGAAGATGCAGGCCGGTGAAGGTAAGATCTGAATATTGTTGCACTTGAAAAACTGACTCCGACGCGCTACAAAAGCACCTGACCACCGCGGATTCCCGCAAATACCCGCCCCCTACTGCGCCGGATATTGTGCCGTATCGGGCATTCGCCCGTCACCGATCAACTTCAGACCAGGAGAATAACCCGCGTGAGCGGCAATATCGTCCATACCACCGATGCGACGTTCGAAAGCGACGTCCTCAAGTCCGAAACCCCCGTCCTGCTCGATTTCTGGGCCGAATGGTGCGGTCCCTGCAAGGCCATTGCCCCGATACTCGACGACATCGCGAAGGATTACGCGGGCCGGGTAAAGGTCGCCAAGCTCAATATCGACGATAACCGGCATACGCCCGTCAAGTACGGGGTGCGCGGGATCCCGACGCTGATCCTGTTCAAGAACGGCGCCCCGGAGGCGCAACAGGTCGGCCTGGTCGGCAAGTCGAAGCTGGCCGCCCTGCTGGACCAGCATCTGCCGAAGGCGGGTGGCGCATGAGGGGCTACCTCGGCAACCAGGCGCGCAATCGCCAGAAAGGCCACCGCCGCGGCGGCGGCGGCGGACCACGGCACGGCAACGAGGGCCTGCCGGTCGACGATCATCCGCTGGACGGCGGCGACGGCGACATCATCTCCCCGGAGGAGCTGGCAGCATCGCGCAGCGCGATGAGCCTGACCGAGCTCAAGACCAAGCCGGTCCACGAGCTCGTGACGATGGCGGAGTCCATGGGCCTCGAGAACATGGCCCGGCAGCGCAAGCAGGACGTGATCTTCTCGATCCTGAAAGCACACGCGAGGGGCGGCGAGGACATCTACGGCGACGGCGTCCTCGAGATCCTCCAGGATGGTTTCGGCTTTCTCCGCTCCGCCGACAGTTCCTACCTCGCCGGCCCCGACGACATCTACGTCAGCCCCAGCCAGATCCGCCGCTTCAACCTCCGCACCGGGGACTCGATCTCCGGCCTGATCCGCCCGCCGAAGGACGGCGAGCGGTACTTCGCGCTGCTGAAGGTCGGCGAGATCAATTTCGACACGCCGGAGAGCGCGCGCCACAAGCTGCTGTTCGAGAACCTGACGCCGCTGCACCCGACCAAGCGCCTCAAGCTCGAGCGCGGCAACGGTTCGACCGAGGACCTGACGGCGCGGATGATCGACCTGATGGCGCCGCTCGGCAAGGGCCAGCGCGGCCTCATCATCTCGCCGCCGAAGGCCGGCAAGACGATGCTGCTGCAGAACATCGCGACCTCCATCACCTGGAACCACCCCGACGTCTACCTGATCGTGCTGCTGATCGACGAGCGGCCCGAGGAAGTGACGGAGATGTCGCGCACGGTCAAGGGCGAGGTCGTGGCCTCGACCTTCGACGAGCCGGCCAGCCGGCACGTGCAGGTCGCAGAGATGGTGATCGAGAAGGCCAAGCGCCTGGTCGAGCACAAGCGCGACGTCGTGGTGCTGCTGGACTCGATCACGCGCCTGGCGCGCGCCTACAACACCGTGGTGCCGAGCTCCGGCAAGGTGCTGACGGGCGGCGTGGACGCCAACGCCCTGCAGCGTCCGAAGCGCTTCTTCGGCGCGGCGCGCAATGTCGAGGAGGGCGGCTCGCTGACCATCATCGCGACCGCGCTGATCGACACCGGCTCGCGCATGGACGACGTGATCTACGAAGAGTTCAAGGGCACCGGCAACAGCGAGATCCACCTCGACCGCCGGATCTCCGAGA
>CAYXUJ010000092.1:0-6382 GCA_964468395.1 uncultured Steroidobacteraceae bacterium
GCGCAGCTGGCGCTGGCGGCGGCGGCAACGATGCCGGCGGCGGCAGCCCAGCCCGCGCCATTCAAGCAGACCAACATCCACTTCGAGACCAATGCCTCGGCCTGCGACATGGGCATCCAGATCAGCTTCGACACGGAGGGCGTCACGGAAGCCGAGGTGGAGAGTCCCTACGACCAGGAAGTCTTCAGCATGCGGGCGATCTACGGCCAGCGGGAAGTCGGCGACATCACCGAGCTGTTCCAGGAGCGCGTCGAGCCGCCGATCGTGGAGCTGGAGCAGGCGCTCGGCTGCGAGCCTTCCGAGGACGCAATCACGCTGACCGAGCTGCTGTCCAACTGGCCCGCCGGCTGGTACGAGTTCGAGGGCGAGAGCGGAAACACGGAGTACGAGGGCAAGGCCAGGCTTACGCACCGGGTGCCCGCCGGTCCGGAGATCCTCGCGCCAGGCGACGGCGCCATCGTCGCCCACGACGCCAACCTCACGATCCGCTGGAACAAGGTGACGGGCGCGATCATGCCGGCGCTCGGGCCGGTCGAGATCGTGGGCTATCACGTCGTGGTCGTTGACGTGACCAGTCCGGTGCTAGCTCCCGGCGCGACCAAGACCTCGCTCAACGCCGACCTGGCGAAGGGCGAGACCAGCTTCCTCGTGCCGAAGCAGTACCTCGAGCCGAACCGCATCTACGAGTTCGAAGTGCTGGCGACGGAGAAGTACGGCAACCAGACGATCACCGAGGGCGGCGTGTTCTGCACGCGCCCGATGGTCGCCGCGGACTGCGAAGCGCCGTAACGTCTGGCGCCGTCATCCCGTCCGCGTGGCCGAGGTGCTGTCGATGCCACGGCCACGCGGGCGGCCGCAGTGGAGGGGGCCCGTTCCGCACGGTTAATTCGTAACGCGTTACGAATTATCGCGTTGTCGAGGCGAGTCGTCCGGCTGGACGCAACGTGTTCCCTCCGCAAACAGGCGGTGCTAGGCTCGCCCGACCGATGCGCCGCGTAGCACCGCCATGACTCCTGCGAGACGCATCGCGGCCGCCGCGCTGGTCCAGGCGCTCATCGTTGCGCCGTCCGCAGCCGCGGCGGACCCGCCCAGCAAACCCGGAATCGACGCACCCGAACTGGCACGGCTGGGCGAGCACGCCGTCGGTGTCAGGACGCTCTCGTTCACGCAGCCCGGCCAGGTGTCGCTGTGGCCCTTGCCGGATGCGGAAGAGCCGCCCGCGCGCAGCGACCGCGTGCTGGTCGTTGACCTCTGGTATCCGGCCGAGCCGGCCGCGGGCGCGGCAGCGGAGTCGTATCACGGCAGCCTGGTGTCGGAGCCGCCGGCGCCGCCGGCCGAGTTCGTCATCCCGGGGCTCGCCGTCCGCGACGCGCCGGCGGCGCGCGGCCGGTATCCGCTCGTGATCTTCTCGCACGGCTACGGCAACGTGACGGCCGTGTTCAGCTGGCTGACGGAAAACCTGGCCTCCAAGGGCTACGTGGTGGCCGCGATCCGCCATGACGATCCGCCGATCACCCGGCGCGAGGGGTTCCCGCAGGTGCTGCTGCGCCGCCCGCTCGACATCGCTTTCGTCGCCGCGCAGTTGCAGTCGTCGCTCGCGACCGAGGAGCTCGTCGATCCCGCGCGCACGGCATTGATCGGCTACTCGGTCGGCGGCTATGGCGTGTTGACGGCGGCCGGCGCCCGGCTGTCGCCGGACGGCGGCGCCGTGAAAATGGTTCCCGGCGAATTGCTCGCGCCGTACGCGCGCGGCGGCGCCGCCGCCGGCACGCTCGGCGTGCCGGGCCTGCGTGCAGTCGTGGCGCTGGCGCCGGCCGGGAATGCGCCGCTCGCGTCCTGGGGCGAGCAGGGACTCCTGGGCATTGCGGCACCGCTGTTCATGATCGCGGGCGACCACGATCTCACGGTGGACTATGCGACGAACGCGCGCGCCATCTTCGACCGGGCGAGCGCGACGACCCGCTACCTGCTGACGTTCAAGGGCGCCGGCCACGCGATCGGCTTCGGGCCCGCGCCGGCCGCGATGCGCGGCGCGCTGTGGGACCAGGACTGGTTCGAGGACCCGGTCTGGCGCAAGGAACGGCTGATCGGCATCAGCCTGCATTTCATCACCGCGTTCCTCGACTTCTACGTCAAGGGTGAGCACGGCCGCAGCCCCTACCTTGACGGGCTCGTCCCCGAGTCGGATGAAGGCCGCTGGGAGGCGCCGCCGCCGCGCTGGGATGCCTACAGCCCGGGCGCAAATGGCGTCACCGTCTGGAAGGGATTCCAGCGCCGGCACGCGACGGGCCTGCAGCTGCTGCGTGCCGCGCCCAGCCCATGACGGCGCCGTCGCTCGACGATCACGATTTCATCATCGTCGGCGCCGGATCGGCGGGCTGCGTGCTGGCCGACCGCCTGACCCGCGACGGCAATCATTCCGTGCTGCTGCTGGAGGCGGGCCCCCGCGACACGCACCCGTACATCAAGCTGCCCATCGGCTACGGCCGGCTGTTCTACCACCCCGCATTCAACTGGCGCTTCGAATCCGAGCCGGACCCGGCGATGGGCAATCGCAGTTCGTACTGGCCCCGCGGCAAGGTCGTGGGCGGCTCGAGCTCCATCAATGCGCTGGTCTACTGCCGCGGCCTGCCGCAGGACTTCGACGACTGGGCGGCGAGCGGAGCGCCGGGCTGGGGCTGGGACGAGGTCCGGCCGCACTACGCACAGATCGAGCGGCGGGTGGGCCCCGACGGCGCGACCAGCGGCAGCGGGCCGTTGTGGGTCACGGATGTCAGCGGGCGCGTCCACCCGACCAACCGGCACTTCTTCGACGCCGCGCGCGAACTCGGGCTGCCGCTCAGCGACGACTTCAATGGCCCGCAGCCCGAGGGCGTCGGCAGCTACGCGATCACGGTGCGCGGCCGGCTGCGCTGTTCCGCCGCCGATGCCTTCCTGCGCCCGGCGCTCGCGCGCGGCCGCGTGCGGCTGCTGACGCAGGCACTGGTGCAGCGCGTGACGCTCGAAAACTCGCAGGCCACCGGCGTCGAATTCCTGCACCGCGGCCAGTTGCTGCGCGCGCGCGCCCGCCGCGAAGTCATCCTCAGCGCGGGCGCCATCGGCAGCCCGCAGCTGCTGCAGCTCTCCGGCATCGGCCCCGGCGAACTGCTCGCGCGCCTCGGGATTCCGGTCGCGCTCGCCAACGACAACGTCGGCGGCAACCTGCAGGATCACCTGGCAGTGACCTATTATTACGAGGCCACCGAGCCCACCATGAACGACCAGCTCGCGCCGTGGTGGGGCAAGCTGAGGGAAGGGCTGCGATACCTGCTGACGGGCGCCGGCCCGATCGGGCTCAGCGTCAACCAGTGCGGCGGCTTCGTGCGCTCCACGCCCGCGGCGCCGCGACCCGACCTGCAGCTCTACTTCACGCCGCTGACCTACACGACCACGCAGAAGCCCGGCAAGCGCCAGGTCGTCAATCCGGATCCCTGGCCCGGGTTCCTGATCTCGTTCCAGCCGGCGCGGCCGGAAAGCCGCGGGCGCATCGACATCCGCACGCGCGAGCCCGGGGACGCTCCCGCGATCCGCGCCAACGGCCTGGCGACACAGGCCGACCTCGATGCCGTGGTTGCGGGCGGCCGCCTGTTGCAGGCCTTCATGCGCACGCGCGCGCTGCGGGGTCTGGCGCGCGCACCGGTCGCGCCGGACATCGTATCGCTCGACGACGAGGGGCTGGTCGAGGATTTCCGCCAGCGCGGCGGCACGGTGTTTCACCCGGTCTCGACCTGCCGCATGGCGGGCAGCGCTGCCGACGGCGTCGTCGATGCGCGCTTGCGCGTATTCGGGTTCCAGCGGCTGCGCGTCGTCGATGCATCCGCCTTCCCGAACCTGACCTCCGGCAACACCAACGCACCGACGCTGATGCTCGCGCACCGGGCGGCCGGCCTGATCCTGGCTTCGCCATGAAGATCCGGCGGCTCGAAACCTTCTGCAACCGCTTCCTCGGTTTCGTGAAAGTGACCGCGGAGGACGGCTCGATCGGCTGGGGGCAGCTGTCGACCTACAACGCGGACATCACGGCACAGGTGTTCCATCGCCAGGTCGCGCCCTGGGCGCTGGGCCGCGATGCCTTCGACATCGCCGCGCTGGTCGACGAGATTCCCGAGCGCGAGCACAAGTTCCCGGGCTCCTATCTGTGCCGCGCCATGGCCGGGCTGGATACGGCTTTGTGGGACTGGCGCGGACGGCGCGAGGGCAAGCCGGTCGTTGCGCTGCTGGGCGGCAGCGCCGGCAGCCTGCGCGCCTATGCGTCCTCGATGCGCCGTGACATCACGCCCGCGGAGGAGGCGGCGCGGTTCCTGCGGCTGCGCGACGAGCATGGCTACGACGCCTTCAAGTTCCGCGTCGGCTCGGAATGCGGCCACGACCGCGACGAGTGGCCGGGTCGCACGGAGGCGATCGTCCCGGCAATGCGCCAGGCGCTCGGGCCGGGCGCCGCGCTGCTCGTGGACGCGAACTCCTGCTATTCGCCGGCGCGCGCGATCGAGGTCGGGCGGCTGCTCGAGGACCATGGCGTCTGCCATTTCGAGGAGCCGTGCCCGTACTGGGAGTTCGACCAGACGCGCGAGGTGCGCGAGGCGCTGTCGCTCGACGTCACCGGCGGCGAGCAGGACTGGGACCTGCAGCTCTGGCGGCGCATGATCGACACGCAGGTCGTGGACGTGATCCAGCCCGACGTCCTGTACCTGGGCGGCATCGTGCGCACGCTGCGTGTCGCGGCGCTGGGCGCCGCCGCCGGCCTGCCCTGCACGCCGCACAGCGCCAACCTGTCGATGGTGACGCTGTTCACCATGCACCTGCTGCGCGCGATCCCGAACGCCGGCCCCTACCTCGAATTCTCGATCGAGGGCCCGGACTACTACCCCTGGCAGGCCGGCATTTTCGCAAAGGATCCGTATGCAGTCGCGGATGGTCGCGTCACCGTGACCGATGAGCCTGGCTGGGGCGCGGAACCGGACCCGGCCTGGCTCGACGCTGCGGTCCGCCAGTGCAGCGAAGCGGCGCGGTGAGCGACGCAACGCCGTCGCCGGGCGTCGAATCGCCGGCGGCGCGCCTGCGCCGTTACCTGCAATTCGCCGTGATCGTGCTGGCCGCCGGCACGCTGTATCCGCTGATGTACCTGCGGCAGAACTTCGAGATCAGCGTGCTCGAGGCGCTCGGCATCACGGCCAGCGACCTGGGCGAGCTCTACTCGCTGCTCGGCTTCGTGTTTGCGGTGGCCTACATACCGAGCGGGCGGCTCGCCGACCGCTTCCAGCCGCGATTGCTGATGGCATTCTCGCTGCTGGCCGTCGGCGCGCTCGGGTTCTGGTTCTCGACCTGGCCGTCGCTCGCCGAGCTGCGGCTCATCTTCCTCGGCTGGGGCCTCGCGGGCGGGCTCTGCTTCTGGGCCTCGCTGATCAAGGCGGTAAAGCTGCTGGCGCTGTCGAACGAGCAGGGCCGCTTCTTCGGCATCCTTGACGGCGGCCGCGGCCTGGTCGAGGCGCTGCTGGCATCAGTTGCCGTGTTGCTGTTCCGCCTGCTGTCGGAACCGGCCGACAGCGCGGCGATCCGGCTCGAGCCGGTGATCTGGATGTACTCGGCGACGGTCGCGGCTTTCGGCGTGCTCGTCTTCTTCCTGGTCACCGACGTGCCCGATGGCGGCGGCGGCGCGGCGACGGCGCGCCCGGAGCCGGGCACGCTGCTTGCCGACGTGCGGCGTCTCGCGCGCGTGCCCGAGCTCTGGCTGCTGGCGACGATCATGATGATCGGCCAGATGCTGTTCTGGGTGACTTACTCGATCTCGGCCTTCCTGCAGGTCAACCTCGGCCTCAGCGCCTTCGCCGCGGGCTTCGTCACGCTGGTCAAGCTGTGGATGCGGCCGATCGGCGGCATCTCGATCGGCTTCATCGGCGACCTGGTCGCCAAGGAAAAGCTGCTCGCCTGGCTGATCCTGCTCGCGTCGCTCAGCCTGATCGCCATCGCCTTCCTGCCGCTCGCCGGCCAGATGGCGGCAATCGTCGTCACCGTGCTGGTGATCGGCTACCTCACCTACGCGATCAAGGGCCTGTACTGGGCGCTGCTGGACCACTGCCCGGTGCCGCGCCACCTCACCGGGCTGGCGATCGGCCTCGTCAGCTTCATCGGCTACATGCCGGACGTGTTGCTGCCGCTGTACGACGGCTGGTTGTCGCGCCACTACCCGCGTGCGCAGGCCTTCCAGATCTACTTCACCAGCATCGCGGTCTGCGGTTTCGCCGGCGCCTGGCTGTGCGCGGCATTCCATCGCCGCAACAAGGCGCGCGGGCTGACCGCGCGGCCCTGACGCGGGATCCAGCCTATCTCGCTGCCGGCAGCGCGC
>CAYXUJ010000093.1:0-6246 GCA_964468395.1 uncultured Steroidobacteraceae bacterium
CAGCCGCTTCACCACGCAGGAAATCCGCGAGGTGCCGTCCATCAGCCGCGACATCAAGGACGTCGTACGCATCGACCCCAAGGCCTGGGTCGACCCGACCAACTCCGACGCGCTCGAAGTCGCCGGCGTCAACAACCGCTACAACACGATCACGGTCGACGGCGTGCGCCAGAGCGACGACTTCGGCCTCAACAACAACGGCTACCCGACCCAGCGCAGCCCGCTGTCGATCGACGCCATCGAGTCTTTCTCGGTGCTGTCGGCGCCGTTCTCGGTCGAGTACTCGAGCTTCCGCGGTTCGACCATCAACGTCGTCACCAAGTCCGGCACCAACGAGTTCACCGGTTCGGCGTACTACTACACCGGCGACGACAGCATGGTCGGCGACAAGAGCAAGGACCGCGAGCTGGATTTCACCTTCGACGAGGAAACCTACGGCGGCACGCTCGGCGGGCCGATCCTGAAGGACAAGCTGTTCTTCTTCCTGTCCTACGAGAAGCTCGACCGCACCGCGCCGCAGGACTTCGGGCCGCTGGGCTCCGGATATCCGGTCGAGGTTTCGGGCGTGACCCAGGCCCAGTACGACCAGATCCTGCAAATCGCGCAGACCGTCTACAACTTCGATGCCGGCGAGAACCGCCTGTCGACGCTGCCGGAGGACGACGAGAAGATCCTCGCCAAGCTGGACTGGAACATCACCGACTCGCACCGCGCCTCGTTCGCCTACCAGCACACCAAGGGCAACGAGGTCATCACCAGCAACAACAGCACTTCGCAGAACCGGATCTCGGCGCCGTCGAACTGGTACAACCGCGCGATCACGCTCGATTCCTACTCGCTGCAGCTGTTCTCGGACTGGAACGAGTTCTTCTCGACCGAAATCAAGCTGGCGCGCAAGGAAGTCGAGGTGCGCCAGGACTCGCTGCAGGGCACCGATTTCGCCGAGATGCAGATCCGCACGCCGGTCGTTTCGCCGGGCGTCGGCGGCGGCACGATGTACCTCGGGCCGGACGAGTTCCGGCATGCGAACTACCTGACCAACGACCTCGACACGATCAAGCTGAAGGGCAACTTCTTCCTCGGCGACCACACGCTGACGGTCGGCTACGAGCGCGAGCAGCTCGACATCTTCAACCTGTTCGTGCCGCGCAGCCAGGGCCAGTACATCTTCACCAGCATCGACAATTTCCAGAACCAGATCGCCAGCAACTTCAACTACACGAATGCGTTCACGAACGATGCCAACGACGGCGCCGCGTCCTTCGGCTACGACGTGGACAGCTTCTACGTGCAGAACGAGTGGCAGGTGAACCCGGACTTCAAGATCCAGTTCGGCACCCGCATCGACAAGTTCTCGAGCAGCGACCAGCCGCTGCTCAATGACAACTTCACCGATCGCTACGGCTACACCAACCTGGCGACGCTCGACGGGCGCGACCTGGTGATGCCGCGCATCGGCTTCAACTGGCAGTGGCGGCCCGACACCACGATCTACGGCGGCTGGGGCCTGTTCGGCGGCGGCACCCCGAACGTCTGGATCTCGAACAGCTTCTCGAACGACGGCGTGACGGTGGTGCAGACCAACGTCTCGTCAACGACCAACGCGTTCCTGGCGCCGGTCGCCCTGAATGGCATGAACGGCTACGACATCCCGCAGGCGGTGCAGGACTTCCACGAGACGCTGCGCGGCGACGGCCCGGTCAACGCCATCGACCCGGATTTCGACGTGCCGTCGCAGTACCGCTGGAACCTGGGCCTCTCGCACACGCTGCCCGGCGACGTGCTGATGACGGTCGATGCGATCATCTCGCACGTCAAGGACGAGGTGCTGTGGAAGGACATCCGGCTGGTCCAGACCGGCGTCGCGCCGGACGGCCGGCCGCGCTACAGCCCGGCGGCCGACGGGCGCAGCAGTTCGTCGATCCAGGACTTCCTGCTGACCAACACCGGCGGCGGCAAGGGCGAGGTCTACACGATCGACTTCCAGAAGACCTGGCGCACCGGCGCCGGGCGCTTCGACGCCTACCTGGGCTACGGCTACCAGAACATCCACGACATCAACCCGGGCACCAGTTCGACGGCCTCGTCGAACTGGGACAACCTGGCGGTTGCGGACCCGAACAACCCCGAGCTGTCGACCTCGAACTACGAGATCGAGCACCAGTTCAAGGGCCAGTTCACCTGGCGCAAGGCCTTCTTCGGCGACTACGAGACCAGCATGACGCTGATCGGCGAGCGCCGCTCGGGCCGCCCGTACAGCTTCACCTTCGGTGGCGGTACCTCGAGCGCCCAGCAGATCGCGATATGGGGCGACCCGCGTCAGAATGCCCGCCAGCGCCAGCTGTTCTACGTGCCGGACGGCGACGTGATCTACGAAGTGCTGTGCACCTCGGCGGACGTGACCGCGATGGTGCCGGGCTGCGCCTCGACCAGCAGCGTCAACGCGGCGCGTTCGGCCGAGTTCGCCGTGGACATGGACGCCTACATCCAGCAGTGGGGCCTGGAGAAGTGGCGCGGGCGCATCGTGCCGCGCAACTCGCACCGCAGCTCCTGGCTGTCGGTCCTGGACCTGAGGCTGGCGCAGGAACTGCCGCTGTGGCGCAAGGCGCGCGGCGTGCTGACGCTCGACGTCGAGAACTTCGCCAACATGATCGACTCGGACTGGGGCCAGCTGCGCCAGGTCAGCTTTGCGTACTTCACGCCGGTCGTGGACGTGAACCGCATCGCGACCAGCGGCTGCCCGGGCGGCGCGAGCTCCTGCTACGTCTATCGGCCGCGTTCCGGCCAGACGGGGCCGGTGGCGCCGAGCGAGTCGCTGTCGGCGCTGCCCTCGGTGTGGCGCGTGCAGCTCGGCGTGCGCATCGAGTTCTGACGCGGAGCGCCGGCCACGGACCGGCAATGCGCCGACGCGGTGCTGATGATCCGGCCCGCGCGTTTCGGCGCGAACCCGGAGACCGCGGACTCGAATCGATTCCAGCAGGCCGGCGCGTCGCCTGACGCGCCGGCCGCCGCCCGGCGCGAATTCGACGGGCTGGTGGCGCGGCTGCGGGCCGCCGGCGTCGAGGTGCAGGTCGCCGAGGACGCCCCGGATCCGCCCAGGCCGGACGCCTGCTTCCCCAACAACTGGGTCAGTTTCCATGCCGACGGCACGGTCGTGCTGTACCCGATGATGGCGCCGTCGCGGCGGCTGGAGCGGCGCGGCGAGCCGCTCGCGCAGCTGCGCGCCGCCGGTTTCGGCATCGACCGCACGGTCGATCTCAGCCACTGGGAATCGGCTGGCGAGTTCCTCGAGGGCACGGGCAGCCTGGTGCTCGACCGCTGCCATCGCATCGCCTATGCCTGCCGCTCGCCGCGCACCACGCCGCGCGCGCTGGCCGACTTCGCCGACCGGCTCGGATACCGCGTCGTCGCCTTCGACGCGCTCGGGCCGGACGGGCAGCCCGCGTACCACACCAACGTGCTGATGGCGATTGGCGAGGGTTTCGCCGTCGTCTGTGCCGACGCCATTGTCCAGCCGGCCGAGCGCGCAACCGTGCTGCGCGAGCTCGGGCAGGCGGGCCACCGGCCGGTCGAGATCGGCATCGAGGCGATGCACGGCTTTGCCGGCAACCTGCTGGCGCTCCGCGCGGCCGACGGCAGCCAGGTCATCGCGATGTCGGACCAGGCCTGGGCAAGCCTCGCGCCCGGCGCGCAACGCGCGCTCGAGCGCCACGGCCGGATCGTGACCGCGCCGATCCCGACGATCGAGCGCCACGGCGGCGGCAGCGTGCGCTGCATGATCGCCGAGGTGTTCCTGCCGCGCGGGGCGCGCGGCGCCCGATGCTAGAATCGTTCCATTCCCGGCTGCGGAGCGGCGAGGCGTGCTGGAACTTGGCCTCAAGACCCTGATCGCCTACCTGCTCGGATCGCTGATGGGCGCCTTGCTGGTCGGCGCCTGGCGCGGCGTGGACATCCGTGAGCTCGGCAGCGGCAACGCCGGCGGCACCAATGCGTTGCGCACGCAGGGCTTCTGGTTCGCCGCCGGCACGGTCGCGGTCGACGTGGCCAAGGGCTGGCTCGCCGCCGGCTGGTTGCCGGGTCTCGAGATTCCTGGCATTGCCGCGGACCCGGCCGTGGACCGGGGCTGGCTGGCGGCTGCCTGCGCGGCAGCCGCGGTCGCGGGCCATGTCTGGCCGCAGTTCCACGAGTTCCGCGGCGGCAAGGGCGGGGCGACGCTGGCCGGCGCCCTGCTGGCGCTGGCGCCGGCGGCCCTGGCGGTCGCGCTCGCCAGCTGGTTCCTGGTCGTGCTGCTCACCGGACTCGTCGGGCTTGCGACCATGGCCGCGGCGGTGTCGGTGCCGGTCGCGATCTGGCTGCTCGGCCCGCAGCACGGGCCCTGGCTGCCGTGGGCCCTGGCGATGGCGGCGCTGGTCGTATTCGCACACCGTAGCAACATCGCGCGCATGAACGCCGGCCGCGAGCCGCGCCTGGAGCGCCTGTGGCTGCTGCGTCCGCGCAAGCCGCCGGCGTGAGCCGCCGCGGCGAGCTGCTGCGCCTGCTGGCGGACGGCGAGGTTCACTCCGGCGAGGAGCTGGCGGCCGCGTTGTCGGTGTCGCGCGCGGCCGTCTGGAAGCAGTTGCGGCAGCTCGGCGAGTGGGGCATCGAGCTCGACGCGCAGCCCGGGCGCGGCTACCGCATTGCCGCGCCGCTCGACCTGCTGGACGCCGCGGCGATCCGCGCCGCGCTCGGGCAGTCGGCCGCCGCGCGCCTGCGCCGGCTCGAGGTGCACGAGGCGCTCGACTCGACCAGCGACCGGCTGCTGGCAGTGGAGGATCTTCCCGCAGGGCGTTTCGACGCCTGCCTCGCGGAATTCCAGAGCGCCGGCCGCGGCCGGCGCGGGCGGCGCTGGCTTGCGCCGTTCGCCTCGGGGCTGTGCCTGTCGGTCAACTGGCAGTTCCAGGATGCGCCGGCGGCGCTCGGCGCTCTGTCGCTCGCCGCCGGCGTCGCCGCGCTGCGCGCGCTGCGGCGGCTCGGCTGCGCGGGCCTCGCGCTCAAGTGGCCCAATGACCTCGTGCACGGCGATCGCAAGCTGGGCGGCATCCTGATCGACCTGCGCGGCGAGGCAGCCGGCCCAGCGACGGTCGTGGTCGGCATCGGCATCAACCTGTGCCTGCCGCCGGCCGCGCAGGAGCGGCTGCGCGCGGAGGGCGTCGCCGCGACCGACCTGGCGGCGCTCGGCGTGCGGCCCGCGCGTGCCACCGCCGCCGCCGCGCTGGTCGACGAGTTGGCGCTGGCGCTGCAGGAATTCGAGGCGCGCGGCATGGCCGCGTTCGCCGACGAGTGGCGCGACGCCGATGCGCTGCTCGGCCGGCCGGTGCGCGTGCTGCGGGGCGACCTCACCGTCGAGGGGATCGCGCGCGGCGTGGATGCCGACGGCGCGCTCCTGCTGGACGCGGACGGCGCCCGCCGCCGCATCCTGTCCGGCGAGGTGAGCGTCCGCCCGGTTCAGTGCTAGATTCGGCATCGATGCGCCTGCTCGTCGCCCTGCTGCTGCTCGCCAACATCGCCTGGTTCGCCTGGTCGCGCTGGGTCGCGGGCCCGCCGGGCGAGGCCGCCGCGGCGCCGGCGACCGGACCGCAGCTGGTGCTGGCACGCGAGGCGCCGCCCGGCCGTGCCGCCGCCCCGGCTGCGCCGCGCCCGTCGGGCAACTGCCTGAGCCTCGGCCCGTTCAACGACCTGACAGATGCGGCGCGCGCCTCGACCCTGCTGCGCGAGAGCCAGCTGCAGCCGCGCCAGCGCGCCGGCGAGGGCGTGGTCTGGAAGGGCTACTGGGTCTCGCTCGGCGGCCTCGCCGACCGCGCGGCGGCGGACGGCGTCATCGAGCGGCTGCGGCGCTTCGGCATCGGCGACGCCTATGCCATGCCGGATGACGGCAACCGCATCACGATCTCGCTCGGCCTGTTCAGCGAGCGCCAGCGCGCGCTGCGCCGCATGGACGACGTCAAGGCGCTCGGCCTCGAGCCGCGCATCGCCGACCGCGAGCGCCGCGGCACGGTGTACTGGATCGACGTGGACGTGGAGCCGCCGGCGGAGCTGCCCGACGCCGCGCGCCTGCACGGCGAGGGCGGGCGCATCCTGCGCCTGGAAGTGAAGCCCTGCGAGGCCTGAGCGCGATAGAATGCCGGCCGGCGCCGGCGTAGCTCAGCTGGTAGAGCAGTGGTTTTGTAAACCTCAGGTCGGGGGTTCGACTCCCTCCGCCGGCACCAG
>CAYXUJ010000094.1:0-6211 GCA_964468395.1 uncultured Steroidobacteraceae bacterium
AAGCGGCAGGGCCCCGGTGGCGGAACCGGTAGACGCTACGGACTTAAAATCCGTTGGCCGCAAGGCCATGCAGGTTCGACTCCTGCCCGGGGCACCAACAGGCGGCTGCAATTCCTCAACGCGGGTCGGTACCCATGGTGAGCAGGCGCCAGTTGCCGCCCTCGTTCAGGTACTCGATCTCGCCCTGCACGAGCACGCGGTCGCCGGCCTTGTGCTCGGCCAGGAAGTACGTGTCGGCGGTGAACTCGAGTTCGGCTTCGTAGCGCACGATCGCCGACTCCATGCCCTCGGGCCCATCGAAGTCCACGCCGGTCTCCGTGTAGGCGACGAGGCGGGCCGCATCCGGCGTGATTGCGTTGGCGTTGAACAGCAGGCGTTCCTTCGCAGCAGCCGGGTCGGGGGCACCGCTCAGCTTGGGCGACGCCGCAGAAGAAGCGGCCGTCGCGCCGACGGCCGGCTCCGCCGAGTCATCGCGTGCATCGTCGGAACCGCCGCCGCAGCCTGCCAGGAGAGCAGCCAGCGCTGCCACCACCCAGCCGCCAGCCATCGTCCGGATGTCTTTCGCCATGGTCGTGCGCTCCCTTGCTAGTCCTTTGCAGCGCCCGCCAGGGCGGGCCGGACCATTGCCATCAGCGCGGACTCGAGCGCTGCACCATACGTGACCAGCGACGTCTGGTACGCGTCTGCATCGGCGGTCGCCTCATACCTGCGGGATGAGCGCCCGCCGCCGGCGAACAGTCCAGTCACGATATTGGCGGCAACCTGCGCGGCTTTCTCGCCCTTGGTCGTCACGTCCTGTACGGTCAGAACATCCCCGGGCATCAGGACCGTTTTCGCCAGTTCGACCCTGGCCTTGCCATTGCCAGGTGTCACGAACAGGAATTGCGTTTGCTCCGGCACCCAGGCCAGCGCCTCGCTGGTCGCCACTTTCGACGATGTGTGGAACATGCCACCGCTCTTCTTGAGATCGGCGAACTTGACCGACATCGTCACCCGCAACACCGTGGCATCGAGCGATTCGGCGATCCGCGGCTCGATGTTCTGTGGCTGCACCGTGCTCATGCCGCCCATCAGCGCGCCGAGCCCGAGGTGCTTGTCGTCATTCGTGAAGTAGTAAGGCCTGCCGTGTGCGCCGACGAAAACGGAGTCGCCGGCCTGCATGCCGACTGGTTCCTGGCCAGTCTTGAAGATGCGCTCCATGGAGCGGTAGTTCTCGTCGGTGTCCAGGGTTTCGTAGGGAACGACCTCCACGCCGGCCTCGGTCAGCTTCAGCACGAGCTGGTCATGCAACTGGTCGGTGATCGACTGCCGCAATTCGTCCGAAACGCCAACCAGCTTGATCTGCGACGACGACGAGGTCCAGCCGGCGGAAGACGACGAAGTCGCCTTGCCGGAGTTCTCGACCATGAACTCGACGCGGAACTGCGCGATGACGACGCGCTTGGCGCCAGCGAGGGCGTCGAGCTTGCTGCCATCGAAGAAAGCCGCCGCCTGCTGTGCAGGATCGCCGGCCGGATCGAACGGCGGCGGATCCTTGGCAGCAAATGCGGTGGACGCAAGGAGACAGAGCAACGGGACAATCAGGCATCTCATGCAGATTCCCCCCAGCCCGAAAGGCCACCGGCTCAACTTGCTTTCTTCGACCGTAGCCGTCCGGGCAGCGAATTATCCCACTGTGGTCATTCGCCCAGCAAATAGCGGAAGGAGAGGCCGACGATCCACACCTCTTCGTCGTAGGGCCGTGCCCCGAGGGTCAGCACGGTCGGCAGGGTGTCGGGGGCGACGCCCTCGAGCGCCCAGTCCTCGGTCGGGAAGTCCTCGTAGCGCAACTGCAACTGCGTCTGGAGCCTGTCCGACCAGCGATAGTCGAGCCGGACCCGCAGCGTCTCGAGGGTCGATTCCAGGTCCGGAAAGTCGCTAGGCCCACCGCCGCCGGTGACGTCGATGTCGGTCCGGCCCCGGGCCCGCGTGTAGTCGAGCCGGAGTTCCAGCCTGTCGGCGGCGGCCGTGACCCGGAAGCCGCCGCCCAGGCTGTAGAACTTGTCGGACTGGTCGGCCTGCCAGTCGGCCGTGGCAAAGCCTGCGCTGCCGGCCTGCTCGGATTCGATGTCGTCGTAGCCGCCGGTCAGATAGACCGACGCCCGCTCGGACAGGGGCCAGCCGAGGTCCATGGCGATGCGCAATTCGTTGCTGTCCGTCAGCCCGAGTGTCGTGCTGGAGTAGCTGTCGTCGGCATAAGACACGCGCGCGCCGATCGTGACCGGCCACTCGGGCGGCGTCGCGGTCGCCGACACCTCGCCGAACTGGCGGTAGCGATAGGCGAGGTTGTACTTGCGCAGCAACGGGTTCTGGTCGAGGCTCGCCGCCACGGCCAGGTCGTAGCTGTCCACGTCGCGGCGCGAAATGCCGCCGCGCGCCGTCATGTCGAACCAGCCGACTGGCCGCCAGCGCAGCCGCCCCCAGCCGCTGTCCTCGGTCTGCTGGTCCACTTCCTGGTACTGGCGGTTGATCTCCGTGTAGTCGTAGCCTGCGGCCACGTCCAGGCCGGCGAGGATCCGGTACTCGCCGCTCACGTTCATGCGCAGCCGGTCGAACTCGTAAGGCACGTTGTAGTCGGTCTCGCCGGACAGGAATGTGTCGGCGATGACGCGCTCCCAGGGCAGGCTGTCGGTGTCGTTGTCGCGCTCGTCATAGCGGATCGCGAACTTGAGCCGCGCCTTCTTCGCGGGCCGCGACACGATGGCGAGCGCCAGATTGGTCGTGTCCACCTCCGCGTCGAGCGAGCTGACGGGCAGGGGCCCGGTCGCGAGGTTCGCATTGGTCGTATAGGGCAGCAGGGCGTCGTCTTGCGTGCCGCGACCGACGGCCGCCGTAAATGTCACGCGCGTGTCCATGAACGCCAGGCGGTAGCCGCCGGTCAGCGCCAGCTGCTGGAAATCGTTATCCGGCGCTTCCGCGAGCTCAACCTGCTCCGCCCCCGGCGCGGTCACGAACGGGCTTTCCCAGCGGGCCGCGGCCTGGCGGTCCTTGAAGAAGGACCCGTAGTACGCGAGCTTCAGCCAGCCACGATCGCCGTCATAGCGGATGCCGGCGTCCACCTGGTCGGTCTGCCAGTCGAAGTGGTGGGGCAGCAGGCTCGAATTCGTGAAATAGGCGCCGCCCAGCATGCCCGTGCCGTCCTGTTCCTGTCGCTGGTAGTCCGCGAACAGCCGCAGGCGCGAGGTCGCCTGGTAACGGCCGCCAAGCTCGAGCGCCTGGCGTTCACCCTCGATGTCCTTCGGGAACAAGCTGGCGGCCAGGTCGGTGAAGCCGGAAGTCGTGCCGGCGAAAGTCCAGCCGGCGGGCAAGGCCAGAAGGTTGCCGGACTCGCGGCTGAAGATCGTGCTGGTCGTATCGTAGCGATGGCGCGGAAGCTCGCGGTAGGCGAGGCGGTAGTCGAAACGGCCGGCCTGCGATCCATCGAGCTCGACGGCGCGCGAATCGAGGCCCAGGTCCTCGGCCCGCCAGCTCAGGCGATGGCTGCCGGCCGCCAGCAGGCCGTTGCCGTCGACGTTTGCATAGGCTCCTTTCTCGTCGTAGCCCGTGGTGTCGCCGATATACGCGGTATCGTCGCTGACATAGCTGCTGCCGATGCTGACTTCAGCCTCGTGGCCGGCGGGAAACGGGCAGCGCTCGCACTTCCACCCGGAAGTATCGGGCGCGGCCGGCGTAGGCACGGGTGCCAGAAGCGAAGCGGCCACGACGGTCAGCGTCGGCAATGTCCCGGCCCGGCTGCATTGACTTGCGTGCATACCGGCGACCTCAGCGCATCAGTTTCGAACCGGACGGATGGTTCGAACCGTGCACCTGCGAATGGCAGTTCAGGCAGCTCTGGCCGAGCAGGAATTGCGACGGCGTGCCGCTGGCGAGGCCGCCGGCGTCCTGGGCGATGCTCGGGTGGCCGCTCTGAGAGTGGCAGCCCTGGCACAGCAGGGGAGCGCGCGACACCAGCATGCCGGGCTGGTTCGAACCGTGCGGGTCGTGGCAGTTGCCGCAGTCCTCTGCGACTGGCGCATGCTCCCACAGGTACGGGCCGCGCTTCTCGGCGTGGCACTGGTAGCAGGTGTCGTTCGTCGTCTGCCGGGCCAGCAGCTTCTCGGTGGTGGCGCCGTGCGGGCTGTGGCATCCCGTGCAGGCCATCTTGCCCTCGCGCAGCGGGTGCGCGTAGGCCTTCAGCGCGTCGCTCTTCTGGAAGGCATGGCACTCGAAGCATTTGCCGGCCTGTGACGACACGTGCAGCACCGGATCGCCGGCCGTGTGCAGCTGGTGACAGCCGGCGCAGCTGACGCCGTTGTCGGCATGCGCACCGGCGTGAGTCGTGAATCCGGTGTCGGCTTCGTGGCAGCCGAGGCAGGCGGCGTTCTGCACGTCCGGGCTGTCGGTGGAGTTCGCACCGAAGCGGATGACCTGCGCCATCTTGCCATCCACCTGCTGCATGCCTGCGTGCGCGCCGCCAGGACCGTGGCAGGACTCGCACTGCAGCTGGCCGTGGCCGAAGGGGCCGCGCGGGTCCGCTGGCAGCGCGTGGCGGGTCTTGAACAGGCCGAGCACCGCCGGGCTGCTGTGGCACATCAGGCAGGTGTCGGCGCCATCCGGGGAGTAGGCTGTGGCCGGCGCATCCTGCGCCGGCAATGGCATAGCCAGCCCGGCGCCGCAGGCGGCGAGGGCGACGATCAGTGGCATCACCGGCCTCGTCATGCCGCTCGCGCTCCCCGGCGCCGCCCGCCGTCAATCATCGTTGTTGTTGAACGATCCCACGCCGTGCAGCGTCTTCACGTCGCCGACGCGTCCCGGCCCGTGGCACAGCGCGCAGGTCTCGACGCCGGACGAAATCAATGCGCCGGCATCGTTCTTGCCCGCGACGAAGTCGCCGCCGTTCTGCCGCATGTGCTCGGCTGCCAGCGAGTCGGTGTGGCAGGACGAGCAGACGGCCGTGTTCGGCGAGATCGCGACATCGTCCACCAGCGTCGAGCGGTCCGCCCCGGCGTCCATCGTCGTGGCCAGCACGCGGGTCGCGTCCACCGGGTAGTAGGTATCGGCCAGGTGGCAGCCCTCGCAGTTCTGCAGCCTGCCCGGATAGCCGACCTCGAACAGGTAGGCGCCGCCGAATCCGCACACGGCGAACGGATCGCCTTCGCGACCGGAGCCGTCGTGTCCGGAGGCATGGATGGCATGGATCATTCGCTTGAAGTCGATCGTCTGGTCATCCGGCCCCGCGCCCGTGACGCAGGCCGAACCCGCCGTGCGCCGGTTGATGTCGGTCGCATTCGGGTTGTGGCAGGTCGAGCACAGTTCGGTGTTGCCGGTGCGGTTGTTGCCATGCAACGACAGCGAGTTGTGGCAGTCGTTGCAGCGGTTGATGTCCACCACCGCGCGGCGATCGACGGCCGTTGCGTCAGTGATCGCGAAGGGCCTGCCGGCCGCCGTCACCTTGAGGCTCGTCAGCACGCCGTCGATGCTCACCTGCGGTCGACCTTCCAGGATCGCCATGCCGGAACCGGTGATGCCCGTCGGAATGGCCACCGTCGCCGACTTGGTGAAGGCATTGTTGCCGTCGTTCGTGCGCCCGGTGGCGTTCTTGAAGTCGATCACGATCGGGCCGAAGGGCGCGCCGCTCGCGGCCGGCCGCGCCAGCGCATCGTTCGGGTCCAGGTTGCCCAGATCGACGTTGTTCCAGCCGATGTCGAGGCGCAGGCTGGCGCTGGCGGTCTGGAAGGGGCCGGCCGGGTCGCCGATGTTGTAATACGTGCCGTCCTGCGGATTGCGCACGCGGATGGTCGCCGTCGGCATCTGCCCGGGCGCCGAATTGGTGACGCTCACGACCTCGTACTCGAATGCGCGTGCGGCAGTGTCCTCGCGGATTTCGTGCGCGACCGGCACCTGCACCAGGCGGCCGTCGGAGCCGGTCACCGTGCCATTCGGGCCGTGGCAGTCCACGCACTGCGTGTCGTCCGTGAAGGTGAACCCGCCCGGGTGCATGCCGTTCTCGATCGCGAAGTCGTGCTGGTTGTTGCCCGCGATTCCGTCGTCATAGTGGCAAGTGCCACAGGCGGCGCGGTTCGCGACCAGGCGCCAGTTGCTCGCCTGCGGCGTGTCGGCGTCGCTTTCCTCGTGGCAGGTCTGGCAATTGCGGATGTCCTGCGGGAAGTGGATGTCCGACCACTCGTGCAGC
>CAYXUJ010000095.1:0-3323 GCA_964468395.1 uncultured Steroidobacteraceae bacterium
CGTGACCAATCGTCCCCACGTTCACGTGCGGCTTGCTGCGTACGAATTTTTCCTTAGCCACGACACACCTCTGAGTTCATGTTCGTAATGGAGCCCACGACCGGAATCGAACCGGTGACCTCGTCCTTACCAAGGACGTGCTCTACCGACTGAGCTACGTGGGCCCTGGTCAACCCGTCTGGAGCGGGTGATGGGAATCGAACCCACGTCATCAGCTTGGAAGGCTGAGGTTCTACCATTGAACTACACCCGCATTCCTTCACACCGCGTACACGCAGGTATCGTGGGTCGCCAAAGAAGCCGAGCCACCGGTTTTTCCGAGCACAAACTGGTGGAGGGGGTAGGATTCGAACCTACGAAGGCATGAGCCAGCAGATTTACAGTCTGCCCCCGTTGGCCGCTTGGGTACCCCTCCCAAATTGAGCCGCGTATTTTCGGGCCCAGGGGCTCCGGTGTCAACGTCGAAAAAGGGGCTAAGTGACTGATCCGGGTCAGGGAAGGCCGCTGCCGCGCGTCATCAGCACGGCCAGCAGCGACAGGATCAGCCACAGGCCGAGGCCGAACCCGACCACCGCGCGCACCCGCCCCAGATCCCGCGTCAGGGGCGCAAAGACCGGCTCGCGCCTGGCCTCACCGTTCCAGCGCAGGTATTGCAGGCTCGGCACCACGGCGATCAGCGCGACTGCCAGGAACACCACAATCTTCAGCCAGAACAACCGGTTAGCCATATAGATCTCCGGCGCGTGGCCGAAGTAAAAGGCCCGCGCCAGGCCGGTTGCCAGGTTGCCGATGAGCGCCAGCCAGTAGCCCAGGTCCACCGCCACCAGCAGCCGCGCCTGGACGCGGTCCGGCAGGCGCCGGCACAGCCAGTACTCCGCCAGCAGCAGCCCGGCACCGACGCCGGCCGCGACCAGGTGCAGCCAGGCGAACAGCGCCTCTGCCAGCTGCGGTCCGTCCGGCATCCTCAGCCGCCCACGAGGCGCGAGTAACTCGCGGCATCGATGTTCGAGCCGCAGACGATCAGCCCGACCCGCTTGCCGGCCAGGCGCTCGCGCAGCGGTCCGAGCAGCGCCGCGGTGGCCGCAGCGCCGGCCGGCTCGACCATGAGCCGCGCATGCGTCAGCAGCCAGCGCATCGCCGCGATCATTTCCGCGTCGCTGATGCGCACCAGCGCGTCGATGTTGGCGCGGCACAGCGCGAAGGAAACCGGCAGCGCGTACGGCGCGCCGAGGCTGTCGGCGATGGTGTCGATGCGCTCGATGGACTCGGGCCGCCCGCTCTGGAAGCTGCGGTACATCGTGTCGGCGCCGAAGGGCTCGACGCCGAACAGTTCGCAGGCAGGCTTGGCCAGCTTGATGGCCGCAGCCACGCCCGAGGCCAGCCCGCCGCCGCCGATCGGCACGATCACCGCGTCGAGCTCCGGCGCCTGCTCGATCAGCTCGAGCCCGAGCGTGCCGGTGCCCATGGAGACCCGCAGTCCCTCGTACGGGTGGACCAGTGCCCGTCCCTCCTGCTCCTGGATTTCCCGCACGCGGCGGAATGCCTCGTGCACGTCGCCGGCAAGCTCGATCTCGGCGCCGAGACGCCGGCACTGCGCGATACGGTACGGCAAGGCGCCGGTTTTCATGACGACCCTGGCGCTGGCGCCGACGGCCCGCGCGGCAAAGGCGGCCGCGATCGCGTGGTTGCCGGCGCTGATCGCGCAGATGCCGCGTGCGCGCGCCTCTTCGCCGAGCATCAGCACCTGCAGCAGGGCGCCGCGCGCCTTGAAGCTGCCCGTGTGCTGGAACAGCTCGAGCTTCAGCAGCGGGCGGGTTCCGGGCGCCAGCGAGGCCTCGATGGCAGGCCCGGAAAGCGGCAGGATCGGGGTCACCCGGACCCGGTCGCCCAGCAGGCGCCGCGCTTCGCGGATGTCCGCGAGGGTGAGCCGGGGAATGGCCTCGGGGTTGGCGTTCATCGCCCCGGCATGGTATCGGATCGGCCTGGAATCGCTGTTTATTGCACCGCAAAATCCGCCCCGGAAGACCGCGCTTTTCACACCCGGCAGGGGTCGGCATACTGCTCGCGACCGTCGTCTCCCGCCGCAGAATAACCAGGGGATCCGGAGATGGAACGCCGCCTGCACAGCCGGCATCGAGCCCGGGCCACCGTCTATGTGGTGGTGCCCGGACGTCGCGGTGCGCTCTGCAAGGCGCACAACCTGAGCGCCAACGGCGTATTCGTGGAGACCCGGAACCTGGGGCTCGCGAAGGGATCCATCGTCGAACTCGCGTTCGCGATCAACCTCGGTGCGATCACCAAGATCCACCGGCGCAAGGCCATCGTCGCCCATGTCTCGCGGGGCGGCACCGGCCTCAAGATGGAGTGTTACGCGGCGGCGCGTTGAGCCGCCGGCGAGACTCGATTTCCATGTCGGGTGGGGTTCCCGGTCCCGCCGGGACCGGGGCCCCTCCCATTTTCCCGGACGATAGCGACGGACTGCTCATGGCACAGATCTACGACAGCATCCTCCAGACCATCGGCCGCACGCCCCTCGTGCGGCTCAACAAGATCGGCCGCGGCCTGCCGGGCCGGATCGTGCTGAAGCTCGAGTTCTTCAATCCCTGCGCCAGCGTCAAGGACCGCATCGGCGTCAGCATGATCGAGGCGCTCGAGAAACAGGGCCGCATCGGGCCCGACACCGTGCTGGTCGAGCCGACCAGCGGCAACACCGGCATCGGCCTCGCTTTCGTCGCCGCCGCCAAGGGCTACCGGCTGGTGCTGACCATGCCCGACACGATGAGCATGGAGCGCCGGCGCATGCTGCAGGCCTTCGGCGCCGAGCTGGTGCTGACCGAGGGCGCCAAGGGCATGAAGGGCGCGATCGCGCGCGCTGCCGAGATCGTCGCCAGCGACCCGAAGCGCTTCCTGCTGGTCGGCCAGTTCACCAACCCCGCGAACCCGGAGATCCACCGCCGCACGACGGCCGAGGAGATCTGGAACGACACCGACGGCGCCTGCGACATCCTCATTTCCGGCATCGGCACCGGCGGAACGATCACCGGCGTCGGCGAAGTCATCAAGAAGCGCAAGCCGGGCTTCCGCTGCGTCGCGGTCGAGCCGGCGGCCAGCGCCGTGCTGTCGGGCTGCGAGCCCGGCCCGCACAAGATCGCGGGCATCGGCGCGGGCTTCGTCCCCGAGATCCTGAACACCAAGGTCATCGACGAGATCATCCAGGTGACCAACGAACAGGCCGGCGAGTACGCCCGGTTGCTCGGCCGCGAGGAAGGCATCCTGGTCGGCATCAGCTCGGGCGCAGCGCTGTATGCGGCGCTGCAGGTCGC
>CAYXUJ010000095.1:3423-5828 GCA_964468395.1 uncultured Steroidobacteraceae bacterium
TGTCGGCCATCGACCGGCTGCACCGGCTGCTGATCGCGGAAACGCTGCCGGCCACGCTCGCGAACGAGACGCCCGAGCGGCGCATCGAGCGCGAGCTCGACGAGATCGAGTCGGTGCTCGCCGCCGAGATCCGCCTTGCGCTCGAGTTCCCGGCGCGGCTCGGCGAGCAGGTCGCCGAACAGGCGGACGCCCTGGACGCCAGGGCGCGGCGCCTCGCCCGCGAGCTGCTGGCGCAGCTGCCGCGGCTGCGCGAGCGCGTGTTCGAGGATGCGCGTGCCGCCTGGCGCGGCGACCCGTCCTGCCGCCACCCGATCGAGGCGCTGTACGCGTTCCCCGGCATCTTCGCTGTGACGCGGCACCGCATCGCCAACATCCTGTACCACCTCGAGGTGCCGCTGCTGCCGCGGCTGATCGCCGAGAACGCGCACCACCGCACCGGCATCGACATCCACCCGGGCGCAACCATCGGCCGCGAGTTCTTCATCGACCACGGCACCGGCGTCGTGATCGGCGAGACCGCGATCGTCGGCAATCGCGTCACGCTCTACCAGGGCGTCACGCTCGGCGCCAAGAGCTTTCCCGTCGACGCGGAGGGCCGCCTGGTCAAGGGCCTGCCGCGCCACCCGATCGTCGAGGACGACGTCACGATCTACGCGGCCGCGACGGTGCTCGGGCGCGTCACCGTCGGCCGCGGCAGCGTGATCGGCGGCAACGTCTGGCTGACGCACAGCGTGCCGCCGAATTCGCGGGTGTCGCAGGCCGAGCCCGTGCAATCGGGTTTCGAGCACGGCGCCGGTATCTGAGGGGAGTCGCGATGTCCCGCATTTCACGCCGCAGGTTCAACCAGATGGCGGCCGCCGCCGGTGTGCTCGCCGTCGCGCCATTCGGCGCCGCGCGATCGCAGCTGCGCTTCGTCAACGACCCGTTCCAGCTCGGCGTCGCCTCCGGCGACCCCGCCGCGGATGGTTTCGTGATCTGGACCCGGCTGGCGCCGGAGCCGCTCGACACGGCCTATCTCGGCCAGGTGATCTACGAGGTGACCTGGGAAGTCGCGGAGGATGCGTCGTTCGCGCGCATCGCCCGGCACGGCACGGCCTGGGCGCGGCCGCACCTCGCGCATTCGGTGCACGTGGTCGTGGACGGGCTGCGGCCGGGACAGGAGTATTTCTACCGCTTCCGCATCGGCCGGTATGAATCCGCCGCCGGACGCGCGCTCACCTGCCCGGCCGCGGATGCCGCAGCCGCTTCGTTGAAGTTCGCCTTCTCATCCTGCGCGCACTACGAGCAGGGCTTCTTCTCCGCCTACCGCTGGATGGCAGAGGACCGCCCGGACCTGATCGTGGAGCTCGGCGACTACATCTACGAGGACGCCTGGGGCGAGCGGCGCGTGCGCCAGTTCGACACGCTCGAGGCCGTGACGCTCGACGATTACCGCCACCGCTACACGCAGTACCGCACCGACCCGGACCTGCAGGCCGCGCACGCCGCCTGCCCCTGGCTCGTGACCTGGGACGACCACGAGGTGGACAACGACTATGTCGGCCTGACCAGCGAGCACGAGCTGTGCGGCGGCGAGCGCGTGCGTGCCGCCTTCGCGGCCCGGCGCGCGGCCGCCTACCAGGCCTGGTACGAGCACATGCCGGTGCGCCCGTCGCGGCTGCGGCCGGAGATGGCCGTCCAGGTCTACGGCGCGATGGACTGGGGAACGCTGGCGCGCTTCCACGTGCTGGACACGCGCCAGTACCGCTCGCCGCAGGTCTGCCCGAATCCCGCGACCGTGCAGCGCTGCGACTACGAGCGCGGCCGCAAGATCCTGTTCGGCGGCGCCGGCGGCGGCGCCTACGTGAACCCGCAGGAGTCGCCCTGCCGCGAGGCGCTCGCCGATCCCGCGCGCACCGTGCTCGGCGCCGAGCAGGAGCGCTGGTTCGACTCGTCGCTCGCCGGCAGCCGCGCCGCCTGGAACGTGATTGCGCAGAACGTGATGATCAACGCCGTGGTCGAGGGCACGGCCGAGTCGCCGCGCGTCTTCACCGACTCCTGGGGCGGCTACCCGCCGGCGCGCGAGCGGTTCTGCGCCGCGCTGCTGAAGCACCGCGCCGCGAACCCGGTAGTCCTGACCGGCGACATCCACTCGTTCTGGGTCTGCGAGCTCGCCAACGCCGCCGGGCGCCCGGTGGGCGTCGAGCTGGTCGCCTCGTCGATCGCCACCGCCACGACCGACAAGAGCGCCGTGCTGCCGCTCAATCCCGCCGCCAAATTCCACGACGGGCGGCACAACGGCTACGTGCGCTGCGAGCTCACGCGCGAGCGGCTGCGCACCGATCTGGTCGCGATCGACGACCGCGCGGATCCCCGCAGCGGACGCCGCGTGCTGGCGACGTTCGACGTGAACTCGGGAGACCCGC
>CAYXUJ010000096.1:0-5760 GCA_964468395.1 uncultured Steroidobacteraceae bacterium
ATCTGGCGCGCCCGGAGAGATTCGAACTCCCGACCCCCTGGTTCGTAGCCAGGTACTCTATCCAACTGAGCTACGGGCGCGTGCGGGCGCGCATCCTACCACAACCGTGGTAACAGCCTAATACTTAAAGGGATTCCCCCTGGAGCCGGCGGGCGACGGCCTCGGCCTGCTCCAGCGCCCGGAGCACGTTTTCCCCGGCCAGCTTGCGTAAGTCCGCGTCGCTCCAGCCCCTGCGGACCAGCTCGGCGAACAGCAGAGGGTAGCCGGTGACGTCTTCCATGCCCACGGGCCAGTTCTCGTTGCCGTCGTAGTCCCCGCCGATGCCGACGTGGTCCACGCCGATCCGGTCGCGGATGTACTCGATGTGGTCGGCGACGTCGGCGACGCTGACCTTGGGCATCACGAGCCCGGCCTTCAGTTCCTCGTAGATGGCCTTCCTCTCCTCGTCGCTCTTGCCGCTGGCCCTGGCCAGGTACTCCTGGATGAACGGCAGCAATGCATCGGCGGCATCCTGCGAGACGAAGCCGGCGACGAAGGTGACCATCACGACCCCGCCGTTTTTCCCGAGCATGTCGAGCACGTCGTCGGGGACGTTGCGCGGGATCTCGGTCATGCCGCGGGCGGCGGCGTGGCTGAAGATCACCGGCGCCTGCGACACGCGCAGGGCATCGCGCATGGTGTCGGGCGAGGTATGGGAGAGGTCCAACAGCATGCCGATGCGGTTCATCTCGGCGACGACCTGCTCGCCGAGCCCGTTGAGCCCGTTGAAGCGCGGCGGCTCCTCGAGCGCGGAGTCGGCCCAGTTCGTGTGGCGGTTGTGCGTGAGCGTCATGTAGCGCACGCCGAGGTCGTAGTAGGCGCGCAGCGCCCCGAGCGAGTCCTCGATCGAGTGACCGCCCTCGATGCCCAGCATGCCGCCGATCAGGCCGGCCTTCTTTGCCGCACGGATATCGGCGGCGGTCGAGCACAGTATGAATGTGTCGGGATAGGTCGCGATGATCCGGCGCGCGAGGTCGATCTGCTCGAGCTGGGTGCGGGCGAAGTTGCCGGGCGCCTCGGGCGGCGTGTACACGCTCCAGAACTGGGCCGACAGCCTGCCGGCGCGCAGCCGCGGGATGTCGGTCTGCCCGGGCGCCGGTGCCCGCTCGCGGAGGTCGTATTTCCCGAGGTCGCCTTTTGCCACCGGGTGCTCGCGGATGGCCCAGGGCAGGTCGTTGTGGCCGTCGAACAGGATGGCCTCGTCGAGGACTTTCTTCGCGTGCTCGAGGGCGGGGTCGGCCTGCGCGGCAGCACTGAGGATCAGCGCGAGCGCGGCAGCGCAGAGTCGAGAAATGTGCATGGCAAGGGCTTCCGGATGAGAAAGCCGATTTTAGCCTGCGGTTCCAGGCCGGCGGCAATTGGCTATCATGATTCCTTGAATACCGAAATCAGTCGAGCCCGCGCCGCGTTCGAACGCGCCCTCACCTTCCTGCGCGCGGGCGATTTTCCGATGGCCGAGGGGCTTTGCCGCGACGCGCTCGCGGAACTGCCGGGCGAGCCGAACCTGACCTCGCTGCTCGGCGCGGCGCTGAACCGCCAGGGCCGCGGCCCGGAGGCGGAGCCGCTGCTGCGCCGCGCGCTCGAGGCGGAACCGGGCTATGCCAAGGGCCACGAGGAACTCGGGCGCGCTCTGTTGCAGTCGGGGCGTGTCGAGGAGGCCATCGAGCGCCTGCGGCATGCGCTCGAGCTCGCGCCGAAACTGCAGTCGGCGCAGCTGACGCTGATCGACGCGCTGACCGAGGCCGGGCGCGGGGATGAGGCGCAGGCGGTCATGGAAACCTTCCTGCGCGCGGACCCTGCCCGCGAGCTGGTTGCGAAAGCGGCCGAGCACCACCGCGCCGGCCGCCTCGAGGAAGCCGAGGCGGCCTATCGCGAGGTCCTCAAGCACAACCCGCGCAACCTCGAAGCGCTGAGGCTGCTGGCGCTGATCGCGATCACGACCGAGCACTACGGCCAGGCGGAGAAGCTGCTGCAGCGCGCAATCGAGATCGCGCCCGATTTCATCGCCGCGTGGATCGACCTCAGTCGAACCCAGCTCGAGCGCCTCGACCTGGCTGCCGCGCTCGACAGCATCCGCCGCGCCGAGCAGCTCAATCCCCGCTCGGCCAATGTCCAGGTGCACATCGCCAACGTGCTGGCGCGCTCAGGCCGGCACGCGGAAGCCGTCGAAACCTACCGCAAGGCGATCGAGCTCAATCCCAAGGCGACTGGCGGCTACCTGGGACTCGGCAATACGCTCAAGACGATCGGCCGCCAGGGCGAGGCCGTCGCCGCCTACCGGCGCGCGACCCAGCTGCGCCCGGAGCTGAGCGAGTCCTGGTGGAGCCTGTCCAACCTGAAGACCTTCCGCTTCGAGGACGGCGAGGTCGCGGTCATGGAACGGCAGCTGGCGAACGAGCGCCTGCCGGACGAGGCCCGCGTGCAGTTCAGCTTCGCACTCGCCAAGGCGGCGGAGGACCGCGGCGACTACGCCCGCGCCTTCGAACTGTACGAGCGCGGCAACCGCACGCGGCGCGCGCAGGAGAACTACGACCCGGTGCAGACCGAGGTCATCAACGACCGCATCGTCGCCGTGTTCGATGCCGAATTCCTGGCGCGGCACGCGGGCGCCGGCGACCCCGACCCGGCGCCGATCTTCGTCGTCGGCCTGCCCCGCTCCGGCTCGACGCTGATCGAGCAGATCCTCGCGAGCCACTCGCAGGTGGACGCAACGCACGAGCTGCCCGAGGTGGGCCGGCTCATCACCCGCATCAACCGCGAGCGCAAGGACCGGGTCAGCTACCCGGAAGCGGTGCGGGACTTCGATCGCGAGCAGTGGGCCGACCTCGGCCGCGCCTACATCGCCGACACCCGCAAGTACCGGCGCGACGCGCCGCGCTTCGTGGACAAGATGCCGAACAACTTCGCCTGTATCGGGCTGCTGTCGCTGGCGCTGCCGAGCGCCCGCTTCATCAATACGCTCCGCCACCCGCTGGACACCTGCCTGTCCTGCTTCAAGCAGCTGTTCGCGCGCGGCCAGCCGTTCACCTACGACCTGCTGGAGCTCGGCGAGTACTACCTGCAGTACCGCCGCCTGATGGACCACTGGCATGCGGTGCTGCCCGGGCGCGTGCTGGACGTGCACTACGAGGACATGGTCGCCGACCAGGCGGGCCAGACGCGGCGGCTGCTCGAATATTGCGGCCTGCCATGGGAAGACGCCTGCCTGCGCTACTACGAAACCGAGCGTGCGATCCGCACGGCGAGCTCGGAGCAGGTGCGCCAGCCGATCTACGACAGCTCGATCGGCGTCTGGAAAAACTATGAACGCGAACTCGCGCCCTTGATGGAAATTCTCGCGCCGATCCTGTAGCGATTTGGCGCAAACGCCGTTATTGGTCTATCCTGAGGCGGCAACAGACTTCCGCAGAGGGGGATCGTATGGCCTCGCAACACAATAAAAAGGCGCCCGTCAGCCAGGTCGCTTATGCCGTGTCCATCGCGCTGGCCGGCGGTTATGCGCAAGGCGCCGCGGCCCAGAGCCGCACCGCCGCCCTCGAGGCGGTCGTCGTCACTGCGCGCAAGCGCGAAGAGACGCTGATCGAGATCCCGCAGGAAATCCAGGCGATCAGCCAGAAACAGCTGGAGCGCGCCAACCTCGACAAGACCGAGGACCTCGCCCGCTTCGTCCCGAGCCTGAGCTACACCGCCATCACCCCGGGGCGCGGCACGATCTATTTCCGCGGCGTCGCCGACGACTCCTCCTCGTTCATCGCCGATTCTTCCTCGGCCATCTATCTCGACGAGCAGCCGCTGACCCAGAGCTCGCTGCAGCCGGAAGTGCGCCTGGTCGACATCGAGCGCATCGAGGCGCTGCCGGGACCGCAGGGCACGCTGTACGGCTCGAGCTCCCAGGCCGGCACGCTGCGCTACATCACGAACAAGCCTGACACCGGCGAGTTCCTGACGACCGTCAACCTCGACGGACACTCGATCAAGAACGGCAGCGAAGGCTACGAGGCCTCCGGCGTCGTCAACGTGCCGCTGACCGACGATGTCGCCATCCGCATCGTCGGCTTCGCCGCGCGCGATGCCGGCTTCATCGACAATGTCCTCGGCACCAGCCTCGGCGGCACCTTCGACAACGCTGCCTTCGTGGACGACGACATCAACGGCGTCGACTATGCGGGCGGGCGCGCAGCGCTGCGCTGGCGGCCGAACGACGACTGGACGGTCGATGCCAGTGTCGTGTACCAGACGATGGATGCGAACAGTTATTCCGAGGACAACGAGCTGCGATCCGGACGCGAGTATGCGGTGGTGCGCTTCCTCGACGAGTCCCGCAGCGACGAGTGGTCCCAGTTCGCGCTGACCCTGCAGGGCGACCTCGGCTTCGGCCAGCTGACCTCGTCCACCAGCTATTTCACGCGCGACATCTCATATCACCAGGACAACACGGACTACACCTTCTATCTCAGCAACGCCTTCGGCGGCTATTACGCCAATTACGACCTGGGCCCGGACCCGGTCGGCCTCGGCTGGCGCGACGGCCCGTTCGCCGACCGCTTTGCCCAGGAGTTCCGCCTGCAAGGCGCGACCGAGAAGATGACCTGGCTCGCGGGCCTGTTCTACGAGCACGTGGACGAGGGCTTCAGCTTCTTCACGCGCATCCAGGACTACGAGGACTCGCCGAGCTTCGAATACTGGAACACGTACTACGCCGTGCAGCCGGGCACGACCGACAACGCCTTCTATCATTCGAAGAACGACCAGACGACGGAGCAGATCGCGGCATTCGGCGAGATCGGCTATTCGCCGAACGAGGACTGGACTTTCACCGCCGGCCTGCGCTGGTTCGACCACTCGCGCAAGCGCAAGTACTTCATCCAGCAGCCGAACGGCAACTTCACCGCCAACCTGCCGACGGCGAAGGAGTCCACCAGCGACACGACCAAGAAGCTGAGCGTCCAGTACAAGTTCAACAACGACGCGATGGTCTACGCGCTGTACTCGGACGGCTTCCGCGCCGGCGGCAAGAACGTCGTGCGGCCGGGCACCGTGCTGCCGGCGGACTACGACCCGGACTTCCTCGACAATTACGAAGTCGGCTTCAAGAGCCGCTGGGGCGGCGGCAAGTACAGCTTCAACCTGACCGCGTTCCGGATGGAATGGAACGACTACCAGGTCGAGGTCGTCGACCCGGGCCCGCTGTTCGCGGTCCTGGTCGCCAACGTCGGCGACGCGCGCATTGACGGCTTCAGCACGGAGTTCAATGCGACGCTGTGGGACTCGGTGGATTTCGGGCTCAACGCCCAGTTCCTGGACCCGAAAACCACGTCGGACAACGAGATCATCGGCACCGAATCCGGCACTCGCCTGCCATTCACGCCGAAGAAGAAGGGCGCCGCCTGGGTGCAGTACACGCACCCGGTCGAGCTGGCGGGCGGTCACCTCTACGGCCGTTTCCAGTGGACCTACAACGGCAATTCGCTGAACGGCATCGGCGACGGTTCCACGCTGCAGCCGTCCTACCAGATCTCCGACTTCAAGTTCGGCTGGGAGGCGGACGACTGGGAGGTCTACGCGTACGTGGACAATATCGGCGACGAGCGAGCGATCCTGTTCGACCAGCAGAGCGCGCCGCCCGGGACCATCACGATCAACGCGCCGCGGACCTTCGGTATCGGGTTCTCGAAGACCTGGCGTTCGAACTGAACTAGGCCGCGCCGGTGAACGCGCGCA
>CAYXUJ010000097.1:0-5657 GCA_964468395.1 uncultured Steroidobacteraceae bacterium
TGGCCGGGCACGGCCAGCACGAAGGCATAGTTCAGGCGGTTGCGGGTCGAGGGCTCCACCAGGTAGGCGGAGCGCGTCGTCTCCAGGATCTCGGCCTGTTCGGCGGCGCCGCCCCGGCCCAGCCGATCGAGCGTTGCCAGGTACTGCGCGACGATCTGGCCGTCGTCGACGACCGGCGGCGGCGCCTGCTCGGGCTTGCGCTTGAGCCCGGACCAGTCGTCCACGCTGCCGCAACCGGCGACCAGCAGCGCGAGCGAGGCGAACGCGAGCGGCGCCTTACGCGGCATTGGCGGCCTCCTTGCGCTGCACGCTTGGCAGCCGGATGCGCATGTGCGCGCCGGGGAACTGGCCATCCACGATCTCAATGGTGCCGCCGTGCGCCTGCACGAACTCGCGCACGACCGACAGCCCGATGCCGGTGCCCTTCAGCGGCCCGCCCTGCGGCGCCTGGCCGGAATAGAACTCCTGGAACACCTTGTCGCGCTCGTCGCGCGGGATGCCTGGGCCGGTGTCTGCCATGTCGATCACGGTTGTACGGCCGGCCTGGTAGGCATGCAGGTGGATCGTGCCGCCGCGCGGCGTGAACTTGAGCGCGTTCGACAGCAGGTTGTCGAGCACGAGCTTCAGCTTGGCGCGGTCGGCGACGAGCTGCAGGTCCGCCACCTGCAGGTCGAGCGTGACGTTGCGTGCCGCGAGCGCCAGGCGCTGGCTGTCCACGACCGTCGAGACCAGCGACTCGAGCCGGAAGCTGGTCATTTCGACGCTGCTCGCGCTCGATTGCCAGGCGCTGTAGGAGAGCAGGTTCTCGATCAGGTGCTGCAGCCGCACGGCGTTGTCGCGCAGGATGGTGGCGACCTCGCGCTGGTTGTCGTCCAGCGGCCCGACGGCGCCGTCCAGCAGCAGGTCCGTGCCCTCGCGGATGTTGGCGAGCGGCGTCTTGAGCTCATGCGACATGTGCCGCAGGAAGCGGTTGCGCTCGACGGCGATCTCGAGCAGCCGCGTTCGCAGCCACTCGAGCTGGCGGCCGAGCGCGGCCAGGTCGGCCGGGCCGGTGACCGCGATCCGCTGCGAGAAGGCGCCGCGGCCCAGGTCGCTGATCGCGCGGTCGATGGCCCGCAGCGGACGCAGGACGTAGAAGACGAAGATGGCGGCCAGCGCGAGCGAGGCCGGCACCAGCGCCATGATCGCCCACAGCAGCCATTGCTGGGTCGCCGCGGCGCGGCGCTCGACGTCCAGCAGGCGCGAGTCGATGCTGCGGCGCGTCTGTTCCGCCAGCACGTTGGCTTCGGCGCCCAGCACGTCGAAGCGGCCGACCAGGCTCACGGCGCGATCCGGCGCCGCCATCACCTGCACCAGCTCGGCCGCCTCGCGGCCGGCGGCACGCACGCGGGCGATCTGCGGCGCCGGCGACAGCTTGGCCAGCTGCGCCAGCGTCTGCCCGAACGTGCGGGCATTGGCGTCGAAAGCCGTCGCCAGGCGCGGATCGTCCAGCACCACGTAGAGACGCGCCGAGCGCTCCATGGCCGCGATGTTCTGGAACAGGAGTTGGGTCTGCTGGGTCAGCTCGATGCTGTCGCGCACCAGGGCATTGCTGGCGCGGGAAAGCTGCCGTAGCTGGACGCCGCCATACACGACCGCCGCGGTCAGCGGCAGCACGATCAGCAGCAGTGCCGCGGACAGCAGCCCACTCAGGGACCGCGGGCGGAGCGTGGCCATGGCCCTATGGTACCGTCAGGTGGGCGGCTGGCGCAGGAGACGCTGTTCCCAGGCGTAGGCGGAACGGACGATACCGGCGAGATCCTGATGCCGGGGCTGCCAGCCGAGGCGTTCGCGGATGCGGTCGGCACGCGCGACCAGCTGTGCCGGATCGCCCGCGCGGCGCGGGGATTCCACGATCCTGAGCGTCTTGCCGGTCACTTCCGCGACCCGGTCCAGCACCTCGCGGACGCTGAAGCCCTGGCCATAACCGCAATTGAGCGTTGCGGGCGCGCCGCCGGCGCGCAGGTAGTCGAGTGCCTTCAGGTGCGCCGCCGCCAGGTCCTCGACATGGATGTAGTCGCGCACGCCGGTGCCGTCCGGCGTGTCGTAGTCGGTGCCGAAGATCTCGACCCGCTCGCGCTTGCCGGTCGCCTGCTCGCAAGCGACCTTGATGAGATGGGTCGCGGCCGGAGTGGACTGGCCGATGCGCCCGCCCGGGTCGGCGCCGGCGACGTTGAAGTAGCGCAGCGCGACGTAGGAAAGCGGGCTCGCAGCGGCGACGTCGGCGAGCATGCGTTCGCTCATCAGCTTCGACCAGCCGTAGGGATTGATCGGCGAGGTGGGCGTGTCCTCGCTGGCGACCCCGCCGGGCGGAATGCCATAGACAGCGGCGGTGGAGGAGAACACGAAATGGCGCACGCCCGCGGCCACGCAGACCTCGAGCAGGGTGCGCGTGTTGGCGGTGTTGTTGCGGTAGTACTTGAGCGGATCGGCGACCGATTCCGGGACGACGATGTGCGCCGCAAAGTGCATGACCGTGTCCACGCCGTAGCGCTCGAGCACTTGCGCCACCAGCCGCGCGTCGCCGGTGTCGCCATGCACGAAGTCGCCGTGCAGCACGGCCGAGCGGAAGCCGGTCGAGAGGTTGTCGAGCGTGACGAGGCGTTCGCCGCGCTCGCCGAGCTGGCGTGCCACGTGGCTGCCGATGTAGCCGGCGCCGCCGGTGACGAGGATGGTGCCCATTCGCGCTCCGCGTTATGTTGGCCGAATGATAGCAACAGCCGCGGGTACGCCGTTTGCGACGCTGTCGCCAGATCTGGTCGTCGATGCCGTCGAAGCCGCCGGATTCCAGAGCGACGGGCGCGTGCTGGCGCTCGGCAGCTATGAGAACCGCGTCTACCAGGTGGGGATCGAGGATGCCGAGCCCGTGGTCGTCAAGTTCTATCGTCCCGGACGCTGGAGCGATGCGGCGATCGCGGAGGAGCACGCCTTCGCGCGCGAGCTCGCCGCGGAGGAGATCCCGGTCATCGCGCCGCTCCTGCTGGATGCACCTGATGCGCTCGGCACGGGGCCCGTGCCGGTGTACGAGGGGTTCCGTCTCGCGATCTATCCGCGGCGCGGCGGGCAGTGGCCGGAACTCGGCACGCCCGACGACCGGCAATGGATCGGACGCTTCCTCGGGCGCATCCACATGGTGGGCGCAGCGCGCGCCTTCGAGCATCGCGCGCGGCTGTCGCCGGGCGTCATGGGCCGGGAGTCGGTCGCGTACCTGATCGACGGCGGCCTGGTTGCGGACTACATCGAGCATCGCTACGCGCAGGTGACGGACGAGCTGCTCGACCTCGTCGAGTCGCGCTTCGAGGCGGTCGGGCCGCTGCGCTACCTGCGCATCCATGGCGACTGTCACCGCAACAACGTGCTGTGGACGGCCGCCGGGCCGCATTTCGTCGATCTCGACGACTGCATGATGGGCCCGGCGATCCAGGACCTGTGGATGCTGCTGGCCGGCGGCGCGGCGGAGATGCGGGCGCAGCTGGCGGACATCCTCGAAGGCTATGCGCAGTTCGCGTACTTCGATCCGCTGGAGGCCGCCCTCATTGAGCCGCTTCGGGCGCTGCGCATGGTCCATTACGCGGCCTGGCTGGCGCGACGCTGGCACGACCCGGCCTTCCCGCGTGCCTTTCCGTGGTTCGGGGAGGTCCGCTACTGGGAGCGCCACGTCGCTGAGCTCGAGGAACAGCTCGGCGTGCTGGAGCAGGGGTGAATCGGCAGGCCCCGGAGCCGGCCATGGTCGGGGCATCGCCCTTGGGGTGCCCCCGAGCCTGTCCTACCCCGCCTCGCGCCCGTAGACGGCTCTGGCGCGGTCTGGCGGGCAGGCCGAAGCAGGCGACGCAGGGTTCTTTTGATCCAGAAAACAATAAGTTAAGGCAGGGAAGTCGTGCTTCGGTGTAAGATCGCGGCCCTTTTGCACTGCGACAAGACCTCGTGATCCAGAACCTCCGCAATATCGCGATCATCGCCCATGTGGACCATGGCAAGACCACCCTGGTCGACAAGCTCCTGCGCCAGTCGGGCACGCTCGACGCGCGCAAGCCGCTGACCGAGCGCGTCATGGACTCGAATGCGCTCGAGCGCGAGCGCGGCATCACGATTCTCGCCAAGAACACGGCGATCCAGTGGCGCGAGTACCGGATCAACATCGTCGACACGCCCGGTCACGCGGACTTCGGCGGCGAGGTCGAGCGCGTGCTGTCCATGGTGGACTGCGTGCTGCTGCTGGTGGATGCCGTGGACGGGCCGATGCCGCAGACCCGCTTCGTGACGCAGAAGGCGTTTGCGCACGGGCTCGCGCCGATCGTCGTGGTGAACAAGGTGGACCGCCCGGAAGCACGGCCCGACTGGGTGGTCAGCCAGACCTTCGACCTGTTCGACCGGCTCGGCGCGAGCGAGCGCCAGCTCGATTTCCCGGTCGTGTATACGTCGGCGCTGCAGGGCATCGCCGGCTATTCGGCCACTGCCATGACGGGCGACATGACGCCGCTGTTCGAGACCATCGTCGCGCGCTGCCCGGCGCCGGACGTGGACGTGGACGCGCCCCTGCAGCTGCAGGTCAGCCAGCTCGACTATTCGAACTACGTCGGCGCAATCGGCATCGGCCGCATCCGGCGCGGGACGCTGCGCCGCGGCATGCCGGTCGCCGTGGTCGATCGCGATGGCGAAGTGCGCAACGAGCGCATCGCCCAGGTGTTCGGGTTCATGGGCCTGGAACGCGTCGAGGTCGAGGAAGCGCGCGCCGGCGACATCGTCGCTTTTGCAGGACTCGAGGCGCCCAAGATCTCCGACACGATCTGCGACCCGGAGGCAGTCGAGGCGCTGCCGGCGCTGGTGGTGGACGAACCGACGATCAGCATGACTTTCGAGACCAACACGTCGCCGCTGTTCGGACAGGAGGGCAAGTTCGTCACCAGCCGGCAGCTGCGCGAGCGGCTGCTGCGCGAGACGCTCGCGAACGTCGCATTGCGCGTTGAGGAGACCGACGACCCGGACCGGTTCGTCGTCTACGGCCGCGGCGAGCTGCATCTCGGGATCCTGATCGAGAACATGCGCCGCGAGGGCTATGAACTCGCTGTCTCGCGCCCGCGCGTGGTGGTCAAGGAGGAGGGCGGGCGCAAGGTCGAGCCCTGGGAACAGCTTGCCGTGGACGTCGAATCCACGGCGCAGGGCGCGGTCATGGAGGCGCTCGGGGCCCGCGGCGCCGAGCTCGCGGACATGGTGCCGGACGGCAAGGGGCGCGTGCGCCTCGATTACCGGGTCCCGTCGCGCGGGTTGATCGGCTTCCAGACCGAGTTCCGCACCATGACGAGCGGCACCGGGCTCATGTACCACGTGTTCGACCATTTCGGGCCGGTGGTCGAGAAGCAGCTGGCGGAACGCACGGCCGGCGTGATGATCTCGAACGCACGCGGCACGGTGCTGGCGTATGCGCTCTTCAACCTGCAGGAGCGCGGACGGTTGTTCGTCGCGCCGGGCGACACCGTCTACGAGGGCCAGATCGTCGGCGAGTCGAGCCGCGACGGCGACATGGTGGTCAACCCGCTGAAGGGCAAGAAACTGACCAACATCCGCACCCAGAGCAAGGACGAGAACGTGCTGCTGACGCCGCCGGTGCGCATGTCGCT
>CAYXUJ010000098.1:0-5557 GCA_964468395.1 uncultured Steroidobacteraceae bacterium
AGGCCGATGTTCGGGCCTTCCGGCGTCTCGATCGGGCAGACGCGGCCGTAATGGGTCGGGTGCACGTCGCGCACCTCGAAGCCGGCGCGCTCGCGCTTGAGCCCGCCCTCGCCGAGCGCCGAGACGCGGCGCTTGTGCGTGATCTCGGACAGCGGGTTGTTCTGGTCCATGAACTGCGACAGCTGCGACGAGCCGAAGAATTCCTTGACCGCGGCCGCCACCGGCTTGGCGTTGATCATGTCCTGCGGGTTGATGTCCTCGTTCTCGGCCAGCGTCAGCCGCTCCTTGACCGCGCGCTCGACGCGCACCAGGCCGATGCGGAACGCGACCTCGGCCATCTCGCCGACGCAGCGCACGCGGCGGTTGCCGAGGTGGTCGATGTCGTCCACCTTGCCGTCGCCGTTCTTGATCGCGATCAGCGTGCGCAGCACGTCGACCACGTCCGACATGTCCTCGCCGTACTTGGCCACGAGCCCGCGGCCGGAGTCGTCCTTGCGCAGCTCGGCGACGGTCGAGAAATAGCGCCCGTCGTACAGGATGCCCGGCTCCTCGAGCCAGCGCTCGGCGTCGTTGCCCGCCAGGCCGGCCGGCACCGCGCGGTTGACGCGGCGGTTGAACTTCATGCGGCCGACCGCCGACAGGTCGTAGCGCTCGCCGTTGAAGAACAGGTTGTGGAACAGGTTTTCGGCCGCGTCCTTGGTCGGCGGCTCGCCCGGGCGCATCATCCGGTAGATCTCGATCAGCGCCTCGAGCCGGGTCGTGGTCGCATCGATGCGCAGCGTGTCGGAGACGTACGGGCCGCGGTCCAGGTCGTTGACGTAGAGCGTGCCGATCTCGGCCACGTTCGCGGCGACGAAGCGCTCGACCAGCTCCTTGGTCAGCACGTCGTTGGCGGAGGCCAGCACTTCGCCGGTCTCCGGATCGGCGACGTCGTGGGCCAGGATCTTGCCCTCGAGGTACTCGACCGGCACCAGCAGGCGCCGGACGCCGGCTTCCTCGAGCTGGCGCACGTGGCGCGCGGTGATGCGGCGGCCTTCCTCGACGATCACCTTGCCGTTGGCGGTGATCTCGAACATCGCGGTCTCGCCGCGCAGGCGCTCAGGCACGAGCTCGAGCTCGGGGCCCTTCTTGGTCAGGTGCACGGTGTTGCGGTCGAAGAACACGCGCAGGATGTCGGCATTCGAGTAGCCGAGCGCGCGCAGCAGGATCGTGACCGGCAGCTTGCGGCGGCGGTCGATGCGCGCGAACACGCAGTCCTTGGCGTCGAACTCGAAGTCGAGCCAGGAGCCGCGGTACGGGATCACGCGCGCCTGGAACAGCAGCTTGCCCGAGCTGTGGGTCTTGCCCTTGTCGTGGTCGAAGATCACGCCGGGGCTGCGGTGCAGCTGCGACACGATCACGCGCTCGGTGCCGTTGACGATGAAGGTGCCGTTCTCGGTCATCAGCGGCAGCTCGCCGAGGTAGACCTCCTGCTCGATCGCGCGCTTGACGCGCGACGCGCCCGGCGATTCCTTGTCCATCACCCGCAGGCGCAGGCGGACGCGCAGCGGCGCGGCGAACGTCAGCCCGCGCATCTGGCATTCCTTGACGTCGAACACCGGCTCGCCGAGGTAGTAGTACACGTACTCCAGGGTGGCGTTGCCGGAGTAGCTCTTGATCGGGAACACGCTCTGGAACGCCGCGTGCAGGCCGGCGCGCTTCAGGTGCCGGTCGATGATGGCCTTCTCCTGCTCCTCCGACAGCAGCCGGCCGCCGGCGACCTGGCCGCCGGCATGCGCCGACAGCTCGGCGTGCAGCGCACGCGACTCATCGAGCTGCAGGAACTGCGCGTACGACTCGGTCTGGATCGCGAGCAGCGGCGGCACGTCCAGGATGCCCTGGCGCTTGCCAAAGCTCTTCCGGATGCGCTTCTTCTCGGTGAAGGTGTAGGCCATCGTCATCACCTGCAATCAGTTATCGACAAAAAATGAACACGGGACCGCGGCCGGCTCCCGCACGGGAGCCGGCGCGTCCTGTGTCCGATGCCACGGACTGCGGGGCAGTGCCCTCGCATGAGGTCGTTACTTGACCTCGACCGTGGCGCCGCCGTCCTCGAGCTGCTTCTTGATCTTGTCGGCATCCGCCTTCGACACGGCTTCCTTGACCGTCGACGGCGCTCCCTCGACCAGGTCCTTGGCTTCCTTCAAGCCGAGGCCCGTGATCTCGCGGATCACCTTGATGACGCCGACCTTCTTCTCGGCCGGGTATGCCTTCAGCGTGACCGTGAACTCGGTCTGCTCCTCGGCGGCCGGGGCGGCGGCGCCGCCAGCGGGGCCGGCCGCCATCGCGACCGGCGCGGCGGCGGTGACGCCGAACTTGTCTTCCATCATCTTCACGAGGTCGACGACTTCCATGATCGTCATGTTCGAGATCGCCTCGAGAATCTGTTCCTTGCTAGCAGCCATTGCCATCACTCCAGATAAATAATGTGTGTGTAACCCGATTCAGTCCGTTCGCGCTCACGCGGCCCTGGCGGCCCTGACGGCGTCCACCGTGCGAACCAGCTTCGCAGCGGGTTCGGCCAGCGTGCGCACGAACTTCGAGACCGGCGCCTTCATGACTCCGAGCAGCATCGCCAGCGCCTGCGCCCTGGTCGGCAGGCTGGCGACACGGTCGATATCGGCTGGCGGGTAGACCCGCCCGCCGAGCGCGACCAGCGTCGGCACCAGGAACTCGTTGCCCTTCGCGAACTCCTTGACGACGCGGGCGGCGGCGCCCGGGTCCTCCTGGGAGAAGGCGAGGATCAGCGGCCCCTTGAGGTTGCCCGCGATGCACTCGAACGGCGTACCGGCAACCGCGCGACGCGCCAGCGTGTTCTTGACGACCCGCATGTAGACGCCGGACTGGCGCGCCTTGGCGCGCAATCCCGTCAGCTGCGAAACCGTCAGGCCACGATATTGCGCCGCGACGACCGAATGCGCGCTCTGCGCAACGGCCTGCACTTCGGTCACCATCGCCTGCTTGTCTTCCAGCCTGAGTCCCATTCATTCCTCCTGGCAGAAGATCCATCCACGAACACCCGTCGCCGGGTGCCCACCCTTTTGCCGGCCATCGCCGGCCGGCTGATGGAGACCTCGCCAGTGAACTACTGACTCGGGTTCCACCATCTGCGCAGGCGCCCATTAAGGGGCCGATGCCCCGCCTGCGGTCTTCGATGGCCCGGGCCTTCGGAGCGCCCGGACTTCGAAACTTTTCAAGAGGGGACAGTCCACCATTTTCGCGGAGCGAAAATGGGGACAGTCCCCGCCAAACTCATGCGCCGAGCGACGCGCGGTCCACGGCCAGGCCGGGACCCATGGTCGACGACACCGACACGCGCTGCAGAAACACGCCCTTCGAGGTCGAGGGCTTGTGCTTCTGGATGTCCGCGATCAGCGCCAGCAGGTTCTCCTTCAGCGCCTCCGGCGCGAAGCTCGCCTTGCCGATCGAGCAGTGCACGATGCCGGCCTTGTCGCAGCGGTAGCGGACCTGGCCCGCCTTCGCGTTCTTCACCGCGCCGGCGACGTCCGGCGTCACGGTGCCGACCTTCGGGTTCGGCATCAGCCCGCGCGGGCCCAGGATCTGGCCGAGCTGGCCGACCACCCGCATCGCGTCCGGGCTGGCGATCACGACGTCGAAATCCATCTGCCCGGCCTTGACCTTCTCGGCGAGGTCCTCGAAGCCGACGATGTCGGCGCCGGCCTCACGCGCGGCGTCGGCATTCTTGCCCTGCGTGAACACGGCGACGCGGACCTTCTTGCCGGTGCCGTGCGGCAGCACGGTCGAGCCGCGCACCTGCTGGTCCGACTTGGCCGGGTCGATGCCGAGGTTGATCGCGGCGTCCACGGTCTCGTCGAATTTCGCGCTGGCGAATTCCTTGACGATCGACAGCGCCTCGTCGATCGGGAACGACTGGCCGGGCTTGATGCGCTCGGCCCAGGGCTTCTGGCGCTTGAATACGGTTGCCATGTCAGACGCCCTCCACGTCGACGCCCATGCTGCGGGCGCTGCCCGCGATGGTGCGCACCGCCGCGTCCAGGTCGGCCGCGGTCAGGTCGGGCATCTTCTGCTTGGCGATCGCCTCGAGCTGCTTGCGGGTGATCTTGCCGACCTTCTTCGTGTTCGGCGTGCCCGAGCCCTTCTCGATGCCGATCGCCTTGGCCACCAGCACGGCGGCCGGCGGCGTCTTCAGCACGAAGGTGAAGCTGCGGTCGCTGTACACGGTGATGATCACCGGGATCGGCAGGCCCTTCTCCTCCTTCTGCGTCGCGGCGTTGAACTGCTTGCAGAACTCCATGATGTTGACGCCCTGCTGGCCGAGCGCCGGCCCGACCGGCGGGCTCGGGTTGGCCCCGCCTGCCGGAATCTGCAACTTGATGTAGCCCTGTACTTTCTTTGCCATCGTTCCTCGCTCCCGGGTTCAGGCGCCTCGCGGCTCCCCGGTTCAGCCCTTCTCCACCTGCCCGAAGTCCAGCTCGACCGGCGTCGAACGCCCGAGGATCTGGACCGCCACCTGCAGGCGGCTCTTTTCGTAATTGACGCTCTCCACCACGCCGGTGAAGTCGTTAAACGGCCCGTCCACGACGCGGACGACTTCGCCCGGCTCGAACAGGACCTTCGGCCTCGGCTTCTCGACGCCCTCTTCGACCCGGCGCAGGATGGCATTCGCCTCCTTCTCCGTGATCGGCGTCGGCTTCTCCGAGGTGCCGCCGATGAAGCCCAGCACCTTCGGCGTCTCCTTCACCAGGTGCCATGCCTCGTCGTCCATCGCCATCTGCACCAGCACGTAGCCGGGGAAGAACTTGCGCTCGCTCTTGCGCTTCTGGCCGGCGCGCATCTCGACCACTTCCTCGGTCGGCACCAGCACTTCGCCGAACTTGGCGTCGAGCCCGTGCAGCTTGATGCGCTCCTTCAGGCTGCTCGCGACCTTGTGCTCGAAGTTCGAGTAGGCGTGCACGACGTACCAGTTCAAGGACACGGAATCAGCCCCCCTGCCCGGTCACGTTGCGCACGCCCCAGGCGAGCGCCATGTCGACGAGCCAGAAAAACACGCCGAGCGCCATCACGAACAGGAACACGACCAGCGTCGTGCGCCACGTCTCCTGGCGCGTCGGCCAGACCATCTTGCGCAGCTCGACGCGCGACGACTGCACGTAGTTCCACAGCTCGCGCCCGGGCTCGGCCCAGTACAGCAGCACCAGGCCACCCGCCAGCCCGCCCAGCACCATCAGCACGCGCAGCGCCTGCGGCTGGTCCTCGTACCAGTAATAGCCGACGACGCCGCCGACCAGCGCGGCCGCGGCCAGCACCAGTTTGAAGGCGTCGACGAATCCGACGCCGGCGTTGTCTGCTTGTTCGTTCATCAAGCTGCCTCAGCGGGTGGCAGGGCAGGAGGGAATCGAACCCCCAACCTGCGGTTTTGGAGACCGCCGCTCTGCCAATTGAGCTACTGCCCTTCCGTTCCTGCGTCCTTACTTGAGCACCTTGGAGACGACGCCGGCGCCGACGGTGCGGCCGCCCTCGCGGATCGCGAAGCGCA
>CAYXUJ010000099.1:0-5542 GCA_964468395.1 uncultured Steroidobacteraceae bacterium
TCCAGCCGTCGATCCAGTCCGCCTCGCGCACCGGGCACAGCAGCGGGAACACCTTGTCCGGCGGCGCGGCGAGGCGCTGCGTGTACGTGTGCGTCACGCGATTGGGCGGCCGGACGTTCATGGGCCAGGCGCCACGGACCTGGTCGCCCGGAGACGCGCGATGGTGTCTTCCTGGATCTCGCGGATTCTCGGCATCATCACCTGCAGGTCCTCCTGCATCACCGCCATCGTGTTCTCCATCACCAGCGGCATCTTGGCGATCACTGCCTGGCCGGCATCGGTCCGGTAGAACTCGAGCATGCCGTCGATCTCGTGCTGCGTGAACGAGCGGCGGTAGATGTCGATCACCTTCGGCTCCATCTGCCGCCAACCGAACTGCTCCTGGAAGACGGCGAGGATGCGGCCCTGCATCTCTTCCAGCAGTGCCCGCTGCTCCTCGGTCAGCGCCTGGCCGGACACCACCTCTTGCAGGGACTGCTTCATCAGCGCGTCCACCCGCGCGTACATGTCGTCGACGAGGCGCGAGGTCTGGGTGACATCGATCAACTCGTGGATCGACGCCTCGCTCGCGGCCTGGTCGGCGGACGCGGGCTCCTGGGCGGCGGCAGGCAGGCCGCCCAGCAGCAGGATGAGCAGTGCGATGCAGGCACGCATGGGCGTTCTCCTCACTTGAGTTCTGCCAGCCAGCGTTCGAATTCGCGCATCGTGCGCTTGCCGACCGGGACGGCGGCGCCGCGCCGGAACCGCGTGCTGCCGGCGATGTGGATGTAACCGCCGAGATCCGACGGCAGGTAGAAATCCCCGTACCGGACCATCGCGACCCGCGCCTCGCCGAAATGGCCGTAGAAATAGCCGAGCTCGAACAGCACGTTGAGGTTCGGAATGTCCTGGCGCTTGTTGCGGATGCGGGTGGCGGACTCGGGCGAGAACAGCAGCAGCGCCGCATCCACCCGGCCGCGGATGGCGTCGAGGTCCTTCAGCAGGGTGCGGCCCGGCGTGAATGCGTTCCACCACGGCAGGAACTTCAGTCCCGGCCGCGCGAAGGCGCGGACCAGAGCGCGCGCCTGCGACTTCGCCGCCGCGGACGAGCCGATGAAGATCGCCGTCATGCACTCAACCCGAGCCGGGCCACGATGCCACCAGCCGGAAACCGAGCCACACGGCGGCGATGCCGACGATCACGCTGAGGCCGGCATAGGACGCCGCCATCACCAGCTCGCCGCGCCGCACCAGGTAAATCGCGTCGAGGCCGAAAGCAGAGAACGTCGTGAACCCGCCCAGCAGGCCGGTGAACAGGAACAGGCGCGTGTCGGCGGCGAACAGGTCGTGCTTCTCGACCATCCCGGCGAGCAGGCCGGCCGCCAGGCAACCGGCGACGTTGACCGCGAAGGTGCTGTACGGGAACCGCTCGAGCAGGGTCTGGTGCAGCAGCCAGCCGCCCGCCTTGTAGCGGGCAATGCTGCCGATCATGCCGCCGAGCCCGACCAGCAGGAGGGCTTTCATCGGCCTGCGGTGGTGCCGCGATCGGCGGGCTGCGTCGCGCCGCAGGCATTGCAGCGCCGGCCGTCGATGGCGGGCGGGAAGATGATCTCGCTCAGGCCGAGCGTCGCGACCAGCAACAGCACCGACCAGGGCGAGCGCGTGAAGCGCAGGTCGGCGGAGCCGCAGCAGCCACAGCGGTCTTCGGCGACGCCCTGCTGTTCCTCCAGCAAGCGCTCGAATTCGCCGTCGCGCTGGCGTGCGAGCAGGTCCCTGGCGCGCGCGGCATGGGATTCCGGCACCTGCAGCCGGACGCCGCCGAGCGCCTGCGACAGGGGCCAGGCCGACCACACGTGGTGCTCGGAGTGGAGCAGGGCCGGGATGCCCTCGCTCTCCAGCAGGCCGCGGGCGATGTGGGCATCGAGCGGGCTGGTGAAGGCGTCAATGGTCACGAAGGCTGGCACGGGTTCCACCGGGCGCGGCGCGCGCCACTGGCTGCAGTTGCGGGCATTGTGCCTCAGCCGGACGGGCCGTCGCTGCCCCGGTGCTGGCGACGCGCTGCCGGGGCCCTCGATCATGCATGGCGCGCGGGAGCAAGCCGACGCCGCAAAATGGCCAATCCGTCGCCGGCCCAGTCACCATACTGGACGCCGGGCGAACGGCCCGGCGCTGACGGAGGGCGGAGATGGATGAGACCAAGGCGGCGCCTTCCGCAGGCCGGCGCCCCAGTGCCCGCGACGCCAAGCGCCAGGCGCGCGCGGCGCAGGCGGGCCATTCGATCCCGTACATCACGCGCAGGATCCCGTGCTACGAGGTCCTTGGCGAGGAAGGGCTGGCGCTGATCGAGCGCAATGCCGACACGATCCTCGAGGAGATCGGCATCGAGTTCCGCGAGGACGCCGAGGCGCTCGAGGTCTGGCGCAAGGCGGGCGCCGACGTGCAGGGCGAGCGGGTGCGCATGCCGCGCGGCATGTGCCGGCAATTGATCCGGGCGACGGCGCCGCGCGAGTTCACGCAGCTCGCGCGCAACCCGGCCCGCAACGTCCGGATCGGCGGCTCCGCCACCGTGTTCGCGCCGGCCTACGGCTCGCCTTTCATCCACAACCTCGACGAAGGGCGGCGCTACGCGCGCATCGAGGACTTCCGCAACTTCGTCAAGCTCGCCTACCTGTCCACGTCGCTGCACCACTCCGGCGGCACCATCTGCGAGCCGGTGGACCTGCCGGTCAACAAGCGCCACTTCGACATGGTGTACAGCCACATCAAGTTCAGCGACAAGGCCTTCATGGGCTCGGTGACGCACCCTGAGCGCGCGCGCGACACCGTGGAGATGGCGAAGATCCTGTTCGGCGACGGCTTCCTCGATCCCCTGACCGGCAAGCCGAACACCGTCATCGTCAGCCTGATCAACGTCAACTCGCCGATGACCTACGACGCGACGATGCTCGGCGCGCTCAAGGTCTACGCGCGGGCGAACCAGGCCTGCATCGTCACGCCCTTCATCCTGGCGGGCGCGATGTCGCCGGTCACCGTCGCCGGCACGGCGACGCAGACGCTGGCGGAGGCGCTGGCCGGCATGGCGTTCATCCAGCTGCTGAACCCCGGCGCGCCGATGGTGCTGGGCAGTTTTGCCTCGTCGCTGTCGATGCAGTCGGGCGCGCCGACCTTCGGCACGCCGGAACCGGCGCTGGTGCTGTACGTCATGGCGGCCCTGGCGCGCCGCCTCGGCGTGCCGTTCCGCTCCGGCGGCAGCCTGTGCGCATCGAAGGTCCCGGACGCGCAGGCTGCATTCGAGTCGGCGCAGACGCTGCTGCCGACCTGCCTGGCCGGCGTCAACTTCGTGCTGCACACGGCCGGCTGGCTCGAGGGCGGCCTGGCGATGGGCTACGAGAAGTTCGTCATGGACGCGGACCAGGCGGGGATGATGCACACGCTGCTCGCCGGGGTGGACCTGTCGGACAACGGCCAGGCGCTGGAGGCGATCCGCGAGGTCGGCCCGGGCAAGCATTTCCTCGGCTGCGCGCACACGCTGGCGAACTTCGAGACCGCGTTCTACCGCTCGCCGCTCGCCGACAACAACAGCTTCGAGCAGTGGGAGTCGGAAGGCCGGCGCGACATGGCGCAGCGCGCCAACGAGTCCTGGAAGAAGCAGCTGGAGGAATACGTGGCGCCGCCGCTCGACCCGGCGGTCAACGAGGCGCTGCTCGACTACATGAACCGGCGCAAGGCCTCGTTCCCCGATTCCAACGTCTGAAAAAAAGGGGGCGTCGTCCTGACGCCCCCCTTGCTGCGGATTGCAGCCCCGTCCTGGATCAGAAGTCCTGGCTGAAGCGGATGCCGAACGTGCGCGGCCTCGCCTGCACGCCGTAGTTCTGGCCGCCGCAGACCTGCGGGGTGCACTCGCTGGTCACGTACAGCGGCGCATCCTCGTCGGTGACGTTCGCCACGAAGAACTCCACTGCGTACTTGTCGTTCTCGATGCCGAACGAGAAGTTGAGGAGCTTCGATGACGGGATGTCGCCGTAGACGGCGTTGTCCGCCAGCGCCAGCGTCGATGCCCGGCTGGACTGGTAGGACAGCGCGTTTTGCACGTGCGCGTCGAAGCCGCCCAACGGGAACGTGTAGCGCGTGACCAGGTTGGCCTTGAAATCAGGCGTGATCGGCAAGGAGGTGCCTTTCGGCGCATTGACGTTGACGCAGATCGTGCCGGTCGTGTCGAAGTCGCAATAATCGCTCTTCAGCTTGCTGTCGTAGTAGGCCATGTCCACGCCGACGCGCAGCCGCTCGGTCGCCAGCCAGTCGAGCTCCATCTCGACGCCGGAAACCTCGGCTTTCGGGCCGTTGTCCACCTGCGTGATGCCGTTTGCGCCCTGGAAGGCGATCTGGATGTCGTCCCACTCCTCGAGGAACACGGCGCCGTTGAACTGCAGGCGGTCGTTCATCCAGCGGGTCTTCCAGCCGAGTTCCCAGTTGGTCAGGAAGTCGGAGATGTAGTCGCCGGCGAACGGGTTGCGGTTGATGCCGCCCGGCCGGTAGCCCTCCGACCATGTGGCGTAGAGCAGCGCCGTGTCGGTGGCCTTGAAGCTCAGGTTCACGCGGCCGACCCAGTCGTTCTCGGAAATACCCTTGTCCACGTTCTGGCAGGGTGCGTCCTTGTAGTCTTCCTGCGACGCGCAGCGCCATTCGCCGTTGCGCGACCAGCCCTGGCCGGTCGGCGAGAACGCGCCGTCGCCGCCATTGGCGATCGCGCCCGGCTCGGTGCCGGTGGGCGCACTGGCCGGGTTGAAGCCGAGGCCGAAGCCGAAGAAGCCCTTCACCGTCACTTCCGGCTCGAAGTAGCGCGCGCCGAGCGACAGCTCGACACGGTCGGTGACGTCGAAGGCGATCGTGGCGAAGGCGGCCTTGTCCTTGTCCACGCGATCCATGCTGTTCAGGTACACGACGCCCGGGAAGTCCTGGGCGCCCGGCTGTTCGAACGCGTTCATGAGCATTGCGTCCGCGAGGCCGTCGATGCGGCCGAATTCCTGGTAGAAGTCGTGCTTCTGCTTCTGGTAGAAGAACCCGAGCAGGCCGCGCACGCGCCGGTCCTGCGGCGTGCTGATGCGCAGCTCGTGGCTTTCCTTCGTGTACTGGTCGTCGTTGTAGAAGCCGGCATCCGGGTTGTTCTGGTTGCCGTCGTTGTCCAGGAACAGGCGCGCGAAGTAGCCGGTCGTGTACAGGCTGTCGTAGTAGAACGAATAATCCGAGTAATCGAACTCGCCTTCCTGGTCGCGGTCGAGGTAGTTGCCCGAATACACGACGTCGAAGTTGCCGACCTTGCCCTCGATGGTGAAGCCGGCCTGCCACCACTCGTCGTTCGTGTACTCGTTGCGGAAATGCGCGACCGCGTGGTCGCCGCTTGCCATGACGTCGCGCAGGTCGTCGCCCCAGGAACCCTCCTGCTCCATCTTCTGGTACTGGAAGGTGGGCGTCATGGACCAGTTGTCGTTCAGGTTCACGCGCAGCGCGGCGCGCGCGCCGATCGTGTCGATCGTGTTGTAGTTCTTCTCGACGTACTCGTCGT
>CAYXUJ010000100.1:0-5506 GCA_964468395.1 uncultured Steroidobacteraceae bacterium
CACCTCGCCGATCACGGCGTGGCGGCGCTGCAGCTGCTGCAGCTCGCGGAACAGCCGGGCGCCGAGGGTCCGCGAGCGCTCGATCAGGCGCTCGTCGCGATAGGCGTCGATCGCGGCGACGCCGGCGGCGCAGGACAGCGGATGGCCGCAATACGTGAGGCCGCCGTAGAACATCTCGCGCTCGATGCCGGCCGCGACGCCGGCGCTCATGACGACCGCGCCGAGCGGGATCGCGGCGCCGGTCAGCCCCTTGGCGAGGGTCATGATGTCGGGGCGGCCCGCTTCGCCGTGGCGCTGCCAGGCGAACCACTCGCCGCAGCGGCCGAAGGCGCTCATGACCTCGTCGGCGATCAGCAGCACGTCGCGCTCGCGCGTCGCCTCGCGCAGCGCCGGCCAGTAGCTGTCCGGCGCGATGATGCCGTTGCTGCCGGCGTTGGATTCCATCAGCACCGCGGCGACGCGGTCGCGGCCTTCCGCGTCGATGCACCCGGCGACCGCGGCCGCGGCCTTGAGACCGCAGTCGTGCGCGCTCTGCGTGCCGAACGGGCAGCGGTAGGAGTAGGGCGGCGGCACGTGGCGCACGCCCCAGGCTTCGGCATCCACCTGGTGGGCGGTGCGCGCGTCGCCCGACAGCGCCATGTCCATGTAGCTCGCGCCGTGGTAGGAGCGGTCGCGCGTGACCACGAGGCCGCGGCCGCGCCGCGTCGCCTGGCGCGCAATGCGCACTGCGTTCTCGTTGGCGTCGGCGCCGCCGAGCGTGAAGAACACGCGGCCGCCGTCGAATCCGGACAGCTCGAGCAGCCGCTCGGCCAGCGCGCGCCGCGGCTCGGCGCCCCAGGCGGCGGTGACGAAGCACAGCTTCGCCGCCTGCTCGCGGATCGCGGTGACCAGGCGCGGGTGCTGGTGGCCGAGGTTGCTGCACTCCACCAGGCTGCTCATGTCCAGGATCTCGCGCCCGTCGTCCAGCAGCAGGCGCGCGCCATGGCCGCCGACCACCGTGGGCGCGTCCCACTCGGCCGGCACGCACCAGCTGTGCAGCACATAATCCCGTTCGGAAGGCATGTGACGATTGTCTCAACCTGCCCGACGCCGCGCCAGCACGGGCCCCCCGCCCCTTGCGAAGTCCCCGGCGCTGGCGCAGTCTGTCGGCGTGAATAGCCGCTCCCGACCGCTGGCCGCCCTGCTGCTGCTTGCCATGCTGCATAGCGGCATCGCGGCGCCGTCGGCGGCTGTCGCGGACCCCGCGCAGCCGGCGGATGCAGGGGGCATGGCCCATCACGGCCATGAGGGCATGATGGATACCGGCAGCAGCGGCGGTGCGGCGGACGATGCCGACACCGGCTGCTGCGAGCAGTCCCAGTGCGATTGCACTTGCACGGCATCGCCCGCCGCCCTGCCGCGCCCGGCCACCGCCGCGCGCGACTGGGCGAAGAGCGGGCCCATTCGCGCGCCCGACAGCAGGGAGTTCCTCCCGGTCACGATCGGCGCACCCTTCCGACCTCCAGCCTGAACCGTTCCTCTTGATGGATGACGCGACGCGGGCTGCGTTCCTGCGTCGTGCCCGGTCATTTGGGGGCGTCAGCCCCCGGCGAGGAGCGGATCATGAAAGCGTTTCACTGGCTGGCCGCGCTGGCGGCCGCCACGGCCATTCCGGCCAGGCGACTGGCCGTCGCCAGCACGCCTGTCGCGTGGCTAGGTCTCGTGTTGCTGCTGGGCGCGCCGGCGACGGCGGCGGCCGAAGCATCCGGCGCGGGCCCGGCACAGCTGGCCGCGCTGATCGAGGAAGCACTCGAGAACAATCCGGAGATCGCCGCTGCGCAGGGTGAGCTCGAGGCGGCGCGGCAGCGCGTGCCGGCGGCGGCGGCGCTCGACGACCCGATGCTGGAACTCGGGGTCGTCAACGCCCCGCTCGACCCGCTGAGCGTCAAGCGCGAAGACATGACGATGAAGATGCTGGGCATCGGGCAGCGGCTGCCGTTTCCCGGCAAGCGTGGTCTCCGGCGCGCAGTGGCCGAGGCCGATGCCGAGAGCATTGACCTCGCCGTGCGGGAGGTCGTCAACCGGGTCGAGCGCGACGTGCGTGTCGCCTATGAGGACCTCGTCCTCAACGAAGAGCGGCAGAGGATCCTCGCCGGCACGCGGGTCGCGCTCGACCAGCTGGCCGCGATCGCGCGCTCGCGCTACGAAGTGGGCCAGGCATCGCAAAGCGACGTGCTCGAGGCGCTCATCGAGCTCGAGCGCCTGGAAGTCGAATCGCTGCAATTGACTGCCGAGAACAGGGCGCTGCAGGGCGAACTGCAGCGCCTGCTGGGCCGCAGCAGCCCGGCGCCGCGCATCAATGCAGCATCGCCGCAGCTTGCGGCGGGCGCCGGCCAGGCGCCCGCCAGCCCCTCCATCGGCAACCGGCCGGAGTTGCTGGCACTGCAGGCGATCGTGGAACGCAGTTCGCGCGCCATCGAACTCGCACAGCGCGAGTACTACCCCGATTTCGACGTGCGACTCCAGTACGGACAGCGGGACCGGGCGCCGGACGGGGTGCCGCGCGACGACATGGTCAGCCTGACCGTGGGATTCAACCTGCCGATCTGGCGCAAGTCCCGGCTCGAGCCGCAGGTGGCCGAGGCCCGCGCGATGCGCCGGCAGGCGCAGAGCGCGCTGCTGGAGCGTCAGCTCGAAACGGAAACTGCGCTCGAAACCCAGCAAGCGCTGGCCCGGCAATGGCGCGCAACGGCCGAGCGCTACCAGCACACGCTGTTGCCGCAGGCGCAGGCCGCATCGGCTTCCGCCATGGCCGCCTATCGGCTCGGCCAGGTCGACTTCCTCACCCTGCGCCAGGCCCAGCTGCGCGAATTCGACGTGGCGACGGAACTGGCGAAAGCCATCACGAGCCACAACAAGGCGATTGCCGAGATCGGCCTGCTGGTCGGTCACGAGCGGCCGCCAACCAATGACGCGCAAGCGCGGAGCCAGTCATGAATCGCAATTCGATCATTGCAGTCACGCTGCTGGCGGGCGTGGTCCTGGGCGCCGGTTACTGGTGGGGCAGTTCGTCCGCGACCCGCGGCAGTGAATCCGCCGCCGGCCCCGCCGATGCGGAGCGCCGGGTTCTCTACTACCGCAACCCCATGGGACATGACGACATCTCGCCGGTGCCGAAGAAGGACCCGATGGGCATGGACTACATCCCGGTGTACGCGGAGGAGGCGATCGCCGGACCGGGGCTGCGCATCAGCCTCGATCGCCTGCAAACGCTCGGTGTGCGCACCGAGACTGCGGCGTCGCGTTCGATGTCGCGCGAGCTGCGCGCCGTCGGCACGGTCGAGGCCAGCGAACGCGGCTTGCATGCCGTGAGCCCGAAATTCGAGGGCTGGATCACCAGGCTGTTCGTGAACACGACCGGCGCCGGCGTCAGGCGCGGCGACGCGCTGTTCTCCGTCTACAGCCCGGAGCTGGTCGCGGCGCAGGAAGAGTACCGCGTGGCCGTGGCGGCGCTGCAGGCCATGGCCGGCGCGTCTGCGGAGGCGCGGGCCGGCATGCAGGCGCTGGCGGATGGCGCCCTGCAGCGGCTGCGCAACTGGGATATCGCGGAGCAGGACCTGGGCGGACTGAAATCCGGGGAGGCGGCCAGCCAGTCCTTGCCGCTGCGTTCCCGCAGCGACGGAGTCGTGACCGGGCTGGCGGCGCGGGAAGGCATGCGCTTCATGCCTGGCGAGACGCTGTTCCAGATCGCGGACCTGTCGAGCGTGTGGGTCGTGGCCAGCGTGTTCGAGCAGGATCTCGGATTCGTCCGTCCTGGACAGGCGGCCACGGTGACACTCGCGGCGTATCCGGGGCGGACATGGACGGGCCGCGTCGGCTTCGTCTACCCGACGGTCGATCCCGGGACACGGACGGCGCGTGTCCGCATCGAGTTGCCGAACACGGACGGGGTGCTGAAGCCGGACCTGTACGGAACCGTCGCGATCGCGGCCGACGACACCGTGGCGGCGGTGGCAGTTCCCGAGTCCGCGGTGCTGGATTCGGGCACCCGGCAGGTCGTGCTGATCGAGCTGGGCGGCGGCGCCTTCGAGCCGCGCGAGGTGGCGCTGGGCGTGCGCGGCGGCGGCTACGTCGAGGTCGTGAATGGGCTTGCGGCCGGCGAACGGGTGGTCGTCGACGGCAATTTCCTGATCGACGCCGAAAGCAATTTCAAGGCCGCGCTCGACACCCTGGGCGGCCACGCCCACGGCGGCATGGCGCCGGCCCCGGCGGAACCGCCCGCGGCAGATCCGGCCGCCGGCCACGCGGGACACTGACATGCTGAACCGCATCATCGAATGGTCGTTGCGGCACGTCTTCCTGGTGCTGCTGGCCACCGTTTTCATCGTCGCCGCCGGCGTCCATGCGGTCCTGCGCACGCCCATCGACGCGCTGCCGGACCTGTCGGATGTCCAGGTCATCGTCTACACCGAGTACCCGGGGCAGGGGCCGCAGGTCGTCGAGGACCAGGTCACCTATCCGCTGACGACCGCGATGCTGGCCGTGCCGCGATCGAAGGTGGTGCGCGGCTTCTCGAACTTCGGCGTCTCGTTCGTGTACGTCATCTTCGAGGACGGCACGGACATCTACTGGGCGCGATCGCGCGTGCTCGAGTACCTCAACTTCGCGGCGAGCCGGCTGCCGCGCGGCGTCACGCCCGCGCTCGGGCCGGACGCCACGGGCGTCGGCTGGGTCTACCAGTACGCCGTGGTCGGCGCGCAGCGCTCGCTCGCCGAACTGCGCGCGATCCAGGACTGGTTCGTGCGCTATCAGCTCACCAAGGCGCATGGCGTGGCCGAGATCGCGAGCATCGGCGGGTTCGTCAAGACCTACCAGGTCACGGTCGATCCGCAGAAGCTGCAGGCCCATCGCATACCGCTGCAGCGCGTGAGCGACGTCATCCGCATGAGCAACCAGGACGTCGGCGGCCGCGTCGTCGAGATGGCCGAGACCGAGTACATCATCCGCGGCAAGGGCTATCTCACGGGGACCGGCGATCTCGAGCGGCTGGTGGTCAGGGCGGATGGCGGAACGCCGGTGTTCCTGCGCGACGTCGCGCGCGTCGAGCTGGTGCCGGACGAGCGCCGCGGCATCGCCGAACTGGACGGCCAGGGAGAGGCCGTCGGCGGCATCGCGGTCGCGCGTTACGGACAGAACGCGCTCGACGTCATCCACAACCTCAAGCAGAAGATCGCCGAAATCTCGTCCGGGCTGCCGGAGGGCGTCGGCCTGCGGACGGTCTACGACCGCTCCGACCTCATCCACCGGGCGATCGACACCCTGCGGCGCACGCTGATCGAGGAGAGCCTCATCGTCGCGCTGGTGTGCATCGTGTTCCTGCTGCATGCGCGCAGCGCGCTCGTCGCCATCATCATGCTGCCGATCGGCGTGCTGATCGCGTTCATCGCCATGCGGGCGCTCGGGCTCAACTCCAACATCATGAGCCTGGGCGGCATCGCGATCGCGATCGGCGCCATGGTCGATGCGG
>CAYXUJ010000101.1:0-5487 GCA_964468395.1 uncultured Steroidobacteraceae bacterium
CGTGACCAATCGTCCCCACGTTCACGTGCGGCTTGCTGCGTACGAATTTTTCCTTGGCCATCGTCTTTTCCTCAGGAGGCTTTCTTCAGGACGGTCTCGGCGACGTTGTTCGGCACCTCGACATACTTCTTGAATTCCATCGTGAACGTCGCGCGGCCCTGGCTCATCGAGCGCACGGTCGTCGCGTAGCCGAACATCTCCGCGAGCGGGACGTCGGCGGTCACGACCTTGCCGGACGGCGACTCGTCCATGCCGGTGATCTGGCCGCGGCGGCGGTTCAGGTCGCCGATGACGTCGCCCGAGTATTCCTCCGGCGTGACGACCTCGACGTTCATGATCGGCTCGAGCAGCACCGGCTTGGCCTTGGCGAAGCCTTCCTTGAAGGCCATCGAGCCGGCGATCTTGAACGCCATCTCGCTCGAGTCGACGTCGTGGTACGAGCCATCCGTCAGCGCGACCTTCACGTCGACGATCGGGAAACCGGCGATCACGCCGTTGCCGAGCGCTTCCTTGATGCCCTTGTCCACCGCCGGGATGTACTCGCGCGGGATCGCGCCGCCGACGATCTCGTTGACGAACTCGTAGCCCTTGCCTTCCTCGAGCGGCTCGATCCGGAGCCAGACGTGGCCGTACTGGCCGCGGCCGCCGGACTGGCGCACGAACTTGCCTTCCTGCTCGACCGACTTGCGGATGGTCTCGCGGTAGGCGACCTGCGGCTTGCCGACGCTCGCCTCGACCTTGAACTCGCGCTTCATGCGGTCGACGATGATCTCGAGGTGCAGCTCGCCCATGCCGGAGATGATGGTCTGGCCCGATTCGGCGTCGCTGGAGACGCGGAACGACGGGTCCTCCTTGGCGAGGCGCTGCAGCGCGATGCCCATCTTCTCCTGGTCGGCCTTGGTCTTCGGCTCGACGGCGACCGAGATCACCGGGTCCGGGAACTCCATCTTCTCGAGCACGATCACGTCGTCCGGGTCGCTCAACGTGTCGCCGGTGGTGACGTCCTTGAGGCCCACGGCCGCGGCAATATCGCCGGCGCGGACTTCCTTGATCTCGGCGCGTTCGCTGGCGTGCATCTGCAGCAGGCGGCCGATGCGCTCCTTGCGCGAGCGATTCGGCACGTAGACCTGGTCGCCCGACGACAGGGTGCCGGAGTAGACGCGGAAGAAGGTCAGGTTGCCGACGAACGGGTCGTTCAGGATCTTGAACGCGAGCGCCGAGAACGGCGCGTCGTCCGCCGGCGCGCGCGTCAGCTCGGTCTCGGCGCTGTCCTCGGCCTGGCCGCGGACGTCGGGCACCTCGATCGGCGACGGCATGTAGTCGATCACCGCGTCGAGCACGGCCTGGACGCCCTTGTTCTTGAAGGCCGAGCCGCAGGTGACGATGCAGATCTCGTTGCGGACCGCGCGCTCGCGCAGGCCCTTGCGGATCTCCTCGTTGGTCAGCGTCTCGCCCTCGAGGTACTTGTGCAGCAGCGTCTCGTTGCCCTCGGCCGCGGCCTCGACCAGCTTGACGCGCCACTCGTCGCACTGCGCCTTCATGTTCTCCGGGATCTCCCGGTACTCGAAGCGCATGCCCTGGGTCTCTTCGTCCCACCAGATCGACTTCATCCGCACCAGGTCGACGACGCCGGCAAACTTCTCCTCGGCGCCGATCGGCAGCTGGATGACGACCGGGTTGCCCTTCAGGCGCGTGCGGATCTGCTCCACGCAGCGCAGGAAGTTGGCGCCGGCGCGGTCCATCTTGTTGACGAAGGCGACGCGCGGCACCTTGTACTTGTTCATCTGCCGCCAGACCGTCTCGGACTGCGGCTGCACGCCGGACACGGCGCAATACACCGCGACCGCCGAGTCAAGCACGCGCAGCGAGCGCTCGACCTCGATCGTGAAGTCGACGTGGCCGGGCGTGTCGATGATGTTGATGCGGTGCTCGGGGTAGTGGTTGTCCATCCCCTTCCAGAAGCAGGTCGTGGCCGCGGCGGTGATCGTGATGCCGCGCTCCTGTTCCTGCTCCATGTAGTCCATCACCGCGGCGCCGTCGTGCACCTCGCCGATCTTGTGCGACACGCCGGTGTAGAACAGCACGCGCTCGGTCGTCGTCGTCTTTCCGGCGTCGATGTGCGCGGAAATGCCGATGTTCCGGTAGTGCTCGATGGGCGTGGTGCGGGGCATGGTCTTCTCTTTACCAGCGGTAGTGCGCGAAGGCCTTGTTGGCCTCCGCCATGCGATGCGTGTCCTCGCGCTTGCGCACGGCCGTGCCGCGGTTCTCCGCGGCGTCCATCAGCTCGTGGGCCAGGCGGTGGGCCATGGACTTCTCGCTGCGCGCGCGCGCGGCCTCGATCAGCCAGCGCATGGCCAGCGTCTGCCGGCGCGCTGGGCGCACCTCGACCGGCACCTGGTAGGTCGCGCCGCCGACGCGCCGCGACTTCACCTCGACCGCCGGCTTGACGTTCTCGAGCGCGGCCGACAGCACCTCGAGGGCGGCGTCGCCCTGGCGGCTGGTCTTCTCGGCGATGCGGTCGATCGCGCCGTAGACGATGTGCTCGGCGGCGGACTTCTTGCCGCTGGTCATGACCATGTTCATGAACTTGGCCAGCATCTCGCTGCCGAACTTCGGGTCCGGGAGCACGATGCGGGTCGGTGCGGATGTGCGACGCGACATGAATCTCTTCCCCTGCTCGTTTATTTCTTCGGGCGCTTGGCGCCGTACTTGGAACGGCCCTGCTTGCGGTCGGTGACGCCGGCGCAGTCGAGGGTGCCGCGGATCGTGTGGTAGCGGACGCCCGGCAGGTCCTTGACGCGGCCGCCGCGGATCATCACGACCGAGTGCTCCTGCAGGTTGTGGCCCTCGCCGCCGATGTAGCTGGTGACCTCGTAGCCGTTGGTCAGGCGCACGCGGCAGACCTTGCGCAGCGCCGAATTCGGCTTCTTCGGCGTGGTCGTGTAGACACGGGTGCACACGCCGCGGCGCTGCGGCGAACGCTCGAGCGCCGGCACCTTGGACTTGTAGGTGGCCGCGGTGCGGCCGCCACGGATCAGCTGGTTGGTCGTCGACATAGGTCCCTTCAGCCGTCGCGCCGGCGGTATTGCCGGACGCATGAAACGCCGGGCCGCCCAGTGGCGGCCCGGATAATCCTGTGCGATCCGGCCGCCGCCCGTATTGCGGGGCGGGGGCCGAAAAGGCCCGCGATTGTAGATACCGCACCTTTGGCCCGTCAAGCCGGGTTCGGGCGCCATCCGACGATGGGCCTAAGGCATTGTTTTTATTGAACTATTAAGACGCTGCCCGAGACCGGGATCCTAGCCGTCCGCACGCCGCATCAGCGTGCTCTTGCCGAACAGCGATCCGAGCAGGTCCACGGTCACTCTTGCGGTCCGGTTGTGCAGGTCGAAGGCCGGGTTGAGCTCCATGATGTCGACCGACCCGAGCCGGCCGGTGTCGGCCACCATTTCCATGCACAGCTGCGACTCCCGGTACGAGGGCCCGCCCGCCACGGTCGTGCCGACGCCCGGCGCGATGTCCGGATCGAGGAAATCCACGTCGAAACTGACGTGCAGGTGCGTGCCGCCGTCCAGGCCGGCGAGCGCCGCCTGCATGGTCCGGCGCATGCCCCGCTCGTCGATGTAGCGCATGTCGAAGACTTCCAGGCCGAGCTCGTGCACGAAGCGCTTCTCGCCCTCGTCGACGCTGCGGATGCCGATCTGCCGCACGGCGCCCGGCTCGATCATCGGCGCGGTGCCGGCGAGCCCGGTCAGCTCCGGCGGGCCGTGCCCGCACAGCACGGCCATCGGCATGCCGTGGATGTTGCCGCTCGGCGTCAGCACGTTGGTGTTGGCATCGGCGTGCGCATCGAACCACAGCACGCGCAGCGTGCGGCCGTGCTCGCGGCAATGCCGCGCCACCGCGCCGATCGAGCCGATCGCGAGCGAATGGTCGCCGCCCAGCAGGATCGGCAGCCGGCCTGCGGCAAGTTCCGCGCCGACCGCGTCGCACACCGCGCGATTCCAGGCCGTGACCTGCGCGAGGTGCCGGTAGCCGTCCGCCGGCGGCAGCCCCGGATTGCCCGGGCCCTGCAGGTTGCCGCGGTCGTGGACCAGGACGCCCTGCGACTCGAGCATTTCCTGCAGCTGCGCGACGCGCAGCGCCTCCGGCCCCATCGAGGCGCCGCGCGCGCCGGCGCCGACGTCGGTCGGCGCGCCGATCAGGGACACCTGTTTTTTGCCGGATTGCCGCAAGCACGGACAGTGTAACGCCGAACCGCTCCTCGCGACGCGATCGGGCCGTCGGCTATGATGACGGCGAACCATGGCCATCCCGGTCCATAGCCTGATCGACCTCGAGTCGCGCCTCGGGGCCCACAATTACAAGCCGCTGGACGTGGTCCTGGTGCGCGGCGAGGGCGTCTGGGTCTGGGATGCCGGCGGCAAGCGCTACCTCGACTGCCTGTCGGCCTACTCCGCCCTCAACCAGGGCCATTGCCACCCGAAGATCCTGGCGGCGCTGGTCGAGCAGGCCGGGCGGCTGACGCTCACCTCGCGCGCGTTCCGCAACGACCAGCTGGCGCTGCTCTACGAAGACCTGGCGCGGCTCACCCGCTCGCACAAGATCCTGCCGATGAACAGCGGCGCCGAGGCGGTCGAGTCGGCCGTCAAGGCCGTGCGCAAGTGGGGCTACGAGGTCAAGGGCGTGCCGGCCGACCGCGCCGAGATCGTCGTCTGCTCGAACAACTTCCACGGCCGCACGCTCGGCATCGTCGGCTTCAGCACCGATCCCGACGCGCGCGGCGGCTTCGGCCCGTTCGCGCCCGGCTTCCGCGTCGTGCCGTTCGGCGACTACGACGCCTTCGCCGCCGCCGTCAACGACCACACCGTCGCGTTCCTGGTCGAGCCGATCCAGGGCGAGGCCGGCGTCATCATCCCGCCGGCCGGCTACTTCGCGCGCGTACGCCGGCTGTGCACCGAGCGCAACGTCACCCTGATCCTCGACGAGATCCAGACCGGCCTCGGCCGCACCGGCAAGCTGCTTGCCGAGGAGCACGAGGGCATCGAGGCCGACGTGACGCTGATCGGCAAGGCGCTCTCGGGCGGCTTCTACCCGGTCTCGGCCGTGCTGTCGAACTCCGAGGTGCTGGGCGTGCTCAAGCCGGGCCAGCACGGCAGCACCTTCGGCGGCAATCCGCTGGCCTGCGCGGTGGCACGCATGGCGCTCAAGGTGCTGGTCGAGGAAGGCATGATCGAGAACGCCGGGCGCCAGGGCGCCCGCTTCATGGCGGGGCTAGGCCGCATGAAGAGCGACGTGGTCCGCGAGGTCCGCGGCCGCGGGCTGATGCTGGCCGTCGAGCTGAAGGGCGAGGCCGGCGGGGCGCGGCGCTACTGCGAGCTGCTGCGCGACCGCGGCCTGCTCGCCAAGGATACGCACGAGCACACGATCCGGATCGCGCCGCCGCTGGTGATCACGGCGGAGCAGGTCGACTGGGCCTGCGACACG
>CAYXUJ010000102.1:0-5406 GCA_964468395.1 uncultured Steroidobacteraceae bacterium
TCGTAGAGATAGACGCCCTCCGCGCGCGTGATGATGCGCGAGCCCTCGGCCGCGAGCGCGCGGAAGTCGGTGAACGGGTGCAGGTAGTGCCGTGCGTCGAGTTCCTGCCAGTCGCGGGTCGCTCGCTCGCCGATGCGGGGTTTCGCGCTCATGGGGCCTCGCCGGTCAGACGTTCAGCAGCAGGTGCTCGCGTTCCCACGAGCTGATGACCCGCGAGAAGGTGTCGTACTCGTTTTCCTTGACGGCGCAGTATGCCGCGACGAAACGCTCGCCGAACAGCTCGACCAGCGGCTTGCAGCCGCGCAGCAGCGCCAGCGCGTCGGCCAGCGTCATCGGCAGCGAGAACGGCAGGTCGTAGGCAGAGCCGGTGATCGGCTCGGTGGGCTTCAGCCCCTCGATCATCCCGAGGTAGCCGCAGGCGAGCGAGGCCGCGATCGCCAGGTACGGGTTGGCGTCGGCGCCGCCCAGGCGGTTCTCGACGCGCCGCGCCTGCGGCTCGGACACCGGCACGCGCAGCCCGGCAGTGCGGTTGTCCACGCCCCACTGCACGTTGATCGGCGCCGAGTTGTAGCGCGTGATCCGCCGGTAGCTGTTGACGTTCGGCGCGAACAGCGACATCGCCGCCGGCAGGTACTTCTGCAGCCCGGCGATGTGCGATTCGAACAGCGCCGACGGCTTGCCTTCCGCATCGCTGAACACGTTGTCGCCGCTCTTGGCGTCGACGATGCTCTGGTGGATGTGCATCGCGCTGCCCGGCTCGGCCGCCAGCGGCTTAGCCATGAAGGTGGCGTACATCTTGTGGCGCAGCGCCGCCTCGCGCGCCGTGCGCTTGAACAGGAACGCCTGGTCGGCGAGGTCGAGCGCATCGCCGTGGTTGAGGTTGATCTCCATCTGCGCAGCGCCGGCCTCGTGGATCAGCGTGTCGATGTCGAGGTCCTGCGCCTCGCAGAACGCGTAGATGTCGTCGAACAGCGGGTCGAACTCGTTGACCGCAGCGATGCTGTACGCCTGCCGGCCGATCTCCGGGCGGCCGGAGCGGCCGACCGGGGGCTTCAGCGGGTAGTCCGCGTCGGTATTCGGCTCCACCAGGAAGAACTCGAGCTCCGGCGCCACCACCGGCCGCCAGCCGCGCGCGGAATAAAGCTCGAGCACGCGGCGCAGCACGTAGCGCGGCGCCATCGGCACCGGCCGGCCGTCGTCGTAGAAGCAGTCGTGGATCACCTGCGCGGTCGGCTCCGCGGCCCACGGCACGACGCGGATGGTCTTCGGGTCCCCCACCAGGTCGATGTCGATCTCGGACGGGTGGATCGAGCTGTCGTCGTCCGGGTACTCGCCGGTCACGGTCTGCAGGAAGATCGACTCCGGCAGGCGCATGCCCTCGTCCTCGGCGTACTTGTCGCCGGGCATGATTTTCCCGCGCGCGACGCCCGCCATGTCGGAAACGATCGCCTCGACCTCGGTGATGCCGTGGTCCTTCAGGAACTGCTGGATGTCGCTCATCGGTTCCGCCTTGTCGCGAATTCACGCCCGGCTTCGCCGAAGGCCGCGAACAGCGCACGGGAAAACGGGTTGTCCATGACTTTCCATTCCGGGTGCCATTGCACGGCCAGCGCGAATGCCGGCGCATCGCCGACCCGGAACGCCTCGATCACGCCGTCGTCCGCGGTCGCCTCCGCGACCAGGCGGCGGCCCAGCCGTTCCACGCCCTGGGAGTGCAGCGAATTCACCTGGATGCGGCGCATCCCGGCGAGCCGGTGCAGCAGGCCGCCGTCGGCGAGTTCCACCTCGTGCGCTGGCGCGTACTGCACGTCGAGCGGCTGGGTCGGGTCCTCGCGGTGGTCGCGATAGCCCGGCTGCTCCTGCAGCTTCTGGATCAGCGAGCCGCCGAAGGCGACGTTCATCTCCTGGAAGCCGCGGCAGATCCCCAGCACCGGCAGGCCGGCCTCGACCGCGCCCGCGATCATCGGCAGCGTCGTCGCATCGCGCTCCGGGTCGTGCAGCGTGCCGGGCGCCGATGCCGGCCCCTGGTAGCGGTGCGGCTCGACGTTCGACGGGCTGCCGGTGAACAGGATGCCGTCGAAAGACTCGATCCACTCGCGCAGGTAACGCTCGCCGAGCGCCGGCACGAGAACCGGCACGGCGTCGGCCGCCTGGGCCACCGCCGCGATGTACTTCTCGCCGACGCAATGGAACCAGTGCGCGCCCAAAAGTCGGCGATCGGCCGGAATCCCGATGACTGGCTTGCGCATGCGTATCTGTTAATTATTTTGAACGGCCCCCGGTATGGGGGCCAGTTCGACGGGAGCCATTGTCTCACAAACGGGGGGGCCGGCGCCCCGTGCGATCCGGGGCCGCAGGGGCCCCCAGCGGGCCTGGTGACAGGGTAATGACCGGATTATGTCGTAACGCATCGGCCTTGCCGCCCGCGTAGGCCGCTGGTTATCCTGCCGCGCGGCCCATTCCGGTCCGCGCCACAAGATCTTAAACGGCGACCGTGACATGGCCCTGCTCCGCGACGACTTTGCGAATGCCCAGGCTTTCCTGGCCGAGCGGCCGGCCGTGCGGGTCCTGGACCTGTTGCTGCCCGACCTGTGCGGGGTGCTGCGCGGCAAGCGCATAGATCTCGCCGACCTGCCGGGCGTCTACCAGCGCGGGATGTTCCTGCCCGGCTCCATGTTCGCGCTCGACGTGCTGGGCGGCACGATCCAGTCGACGGGCCTGGGATTCGATGAAGGCGATGCCGATCGCCCCTGCCTGCCGGTGCCCGGCACGCTGTTCCCCTCGCCCTGGCTGGGGCCCAGTGTCGCGCAGCTGCAGGTGCAGATGCTGGATCATGATGGCCAGCCGTTCTACGGCGACCCGCGCCACCAGCTGGACACCGTGCTCGAGCGCTATGCCGCCCGCGGCTGGCGGCCGGTCATCGCCATCGAGCTCGAGTTCTATTTCGTCGATCCCGAGCGCACGGGCGACGGCCATGCCCAGCCGCCCCGCTCACGCCTCACCGGGCGGCGCGAGAACCGCACCCAGATCAACTCGATGGCCGACCTCGACTCGATCTCGGACATCCTGTCCGAGATTGCGGCGACCTGCGCCCAGCAGAACGTCCCGACTGGAACCGCGCTCGCCGAATACGGCCCGAACCAGTGGGAAGTGAACCTGCGCCACGTCGCCGACGCGCGGCTCGCCTGCGACCAGGCCATCCGCTTCAAGCGCATCGTCAAGGGCGTGGCGCTGCGGAACGGCCTCGAGGCGACGTTCATGGCCAAGCCCTACGGCGACATGGCCGGCAGCGGCATGCACATCCACGTCAGCGTGCAGGACGAATCGGGCCGCAACGTCTTTGCCTCGCCGGACGCGCTCGGCAACGGCCTGATGAAGCATGCGGCCGCCGGCCTGCTCGCGACCATGGCCGACGGCATGGCGGTGTTCGCGCCGAATGCCAACAGCTACCGGCGCCTGCGGCCCGAGGCCTACGTGCCGATGCACGCGAGCTGGGGCTACAACAACCGCGGCGTCGCCGTGCGCGTGCCGGTCTCCGGCCCCGAGGACCGGCGCGTCGAGCACCGGGTCGCCGGCGCCGACGCCAATCCCTACCTGGTGGCCGCCGTCGTGCTGGCCGGCATGCTGCACGGCATCGAGCGCGAGTTGCCCGCCCCGGAAGCGCTGACCGGCAACGCCTACGCGCAGCGGCTGTCGGCGCCGCCGCTGCCCGGCGACTGGCCGACCGCACTCGCGTGCTTCGGCGCGAGCAGCTTCCTGCGCGAGTATCTCGGCGACCGTTTCGTGCGCCTCTATGAACTCACGCGCCGCGGCGAGATGCAGGCCTTCCAGTCGCGGCTGACGGCGCTCGACTACGCCTGGTACCTGGAGCTGGTATGAGCGAGCGTCCCGCCGACAGCTGGTACGAAGCCACGGCGCAGCGACCGGCTGCCGCGCCGCCGCTCGCGGGCGACCTCGAGGCCGACGTCTGCGTGGTCGGCGCCGGCATCGCCGGCTGTTCGACGGCGCTGCACCTGGCCGAGCGCGGCTACCGCGTCGTGCTGCTGGAGGCCGAGCGCGTCGGCTTCGGCGCCTCCGGGCGCTCCGGCGGGCAGATCATCCCCGGCTATGCCTGCGGTATGGCCAAGCTCGCGCAGCAGCTCGGCAAGGCCGACGCGCAGCGCCTCTGGGATTTCGGCGTCGAAAGCGTGGAGCTGACCGCGGATCTGATCCGGCGTCACTCGATCGATTGCGACCTGCGCTGGGGCCACCTGCACGTCGGCATCAAGCCGCGCCAGCGCGACGAGCTCAGGGAGTGGCAGCGCGAGCAGGAGGACGATTACGGCTACCGGAAACTGCGCTTCCTGGACAAAGCCGAGGTCGAGGAGCGGGTGGCGTCCACGCGTTACCTCGCAGGCCTCTACGACGGCGGCGCCGGTCACCTGCATCCGCTGCGCTACACGATCGGCCTCGGCCAGGCGGCGGTGGCGGCCGGCGTGCGCCTGCACGAGGGCAGCCCGGTCACGGCGATCGAGCACGGCCAGACGGTGACGGTCCGCACCGCAGGCGGCAGCGTGCGCGCGAAGTTCGTTGCGCTCTGCGCCAACGTCGGCCACGTCGACCTGTCGGCCCGGCTCGCGCGCAAGCTGATCGGCGTCGCCTCCTACATCGTCGCGACGCAGCCGCTCGGGGCCGAACGCGCCGCGGCGCTGCTGCGCGACGACATCGCCGTGGCCGACATCAACTGGATCATCGATTACTACCGCCGCTCGTCCGACCACCGGCTGCTGTTCGGCGGGCGCGTCAGCTATTCCGGCATCGACCCGCTCGGCACGGCGCGCGCGACGCGCCTGCGGATGCTCAACGTCTTCCCGCAGCTCGCGGACGTCGAGATCGAGTACGCCTGGGGCGGGTTGATCGACATCTCGATGAGCCGAGCGCCCGACTTCGGCCGGCTGGCGCCGAACGTCTACTACCTGCAGGGCTTCTCGGGCCACGGCATGGCGCTGACCGGCGTCGCCGGGCGCATCGTCGCCGAGGCGATCGCCGGCCAGGCCGAGCGTTTCGACATTTTCGCGCGGCTGAAGCACTACGCCTTCCCCGGCGGCAAGCTGTTCCGCCGCCCGACGCTGGTGATGGCGATGACCTGGTTCCGGCTGCGCGACCTGCTGCCCTGACCGCCCGCCCGGCTAGCCGCGCCTGCGCATTGCAGGCATCCTAGCGCTGCCGGAACGAGGGGATGATTTCCACCATGACGAAACCGAAAGCGGGCGGCGGCGTCCTCAGCAACATCGAGATCGCGCAGCGCGCGACCATGAAACCGATCATCCCGCTCGCTGCGGAGCGGCTCGGCATTGCGGCGGAACACCTCCAGCCCTACGGCCACTACAAGGCCAAGATCGCGCTCGATTACTGCACGCAGCTGAA
>CAYXUJ010000103.1:0-5023 GCA_964468395.1 uncultured Steroidobacteraceae bacterium
TGATCGCGCTCAGGGCGGTCGAGACCGTGGATTTCATGACCGCGCACTGGGCGCGGCTGCCGTACGAGTTCCTCGACCATGTCGCGCGGCGCATCGTCAACGAAGTCAATGGCGTCTCGCGCGTGGTCTACGACGTCTCCGGCAAGCCGCCGGCGACGATCGAGTGGGAGTAGGCGCCGGGCGGGTGTTCAGCCGTCGCGGGCCAGCAGCATCTGCACGTCGCCGAGCTGGCGCTCGACGAACCCGGCCTCGCAGTAGCAAAGATAGAACTCCCACATCCGGATGAAGGTGTCCGGGTAGCCCATGGCGCGCACTTCGGCCAGGTGCGCGTGGAAGTTCGACCGCCAGCGCGCGAGCGTGGTCGCGTAGTGCAAGCCGATGTCCTCGAGCGCCACGATGCGCAGGTCGCTCCCGTCCGCCATGGCCTGCGCCAGGGCAGAGACCGACGGCAGGCAGGAGCCGGGGAAGATGTAGCGCTTGATGAAGTCGACCTCGTCGCGCGTGCGCGCGTAGTGGCGGTCGGCGATCGTGATCGTCTGCAACAGCATGCGCCCGCCCCGCGGCAGCAGGCCGGCGCAGCGCCGGAAGAACTCGCCGTACTGGCGGTGGCCGATGGCCTCGATCATCTCGATCGAGACGGCCTTGTCGTAGGTTCCGCGCAGGTCGCGGTAGTCCTCCAGCAGCAGCGTGACGCGGTCCTCAAGGCCCGCGGCGCGGATGCGCTCGCGCGCGAGCTCGAACTGGGACGGGGAGATCGTCGTCGTGGTGACGCGGCAGCCATGGCGCGCGGCGGCGTGCAGCGCGAAGCCGCCCCAGCCGCTGCCGATCTCGAGCACGTGGTCCGCAGGTCCCAGGGCGAGCGCGCGGCAAATGCGCTCGAGCTTGGCCGTGGAGGCCTCGGCGAGCGTCATGTCCGGCCGCTCGAACAGGGCGCAGGAGTACATCATCGTCTCGTCCAGCATGAGCCGGAAGAAGTCGTTGCCGAGGTCGTAGTGGGCGGCGATGTTGCGCCGGCTGCCGGCGCGCGTGTTGCGCTGCAGCCAGTGCGCCAACCCGCGCAACGGCGCCGAGAGCCTGGCAAGACCGCGCTCCATGCCGTCGAGCACGTCGTGGTTCCGGAGCATCAGGCGCATCAGCGCCGTCAGGTCGTCCGCGCGCCAGTGGCCGAGCATGTAGGACTCCGCCGCGCCGACCGAGCCGCCATAGGCGACCTCGGCGTAAAAGGCCGGGTCGCGCACGGTCAGCGTGGCTTCGGGGCCGCCGCCGGGCCCGAAGGCCGACACGCCGGCGCCTTCGCGGATGCGCAGCCGGCCTTCGCCGAGTCCGGCGAGGCGGGACAGCATCGCGCGCCGCGCGAGCGCGCCGAGCGGATTGGCCCGCGGCCTGGCTTGCGAGCGTTCGATCAGTGTCGTGTCGTTCATGCGGGTCTCTCCGGCAGGCGTTTGTCAGGGTGTGCGTGGAAGGGCGCGCGCTTGAGCCACAGCCGGAGCGCGTGCCAGTAAATGCGGCCGAGCACCGACAACGCCGCGCAGGGCTGGCGCAGGAGCGCCCCTGCGAGACTGGCGCCCGTGATTTCGCGCCGGCGCAGCATCAGCGAGGCGTCGAACAGCAGCCGCCCGGCGCGGCGGTTCTCCATGCGCACCGAGAGCGTCTGCCCGGGCGGCGTGAAGTGCCAGCCGTAGTCGATGTCCATCGGCATGAAGGGAGAGACGTGGAAGGCCTTGGCCAGCCCGAAGCGCATGGGCGCGTCCGGCGCGGCGCCCGGCGGCGGCCGCAGCACGTAGGCGTGGCGCTCGTTCCAGGGCGTGTTGGTGATCTCGGCGACGACGGCCTCCACCTGCCGGCCCGCGGGGTCGTAGCAGTAGTAGAAGCTGACCGGATTGAAGCACAGGCCGAAAGTCCGCAGCTGCGTCAGCATCCGGACCGGGCCGGCCGGCCGGGCGCCGGTCTCGCGCTCGACGCGGTCGCGCACGGCGACGTCGAGCGGGACGGCCGGATCGCCCAGGTAGTCCGCGCGACGGAACCGGGCGAGCGCCGGGCGCTGCGCCGACCAGAGCCAGCGCCCGCGGAAGACCTTGTCGAGTTCCGCGAGATCGAGCCAGGCGAGCGTCACGCGATAGCGGAACGCATGCGCGACCGGCGCGTGGCGGCTGTGACTAAGCCGACCGGTGTAGAGCGCGCTCTGCATGGTCCTGCTCGAAATGGGCGACCGCGGCTTCCGCGCTCGCGACGCCGTCCTCGTGGAATCCGTTGCGCCACCAGGCGCCGCAGAAATAGGTGCCGCGCGCTCCGTTCAGTTCCCGCTGGCGCGCCTGGGCCGCCACCGAGGCCGGGGTGAACAGCGGGTGGTGGTAGACCATCCGCTTCAGTATGCGGCCCGGATCGATCGCATCGCTGCGGTTGAGGGTCACCAGCAGCGGTTCGGGCGACTCGAGACGCTGGAGGATGTTCATGTGATAGGTCAGGGCGACCGGCCCGTCCTGCGGCAGCCGGTGGTAGTTCCAGGCCGCGTGGGCGAGGGGACGCCTGGGCAGCAGCCGGGCGTCGGTGTGCAGCACCGCCTCGTTGCGCTGGTACGGGATCGCGGAGAGCACTTCGCGCTCGGCCGGGTCCGGGTCGGCGAGCAGCGCCAGCGCCTGGTCGCTGTGGCAGGCGAGGAAGACCGCGTCGAAGCGTTCCGCTTCGTGACCGCACGACTTGACGATCACGCCGCCCGGCTGGCGCCGCACCCATTCGACAGGCGTGGAGAGCCGCAGGCGATCGCGGAAGGGCGCCACGAGCCGCTCGACATAGCGTGCCGAGCCGCCGCTGATCGTGCGCCAGACAGGGCGGTCGTTCACCGTCAGCATGCCGTGATTGCCAAGGAACCGGACGAAGAACCGCGCCGGAAAGCCGAGCATGGCGGCGGGGTCCGTGGACCAGATCGCGGCGCCCATCGGCACGATGTAGTGCTCGCGGAAGGCGCGGCCATAGCCCCCGCGCGCGAGCAGCTCGGCCAGCGGCAACTCGCCTTCCGGCCCGTCGATCAGGCGCGGCGCCTCGCGGTTGAAGCGCAGGATGTCCTGCACCATGCCGAGGAACGAAGGTCGCAGCAGGTTGCGCCGCTGGGCAAACAGCGCGTTCAGCGAGGTGCCGTTGTATTCGAGCCCGGTCGCCTCGTCGCGGACCGAGAAGCTCATCCGGCTCTCCTGCGTCGCCACGTCGAGTTCGGCCAGCAGCGCGCTGAAACGCGGATAGGTGCGCTCGTTGTAGACGATGAACCCGGTGTCCACGGCGAGACGGCGGCCGGCGACCTCGACCTTGTGCGTGTGGCTGTGGCCTCCCGCGCGGGCGGCCGCCTCGAACACGGTCACGTCGTGCGCGCCGTGCAGGCGGCGCGCGGCGACGTTGCCGGCGATGCCGGCGCCGACGACCGCGACCCTCATCGCGGCAGTTCCCGCGGCGGCGCCCGGTGCGACTCGCGTACTGCCAGCGGCACCGGCCGCAGCTCCCGCACGATGCCGAGCGCGGCGAGCAGGCGCAGGCCATACCAGGCCAGATCGAGCTCCCACCAGTAGAAGCCCTGGCGCGCGGCCGAAGGATAGCGGTGATGGTTGTTGTGCCAGCCCTCGCCGAGCGTCAGCAGCGCGAGCCAGGCGTTGTTGCGCGAGTCGTCGCGCGTCGCATAGCGGCGCGAGCCGAAGCGGTGCGCGAGCGAGTTGATCGTGAAAGTGGCATGCCACAGGGCGACGGTCGAGACGCAGAATCCCCAGACCAGCAGCTGCCAGCCGTCGGTGCCGAGCCCGGGTGCGGCGCGCTCGAGCCAGGCGCCGGCCGCGAACAGCGCGAGCGCCAGCGCTGCCGGCACGACGGCGTCGTAGCGGTCCAGCCAGCGCAGTTCAGGGTAGCGCGCGAGATCCGGCACCAGCGCCGCGCGCGTCGCAAAATTCTCGCGCGCGAGGAACCATCCGAGGTGGCTCCAGAGGAAGCCGTGCTCGCGCGGGGAGTGACAGTCGTCCGGCCGGTCTGCATGCGCATGGTGATGGCGGTGATGCGCCGCCCACCACAACGGGCCGCGCTGCACCGCGCTCGCGCCAAGCAGCGCGAAGGCGAACTGCACCGCACGCGAGGCCTGGAACGCGCAGTGGGAGAAGTAGCGGTGGTAGAAGGCGGTGATCGCGAACATGCGCAGCACGAACAGCGCCACGGCGACGGCGGCAGCCGTCGCGCTGACGCCGGTCCAGAGCGCGCCCAGGCAGCCGAGGTGCACGAGCACGAACGGCAGCACCCGCGGCCAGTCGATGCGCCGGGCGTCCGCGCAGGCATCGGCTTCCGGTGCCGCGCCGCTGTCGACCCAGCGGCGCAGCGCAGTGGCGACGCGCGCGCCGCTCATGCACCGTCGGCCCAGCGCTGCGGTACCTTGCGGACCTGCGAGACGTCGTAGCCCTGCGCGGCCAGGAACGCGAGCAGGCGCTCGTAGTCGGCATCCGGGATCGAGGGCTCGCGCGCCATGATCCAGACGTAGTCGCGCGCCTCGCGGCCGATGATGGTCTGCGTGTAGTCCTCGTCGACATAGGCGATGCGGTAGTCGGCTTTCACCGGCCAGACGAAGCGCATGCCCCAGACCGCGTTGCCGGTGCCTTCGCGCACGAAACCGCGGGGCGTATAGCGCTTCTCCTCGCCGTCGAAGTCGCCCGCGCGGAAGGTGAAGGTGGTCTCGATGGTGCCGTCCTCCGCGCGGCGGTACGACTCCACCGCGTTGTGGGCGCCCTTTTCGATGAAGGTCGGGATGTTGGCGATGACGTACCAGTCGCCCATGAAACGATCAAGGTCCACGTTCTCCGCCAGTGCGAGCGGCGGGTAATCCCCGGCCCGGCAGCCAGTCAGCAGGAGGGCGGCAATCAGCAGGGAGCGGGTCTTCATGGTCAGGGTATTCCTCATTGCAGTTCGTAGCGCAGCCGGCGACCGCCGTCGGCCAGCGCTTCCAGAGCGACCCAGCGCCCGTCGGCGTACCAGAGATCGATGGAGAGTCCGGGACCGGTGA
>CAYXUJ010000104.1:0-4948 GCA_964468395.1 uncultured Steroidobacteraceae bacterium
CTGTCATGAATTTCATGCTCAGTTTTCCTGTGTGAGTGAGGGAGTTGACCGTGCGCGCGGCCGCCCAAGGGGGAGGCGTCCGCCGGCTGTGGAAAGGGGGCCACAAGCCACGCACGCAAGCATCAGACTGCGCCTGGGGCGGCGAGTTCCTGCCGGCCGGCAAAGGGCATAATCGGCACGGAAAAGCCGCGAAATACGGCTGGGAGTGGGGGGTTGATGCCCTTCGTGCGACGCCTGGCATGTTTGCCGGCCCTGTTGTTGCTGCTCGCCGACACCGGCCCGGCGGCGGGGCAGCCGCCGCCGGCGAGCCCGCAGTTCCTGGCGGGCATCGAATACGAGTATGGCAACCGCTATGCCGCGGACGGCAACTGGGAGCAGGCGATCCGGTTCTATCGCCGCTCGCTGGCGATCTACCCGTCGTCCGCGGTGTTCGACAGCCTCGGCATCGCCTTCATGCACCTCGACCGCTACCCGGAGGCGGTGGAGGCATTCCTCGAGGCCACGGGCCGGCAGCCCGGCAACGCCGAGTTCCAGTACAACCTCGGCTTCGCCTACGAGTCGGCCGGCGAACTCGAGCTCGCGGTGCCGGCCTATCGCGAATCGCTCAGGCTCGATCCGCGCCAGCCCGACGTGCACCAGGCGCTCGGCGAGCTGTTGCACGACCTTGGCGAGTACGAGCAGGCGATTGCCGCATTCGAAGAGGCGCGCCGCCTGGAACCGCAGGTCACGAAACATCGCGTCAGCATCGCCGCCAGCCGCGTGAGCCTCCGGCAGTACGAGGCCGCGGTCGCGGAGCTGCAGGCCGTGCTGGCGGCGGAGCCCGGCAACGCGCGCGCCGCCGGCTATCTCGGCGATGCGCTCGCGTCCCTGGAACGCCTGTCCGAGGCGCTGTCGGCCTATGAGCAGGCGGTGCGCATCGGGCCGCGCGTGGCGCAGAACCAGTACCGGCTGGCCGGCGCCTATCGCGCGGCGAACCGGCTGCTGGATGCGCGCGATGCGTACCAGGAGGCACTGCGCCTCGAGCCCGGGCTCGCCGATGCCGCCTTCAATCTGGGCCAGGTCGAGCGGCAACTGGGCCATGACGAGGAGGCGCTGCTCGCCTTCGAACGGGCGAGCCGCCTGAAGCCGCAGGCCGACGACTACCTGTACTGGCACGCCCTCGCGCTGCTGGCCGTCGGCCGCCGCGACGAGGCCGAGGCAGTGCACGCGCGACTGCTGGCGATCAATCCGGTGGCTGCCGGCAACCTGCGCCGGCAGATGGACGGCGCGGCGCCCTGACGGCGCTGCCGGGGCGCAGCGGGGCTAGCTCACCCCGCCGATGCAGACGTACTTGATCTCGGTGTAGTCGAGGATCCCGTACTTCGAGCCCTCGCGGCCGGTGCCGGATTCCTTGACGCCGCCGAACGGCGCGACCTCGGTCGAGATGATGCCGGTGTTGAGCCCGACGATGCCGTACTCGAGCGCCTCCGACACGCGCCAGGAGCGCGCCAGGTCGCGCGTGTAGAGATAGGCGGCGAGGCCGAACTCCGTGTCATTGGCCATCTGGATGGCTTCCTGTTCCGTGTTGAAACGGAAGAGGGGAGCGACCGGCCCGAAAGTCTCCTCGCGCGCGACCATCATCGCCGGCGTCACGCCGGTCAGCACCGTCGGCTCGAAGAACGTGCCGCCGAGGGCATGGCGCTTGCCGCCGCTCGCGATCCTGGCGCCCTTCGCCGTCGCATCCGCGATGTGCTCCTCGACCTTCTTCAATGCCGCCGCGTCGATCAGCGGCCCCTGCTCGGTCTCGCCCTGGAGGCCGTCGCCGACGCGCAGCTTGCCGACCGCAGCCACCAGTTTCTGCGTGAATGCGTCATAGACGCCTTTCTGCACCAGCAGGCGGTTGGCGCAGACGCAGGTCTGGCCGGTGTTGCGGTACTTGGAGGCGATGGCGCCCGCCACCGCGGCGTCGAGGTCGGCGTCGTCGAAGACGATGAACGGCGCATTGCCGCCGAGCTCGAGCGACACCTTCTTCATGGTCTTCGCGCACTGCGCCATCAGCAGCTTGCCGATCTCGGTCGAGCCCGTGAACGACAGCTTGCGCACGCGCGCGTCGCCGGTCAGCACGCCGCCGATCTCGCGCGCCGGGCCGGTGACGATGTTGAGCACGCCGGGCGGGAGACCCGCGCGCTGGGCGAGCTCGGCGAGCGCGAGCGCGGAGTAGGGCGTCTGCGTCGCCGGCTTGCAGACCGCGGTGCAGCCGGCGGCGAGCGCCGGCGCGACCTTGCGCGTGATCATCGCCGCCGGGAAGTTCCACGGCGTGATCGCCGCGACCACGCCGACCGGCTGGCGCAGCACGAGGATCCGCTTGTCGGCCTGGTGGCCGGGGATCACGTCGCCGTAGACGCGCTTTGCTTCCTCGGCGAACCATTCGACGAAGGACGCGGCATAGGCGATCTCGCCCTTCGACTCGGCGAGCGGCTTGCCCTGCTCGGCGGTCATCAGCACGGCGAGGTCGTCCTGGTTCGCCAGGATCAGCTCGAACCAGCGGCGCAGGATGGCGCCGCGCTCCTTCGCGGTCTTCGCCGCCCAGGCCGGGAATGCCTGGTGCGCGGCGGCGACCGCCGCTTCGGTCGCGGCCGCGTCCATCGCCGGCACCGTGCCGAGCGCCTCGCCGGTCGCGGGATTGGTCACCGGCAGCGTCGCCTTGCCGCCGACCCAGGCGCCGTTCACGTAGCACTGCTGCCGCAGCAGCGAGGAGTCCTTCAGTTTCATCATGTCGCCTTCACCACGCGCTGGTCGATTGCGCCGAATATGGATCGTCCGCCGGCATCGAGCATCTCGATGCGCACGCGGTCGCCGAACGACAGGAACGGCGTCACCGGCCGTCCCTGGTCGAGCGTCTCGAGCATGCGCCGCTCGGCCAGGCAGGTCGAGCCGGCGGAGCGGTCCTTGTTGGACACCGTGCCGGAGCCGACGATGCTGCCGGCGCCGAGCCGGCGGGTCTTCGCCGCGTGCGCGATCAGCTGGCCGAAGTCGAAGGTCATGTCCACGCCGGCGTTGGGCTGGCCGAACAGCTTGCCGTTCAGGTGCACGGTCAGCGGCAGGTGGACCTTCGCATCCTTCCAGGCGCCGCCGAGCTCGTCCGGCGTGACCGCGACCGGCGAGAACGCCGTCGCCGGCTTCGACTGGTAGAAGCCGAAGCCCTTGGCGAGCTCGCCCGGGATCAGGTTGCGCAGCGACCAGTCGTTGACCAGCATCAGCAGCTGGATGTGGCCGCGCGCGGCGGCGGCGTCCGTGCCCATCGGCACGTCGTCGGTGACGACCGCGACCTCGCCCTCGAGGTCGATGCCCCAGTCCTCGTTCGCGAACGGCGCGTCGGCGGTCGGCGGCAGCAGGTCGTCGGAACCGCCCTGGTACACGAGCGGGTCGGTCCAGAACGACTCCGGCATGGTCGCGCCGCGCGCCTTGCGCACCAGCTCGACATGGTTGACGTAGGCGCTGCCGTCCACCCAGTGGTAGGCGCGCGGCAGCGGCGCCAGCGCCTTGCCGGGATCGAAGGCGAAGGACTTCGCGCGGCCGGCGTCCAGCTCGCCGGCGAGCGCCTCGAGCTGCGGCCGGGCGCGCGCCCAGTCGTCGAGCGCGGCCTGCAGCGTCGGCGCGATCGCGCCCGCATCGGCGGCGCGCGCGAGGTCGCGGCTGACGACCGCGAGCCGTCCGTCGCGGCTGCCGTCGGCGAGCGTCGCCAGTTTCATTTTGCCGCGCTCTTCCAGCTGTCGACGTAGCCGGCCCACTCGACCTTGGTCGCGGCCGGCGCGATCTCGAGCGCATCGCGCGTGTCCACCATCACCGCGACCTCGTCTGTCGCCGGCTTGCTCTGCACCAGCATGCGCTCGAGCGCCTTCGGGTGCGGGCCGTGCGTGAAACCCGCCGGGTGCAGCGTCGCCATGCCCGGGTGGATGTTGTCGCGGCTGAAGAAATCGCCTGCGTGGTAGAACAGGAACTCGTCGTAATCGTCGTTGTTGTGGAAGAACGGGATCTTGATCGCGCCCGGGTCGGTCTCGAACGGCCGCGGCACGAAGGTGCAGACCACGAAGCGGTTGCCGACGAATGTCGTGTGCGCCGACGGCGGCAGGTGGTAGCGGTGGCTCATCACCGGGCGGATGTCGGCGACGTTGATGCGGCAGGCGCAGAGGTCGCCGTGCCAGCCGATCGCGTCCAGCGGGTTGTAGGGGAAGGTCACCGTCGAGACCGCGTTCCGGCGCTTGACGGCGACGCGCCAGGGCTTCTCGTCCTGCTGCGCGAGGAAAGCCTGGTCCACGCGCGGGGACTCCAGCATCGCCGGGTCGAAGATCGCGTGGCCGCCGAGCAGGCCCTTGTCCGGCAGCGCGTAGGAGGCGTTGGTCGCCTCGATCATCAGGATCGCCGCGGGCTCGGCGCAGTCGAGCCGCCACATCGTGCCGCGCGGCAGCACGATGTAGTCGCCGGCACGGAACGCGAGCCGGCCGAAGTCGCAGTACAGTTCGCCGCGGCCCTGGTGCACGAACAGCAGCTCGTCGCCATCGGCATTGCGGGCGAGGGCATCCATCTTCCCGGCGACGCGCCAGAAGCGGATCCGGCAGTGGGCGTTGTGCAGGATCTCCGCCGCCGACCAGGGATGCGCGCTCACTGCGTCGAGCTTCGTCAGGTCGAAGGCATGCGGCCGCAGCGGCCCCTCGAACGACGACCAGCCGGTCGGCGGGTGGCGGTGATGGAAGAAGGCGGCCGGGCCGAAGAAGCCCTCCTTGCTCATCTCGCGCTCGAAGGTGCCCGGCGGCAGGTCGGCGTGCGCCTGCCGCGAGGCCGTGCCCTCGACGCGCGGGTGGCTGATCCAGCGTTTCATGGCATCACCTCTCCATGATCGCCGTGACGCCCATACCGCCCGCCGTGCACACCGAGATCAGCCCGCGGCCGGAGCCGCGCTGGGCGAGCA
>CAYXUJ010000105.1:0-4805 GCA_964468395.1 uncultured Steroidobacteraceae bacterium
TTCCAGCCCAGCACCGATTCCTCGATCAGCACCTCGCCGGTCGGCGAGGCGTCGAGGCCGCGCATGACGATCGCCTCGAATTCCTCGCGGTTGAAGGCGATGCCGCCGCCGGTGCCGCCCAGCGTGAAGGACGGCCGGATCACCGTCGGGTAGCCGACTTCGCCCTGCACGGCGAGCGCCTCGTCCAGGCTGTGGGCGATGGTCGCCTGCGGGCACTCGAGGCCGATGCCGCGCATCGCGTTGCGGAACAGCTCGCGGTCCTCGGCCATGTCGATCGCCTCGCGCGACGCGGCGATCATCTCGACGCCGAACTTCTCCAGCACGCCCTCGCGCACCAGGTCGAGGGCGGTATTGAGCGCGGTCTGGCCGCCCATGGTGGGCAGCAGCGCGTCCGGCCGCTCCTTCTCGATGATCCGCGCGACCGTGCGCCATTCAACCGGCTCGATGTAGATCGAATCCGCCATCTCCGGGTCGGTCATGATCGTGGCCGGGTTCGAATTCACGAGGATGACGCGGTAGCCCTCCTCGCGCAGCGCCCGGCAGGCCTGGGCGCCGGAGTAGTCGAATTCGCAGGCCTGGCCGATCACGATCGGCCCGGCGCCGATGATCAGGATGCTCTCGATGTCGGTGCGCTTGCCCATCAGCGTGCCCCGGCGCCGTCCGCCGTCGTCACGTGATTGCGCAGCAGCTGCTGCAGCCGGCGCACCATCAGGAACACGAAGTGCTCGAATAGCGGCCGCAGGTCGTGCGGCCCCGGGCTCGCCTCCGGGTGGCCCTGGAAGCCGAAAGCCGGGCAGTCGGTGCGCGCGATGCCCTGCAGCGAGCCGTCGAACAGCGAGCGATGGGTGGCCTTCAGCACCGGCGGCAGGCTCGACTCGTCGACCGCGAAGCCGTGGTTCTGGCTCGTGATCACGACGTGGCCGCCGACCAGCTCCTGCACCGGGTGGTTGGCGCCGTGGTGCCCGAACTTCATCTTGACGGTGCGCGCGCCGCTCGCGAGCGCCAGCAGCTGGTGCCCGAGGCAGATCCCGAACACCGGGATGTCGCCCTCGAGGAATTCGCGGATCGCGTCGATCGCATAGTCGCAGGGCTCGGGATCGCCGGGCCCGTTCGACAGGAAGATGCCGTCGGGCGCGAGCGCGAGCGCGTCGGCGGCGCTGGTCCTGGCCGGCACGACCGTCATGCGGCAGCCGTAGTCCGCCAGCAGCCGCAGGATGTTGCGCTTGATGCCGAAATCGTAGGCGACGACGTGCTGGCGCGTGCCCGGACGCAGCACGCGCCCGGCTTCCCGGCCGATGCTGCCGTCGTTCCACTGGTAGGGCGCCTGCACCGAGACGACCTTGGCGAGGTCCATGCCCTTGAGGCCCGGGAAGGCGCGCGCGGCCCTGAGCGCCACGTCGACGTCGGCCTTGTCCGCGGTCGCGATGCAGCCGCCCTGGGCGCCGCGCTCGCGCAGGATGCGCGTCAGCTTGCGGGTGTCGATGCCGGCGATCGCGACGGTTTCGCCCTCGACCAGGAATTCCTGCAGGGAATGGCTCGCGCGCCAGCTCGAGTGGGCCAGCGGCAGGTCGCGGATCACGAGGCCGGCTGCATGGATCGCGTCGGACTCCATGTCCTCGGGTGTGACGCCGGTGTTGCCGATATGGGGATAGGTCAGCGTGACGATCTGGCGCGCGTAGGACGGGTCGGTCAGGATCTCCTGGTAGCCCGTCATCGCGGTGTTGAACACCACTTCGCCGGTCGTGACCCCGGATGCGCCGATCGAGACGCCGCGAAACACCGTGCCGTCCTCGAGCGCGAGCACTGCGGGTGTCGGTGTCACCAGTGCGTTCTCCCTGTGCGGCTGCCGGCGGCCGGCGCAAGGTGCAGGCCATGGGCGGGCGGAGCCTTCTGGGGTCTCCACCAGCGTTCAGCGTCGATTCAAGGGGGCCGCTACCCGGGTGGGTATTCTACAGCAGTGCCGAAAAGGGGACAGACACCATTTCGGTACCGAAAAGGGGACAGACACCTTTTCCGAAAGGGCGGGTGGATCTTCCGCTGCCGGTGGTGGAAAAGGTGTCAGTCCCCTACAGGCCGAGCACGTCCGACATGCCGTAGAGGCCGGGCGGCCGGCCGATCAGCCAACGCGCTGCGGCGAGCGCGCCGTGCGCGAAGGTCATGCGGTCGGTCGTGCGATGCACGAGCTCGAGCGTCTCGCCGGTGCCGGCGAACAGCAGGTGGTGCTCGCCGACGATGTCGCCGGCGCGCAGGCTGGCGAAGCCGATCGCGCCAGCCGCGCGCCCCGTGGACTTGCCGAGGCGGCCGAAAACCGCCTGCTCCGCCAGGGCCCCGCCGCGGCTGCCGGCGACGATCTCGCCGAGCCGCAGCGCGGTGCCGGACGGCGCGTCCGCCTTGTGGCGATGGTGCGCCTCCAGAATCTCGACGTCGTAGTCGGCGGGCAGCGCAGCCGCGGCGCGCGCGGCCAGGCCGAACAGCAGGTTGACCGCCAGCGACATGTTGGGCGCCACCAGCACCGGCAGCTTGCCGCTCGCGCGCCGGATCTGCGCGTTGCGGGCGTCGTCGAGGCCGGTGATCCCGACGACCCAGGGCACGCCGGCGCGCTCGACCGCGGCGAGATTGTCGCCGACCGCCTCCGGCAGGGTGAAGTCGATTGCGACGGCCGCATTCGCCAGTGCCCGCGCCCGGTCGGCCGTGACCTCGACCGCGACCGGCCCGGTCTGGGCGACTTCGCCGGCGTCGCGGCCGATGGCGGCGCTGGCCGGGGACGCCAGCGCGCCGCTCAGCACGAAGTCCGGCGATTCGCGGATCGCGCGCACCAGGCAGCGCCCCATCCGCCCGCTGACTCCCAGCACCGCGACGTTCGTCATGTCAGCTCCCGATCCTGCCGAAGAACTGGCGCACGCCCTCGAGCCAGGAGCGCTCGCGCGGATTGTGGCTCTTGCCGTCGGCCGTGAGGGATTTTTCGAGCTTGCGCAGCAGGTCTTTCTGCTCGGAGTTCAGCTCGACCGGGGTCTCGACCACGACCCGGCAGAACAGGTCGCCGGTGGCACCGCCGCGCACCGGCTTGACGCCCTTCTCACGCAGCCGGAACACGCGCCCAGACTGCGTGCCGGCGGGGATCTTGATCATCGCCTGGCCGTCGAGCGTCGGGACCTCGATGCTGCCGCCGAGCGCGGCGGTGACGAAGCTGATCGGCACTTCGCAGGACAGGTGCGCATGGTCGCGCTCGAAGATCGGGTGCTCGCGCACCACGATCTCGACGTACAGGTCGCCCGGCGGCCCGCCATTGCGCCCGGCCTCGCCCTCGCCGGCAAGCCGGATGCGATCGCCCGTGTCGACGCCCGCGGGCACCTTGACCGAGAGCCGCTTCGGCGCGCGCATGCGGCCGTGGCCGCCGCACTTCTTGCACGGATCCTGGATGATCGTGCCGCGGCCCTTGCAGCGCGGGCAGGCCTGCTGCACGGCGAAGAAGCCCTGGCTGATGCGCACCTGGCCGTTGCCGCCGCAGGTGTCGCAGGTCGCCGGCGTGTGCCCGCGCGCAGCGCCGGAGCCGCCGCATTCGCTGCATTCCGCCACGGTCTGGAAATCGATCTCGGTGCTGGTGCCGAATACCGCCTGTTCGAGGTCGAGCGCCAGCTCGTAGCGCAGGTCGGCGCCGCGATAGACGCCGCTGCGGCCGCCGCCCCTGCGGCCGCCGCCGAAGATGTCGCCGAACATGTCGCCGAAGATGTCGCCGAACGCATCGGACGGGCTGAAGCCCTGGCCGGCCCCGCGCGCTGCATCGAGCCCCGCGTGGCCGTACTGGTCGTAGGCGGCGCGTTTCTGCGCGTCGGTCAGGATCTCGTACGCTTCCTTCGCTTCCTTGAAGCGCTCCTCGGCTTCCTTGTCGTCCGGGTTGCGATCCGGGTGATATTTCATCGCCAGCCGGCGGTATGCCTTGGTGACGGCATCCTCGGTGGCGTTTCGCGGCACGCCCAGCACCTGGTAGTAGTCACGCTTCGACATGGCGCTCCGCATACGCAAGCGCCGGGTGACCCGACGTCACCCGGCGGCCGGTGGAATGGCGAACGCGGGTGCCGCGGCCGTCAGTGCGGCTTCGGCCCCTTGTCCTTGATCTCCTCGAACTCCGCATCGAGCACGTCGTCCTTGCCGCCGCCCGGGCCGGCCTGGGCCGACGCTTCCGGCCCGGCGCCTGCCGGCTGCGCCTCGCCCTGGTAGGCCCGCTGCACGACCGGCGCACTCACCTTGGCAAGCGCCTCGGCCTTGTGCTCGATCGCCGCCTTGTCGTCGCCCTTCAGCACGCTGCGCAGGTCGGACAGCGCCGCCTCGATCGCGACGCGTTCCTCGCCGCTGACCTTGTCGCCGAGGTCCTTCAGCGACTTGTCGGTCGCATGCAGCAGCGCATCGGCGCGGTTGCGGGTCTCGACCAGCTCGCGGAAGCGCTTGTCCTCCTCGGCATGGGCCTCGGCGTCGCGCACCATCTGCTTGATCTCTTCCTCCGACAGGCCGGAAGACGCCTTGATGACGATCTTCTGCTCCTTGCCGGTGGCCTTGTCCTTGGCCGACACGTTCATGATGCCGTTGGCGTCGATGTCGAAGGTCACTTCGATCTGCGGCACGCCGCGCGGCGCCGGCGGGATGTCGGAGAGGTCGAACTTGCCGAGCGACTTGTTGTCGCTGGCGCGGTCGCGCTCGCCCTGCAGCACGTGGATCGTCACGCCGCTCTGGTGGTCCTCGGCGGTCGAGAAGACCTGCGAGGTCTTGGTCGGGATGGTCGTGTTCTTCTCGATCAGCCGCGTCATCAC
>CAYXUJ010000106.1:0-4791 GCA_964468395.1 uncultured Steroidobacteraceae bacterium
CCTGCGACCAGTACGCGGCGACGCTCGCCGGCTGGTTCGGGGTGCCGGATGCGGAGCTGGCGGTCGTCGCGCCGCACATCGGGAACTTCGCGGTGCGCGACCTGGGGATCTTCGCCTAGCGCCTCGGCGCCAGACCTGCATTTCGCGGCCACGGACGTCGCACTGGTTGCTGCCCGGGCCGGTGACCATCATCCGGACGTCCGTAAAACGGTCATGACCATCTTACGGACCATCCGACAGGTCGCATCCCGCGCTGCCGGGCTTCTTACCCCTGCGTCGGCGCGCCGGCCTTGGCCGACTTCGTCGCGCCGCCGGTCGTCGCGATCGTGACCGCCTGACCCGGCCGCAGCCGCTCGCCGCCGCGCACGACGACGCGGTCGCCGACGGTAAGCCCGCCGCTCACCTCGACGCGGCTGGCGTCGCCGTTGCCGACCCGGACCGGCACGCGCTCGGCGACGTCGCCCTGGGCGACGCGGAACACGTGGGCGCCGTCGGCGCGCACGATCACGGCGTCGCGCGGCACGACCAGCGCGGCGCTGGCGCTCTGCGCCGCCGGCAGGTCCACGCGCACGGCGGAACCGATCGGCCAGCCCTCGCCCGACAGGGCGATGCGCACTTCGAGCAGCCGCGAGCGCTCGTCGCCCACCGGCACGATGGCGCGGATCCTGCTCGACACGTCGCGGGACGCGCCGTGCACCGTCACCGCCTGGCCGACCGCGAGGTGCGCGGCCTCGGCGACCGGCGCGCGGGCGACGATCTCGACGTTGCCGGTGTCGGTGAGCCGCACGACCTCGGTGCCGGCGCCGACGAACTCGCCGAGCTGGCGGATGCGCTCGACCACGTGGCCCGGGAAGGGCGCGCGGATCACCGCGCGCTCGACGAAATGCCGTGTGCGGTCGCGCGCCGCGCGGGACTGCTCGAGCTCGTGCCGCGCCATGGCGAGTCGCGCCGCGGCCTCGTCGATCTGGCTCCTGGAGGCGATGCCGTCCGGCAGTGCCGTCAGTCGCTGCAGCTGCGTGTCGAGCAGTTCCGCGTTGGCGACGAGGCGGGCGACCTGCGCATCGTCCTCGCGCAGCTGGAGTTCGAGCGTGCGCGCATCCACGCGCGCGACCGGCGCGCCCTTGCCGATGCGGGTACCCGGCTCCGCGACCCAGGCGAGGCGCCCGGCGACTTCGGCGGCGAGGCGCGCATCGTTGCGGCTGACCACGGTGCCGGTCGTGCTGACGGTTGCCGCGAGGGTGCCCTCGGTCACGGCTGCCACCGTCACGGCGGCAGGCGGCGGCTGGCCCTGCCCCAGGGCCGCGCTGGCTGCCAGGGAGGACGCAACCAGCGCGGCCGCGGCCGCGCCCCATGCAACTCGGGACTTGGGGAGACTCTGTTCCATCACGCACCTTCCTTGACGGGTTCCGCCAGGGGCGCCGGCACGGCCGCGGCCGCGCCCTCGCCCATGCGCAGGAGCGCCGGCAGCAGCACCAGCATGAAGACGGTGTTCAGCAGCATGCCGCCGGCGATCACGGTCGCGAGGCCGCGGTACAGCGCCGCGCCCGGGCCCGGCACGATGATCATCGGCAGGAGCCCGGCGAGCTGGCCGAGCGAGGTGGCGAAGATCGGCCGCGTGCGCTGCTCGAGCGCGTGGCGTACCGAATCGCGCCGGTTCATGCCGTCGCGCTCGGCGACGCGCGCGCTGTCCACCAGCAGGATCGCATTGTTGACCGCCGCGCCCAGCAGGATGATGAAGCCGACCATGGTCAGCATGTCGAGCGTCTGCGGCGTGAACAGGTTCAGCAGCCGGATGCCGAGCACGCCGCCCAGGCTCGCGAGCGGCACGGTCAGGAGCACGAGCGCGCTGTCCCTGGCCGAGCGGAACAGCGCCGCCATCAGCAGGAACAGCACCAGCAAGGCGAGGCTGATGTTGACGCGCATGTCGGCGAGCGCGGTCTCGAGGCTGCCGGCGTCGCCGGCGTAGCGGATGCCGCCGTCGGCCGGCAGCAGCGGCTGGATCGCCGGGCCCACGTCGCGCTCGATCAGGTTCATGGTCTGCTGCAGCGACATGCCGGGCGGGGCGATGACGTTGAGCCCGATCGTGCGCCGGCCGTCCACGCGCCTGAGGCCCGTGGTGCCGACGGTCGGCTCGATGCGCACCAGCTCGCCGAGCGGCACGACGCCGCCGGTCGGCGTCGCGACCGGCACGGCGGCGAGCGCATCCGGGCTGTCCCAGCCCTCGGCCCGCAGGATCATGTCGAGGCGGCGCTCGCCGTCGAAGTGTTCGCCGACCCAGATGCCGTCGCCGAGCGAGCGCACCACGGTCGCGACGTTGGCGCGGGTCCAGCCGGACTCGCTGATGCGCCGGTCGTCGGGGATCAGCCGAAGCTCCGGCTCCGACAACTCGAGGTCCTGGAACGAGCGCACCTGCGCCCCGGGCAGCTTCTCGCCGACCACCTGCTCGGCCTGGCGGGCCGCGCGCAGCAGGCCGTCGAAGTCCGCGGACTGCAGGCGGATCTCGATGTTGCGGCCGTCGCCGAAGCCGCCGAACAGGTTGCCCTGCTGCGCGAACACCTGCAGGTCCGGGAAGCCGGCCGTGATCTCCTCGTTGACGATGCGCCCGAGCTCGCCGAGCCGCGAGGAGTCGAGTGCGCGCACGCCGATCGAGCCGCCGCCGCCCGGCCAGATCAGGATGTAGTAATTCCTGAGCGCGGGCTCCTTCTCGCCCGCCATGTAGGGCTCCAGGCGGCGCACCATCGGCTCGACGACTTCGCGCTCGATGGCGTCCACGTTCATGCCGGGCGGGAACTGGAAGAAGCCGTCGATCGCGTCGCGCTTGACCGGCGGCAGGTAGTCGATCGGCGGCAGCAGCGCCCAGGTCAGCACCGCCGGCGCCACCAGGCAGGAGACGATCGTGATCTTGCGCTGGCGCGGGCTGTCGGTCAGCGCCGCCATGCGCTCGCCGAGGCGCCGCGGCCATTCCGCCGCCTTCTGCGAGGCCGCCGCGGTCGTCACCTTGAGCCAGCGCGCGGCCGCGGTCGGCAGCACGGTCATCGCCATCACCAGCGACATCGCGATCGCCACCGAGATCGTCAGCGCGAGGTCGGCGAACAGCTGCCCCTCGACGTTCTTCATGAAGATCACGGGCAGGAAGACGATGATCGTGGTCAGCGTCGAGGCAAAGAGCGCCGGCCACACGGCGGTCGCGCCCTCGAGCGCCGCCTGCGCGGGCGACAGGCCGCGCTCGCGCCGCGACAGGATGCTCTCCAGCACGATGGTCGCAGCGTCGAGCGTCATGCCGACCGCGAAGGCGATGCCGGCGATGGAGATGACGTTCAGCGTGTGCCCGGTCACCAGCATCACCAGCACGGTCGCGAGCACCGACACCGGGATCGCGACGCCGACCAGCAGCGTCGAGCGGAACTGGCGCAGGAACAGCCACAGCACGAACACGGCGAGGATCACGCCGGCCACCAGGTTGCCGGTCACCAGGCCGATCGCCTGATTGATGAACACCGAGGGATCGAAGGACTGCTCGATCGCGAGCCCCATCTCGGCGAGCGGCCCTTCGCGCAGCGCCGCGACTTCCGCCTTCACGGCATTCAGCGTCGCCAGCACGTCGGCGCCGGACTCCTTCAGGATCTGGATCGCGATCGCCGGGTTGTTGTTCTGCACGGCGAGCGAGTTGCGGTCGCCGCGCTGCACACCGATGGTGGCGACATCGGCGAGGCGCACCGGGCGCCCGCCCCGCCAGTCGAGTACCAGCTCACCGAGGTCGGCCGGGCGGTAGCGCCCGGCGAAGCGCAGCGTGTACTGGCGCCGGCCCAGCTCGGCGAAGCCGCCGGAGACGTCGTCGGCGCTGCCGGCGACGCTCGCGATCGCCGGGATCGGGATGCCGAGCTCGGCGGCGCGGTAGGGGTCGAACTCGATGCGCAGCTCGTCGGGCGCGCCGGCGTTGATGTTCACGGTGCCGACGCCGGGGATCGACTCGATGCGCGCGCGCATCAGCTCCTCGACCTCGCGCCGGTAGTTCTCGACCGGGCCCGGCGTGCCGGGCTTCAGCTGCACGAAGAACCAGGACAGCGTCTCGTTGGGGCCGCCGCCGAAGTTCTCGCCGAGCGAGATGCGCGGCGCGTCGGCGTCGCGCGGCAGCGGCGGCAGCTGGTTCATGCGCGCGATCACGTCGATCAGCGTGCGGCCCATGTCGGTGCCGATCGCGAACTCGAGGTTGATGAAGGCGCCGCCGGCGTTGGCGAAAGACTGGATCTGCTGCAGGCCGGGCAGGCCGCGGAGCGCCTGCTCCTGCGGCTCGATCAGCTCGGACTCGACTTCGGTGGGCGCCGCCGCGCGCCAGCCGGTGAAGATCGTGACGACCGGCTCCTCGATGTCCGGGAACAGCTGTACCGGCAGCTTGACCAGCGCCACCAGGCCGAGCAGCAGGATCAGGCCGACGCCGACGGCGACTCCGATCGGGCTCTGCAGGGATTTCTGGGTGAGGTTCACGGGTTCACGGTGCCGGGTCGCAGGTTTCGCAGGTTTGAGGTGAATACCTACGAAATGTACGACCCGGCACCGTTCAATAGGGCACGCCCCGGCGCAGTCGGGGCGCGCTTCGTCGCAAGGGTTCCGCGAAGGGTAAAATCCGCCGCTGAACGGCGCGCTCAGCGCCCCGCAATAGCCGCGGGGCCGGGCGCCGGGTTCAGCCGCCGACCGCGTGCGGCTCGATCCAGCCCAGCTTCCAGGTTGCCCAGAGCACGATGAACAGCGCGATCGACAGGCCGACTCGCACCGACAGCGCGCGCACCATGC
>CAYXUJ010000107.1:0-4481 GCA_964468395.1 uncultured Steroidobacteraceae bacterium
GCCATCTGCGCCATCAGGTTGGTGCGCAGCACCGACTGCATGTAGTCCGCGCCGTCCACCACGGGGTCCCACAGCACCAGCCGGTCCACGTCGTCGCGCCTGGCAGCCGCCGCCGCCGCGATTGTCGCCCCGAGGCGTAGCCCGACCAGCGTGACTTTCCCGAGCCCGGGCGTGCGGCGCTTCAACTCGTCGATCGCCGCCGCCGTGTCCGCGAGCCGCGTGTCCAGGTCGCTGTCCTCGAAGGCGCGGTCGCTGTCGCCTTCGCCGCGGAAGTCGAAGCGCAGCACCGCGAATCCGCGCGCGGCCAGTTCGCGGGCGAAGCTGACGAACACGCGATGCGACCACAGCTTCTCCTCGGCGAGCGGCGCGCACAGGACGGCGCCGCCCCGGGCGGGGCCGGCGGGCTGGTGCACGAAGGCGAACAGGCGTTCGTCGCCCAGGGGCAGAAAACAGGCTGTTTCAGTCATGACGGGGCGGTGCCGGGCGTCCTGCGGAGGCGCGCCATGATATCGCGTTATGTGTCACGGAGTGGGGCCCGCCGAACCGCGAACGACGTCACGTTACGGCCCCGGGTGATCCCCTAGCATCGCTGCATTACGTCGCATTCCGCGGGATGCGGCGGAATCGCGCTTGGGGGCAGGGTGTCGCAGCTGAATCAAGGCAACGTCGTGAGGTTGAATGTGCCGGGGGCGCACGGCGCCGCCGCGCCGGCTCACGACGCGGTCGCGGCGCCGCCCCGGGAACGCGGCCCGGACGACATCCACCCGCTGCTCGAGCAGCAGCTGCTCGAAGCGGCGGATAAATCCGGCAAGATGCACCTGCGCAAGCTGGTCGAGATCGTCAGCCGCCAGTACGACGCCTTCGAGAACGACCGCACCAGCCTCGAGACGGTCATGCGCCTCGCGTCGGACGAGGCGAGCGCCATCACCGAGCGCCTCGAGCGCGAGAGCGCCGCCCGGCTGCAGGCGATCCTCGACCACGTCAAGGACGGCATCATTTCGGTGGACGCCGAGGGCCGCATCGAGAGCCTGAACCGCACGGCGGAGCGCTATTTCGGCGTGCGCCAGGTTGACGTGCAGGCCGAGCCGCTCGGCGCGCTGCTGCCGGACCTGGCGCCGGACGGCGGCCTGGCCCGCGCACTGGAGGAACTGGCGGCCGCGCAGGAGAACACGCACTTCGACCTGGCCGCGCGCGAAGTGGTCGCGCGGCACCAGCGCGGCGACCTGATGCCGGCCGAACTGCTGGTCAGCCGGATGGAAGTCCAGCGCCGGACGACCTACATCGTCTGCGTCCGCGACACCGCCGAGCGCTCCAAGGCCGAAGAGGCGCTGAAGGACTCCGAGGCGCGCTACCGCGTGCTGGTGGAGAATGCGCCCGAGGCCGTGGTCGTCATGGACGTGGACTCGAGCCGCTTCGTGGACTGCAACGACAACGCGGCCGAATTCTTCAAGATGAGCCGGGACGAGCTGCTGCGCGTCGGGCCGGAGGCGGTCAGCCCGCCGTTGCAGGCCGACGGCACGCCCTCGTTCGGCATCACGCGCGGTTTCGTCCAGGAGGCGCTGAGCGGCGGCACGCCGGTGTTCGAGTGGCTGCACAAGGACTCCGCCGGCAAGGTCATTCCCTGCGAAATCCGCCTCGTGCGCCTGCCGAGCTCGAGCGGCAACCTGATCCGCGCCAGCATCATCGACATCACCGAGCGCAAGCAGGCGGAGCTGGTGGCCGCGGGCGAGCGGCGCGCGCTCGAGAAGATCGCGTCGAGCGAGCCGCTGAACGGCGCACTGAGCTCGATCACCGAGGTGGTGGAGCGCGTGCTGCCGGACTCGCTATGCTGCATCCGGCTCTACGACCCGATGACGCGCACGCTGGCGCACGTCGCGGGCCAGAGCCTGCCGCGCGAGTACGTCGCGCTGATGGACCACTACCCGGCCGAGATCCGTTTCGGCTCCTGTGCCGCGGCGATCGCCCTGCAGCGCCAGATCATCGTCCCTGACATCGCCAAGGACGCGTTGTGGGAATTCCGGCGCGACGCGGCGGCCCGCGCCGGCCTGCGGGCCTGCTGGTCCACGCCGATCACCGGCGCGGACGGGCGCATGCTCGGGACGTTCGCCGCCTACCTGCGGCGCACCGGCATGCCGTCGCGCCGCGACCTCGAGCTGGTCGGGCGCATGGCGCAGCTGGCGCGCATCGCGATCGAGCGCCGCCGTGCCGAGGACGCCCTGCGCGAGAGCGAGAGCCGCTTCCGCGGCCTGTTCGACAACGTCGTGGAAGGCGTCTACCAGGTGACGATGGACGGCTACCTGGTATCGGCCAATCCGGCGCTCATCGCGATGCTCGGCTATGCATCGCTTGACGAGCTGCGCGCCATCGGCTCGACCGGCCGCCTGTACGTGGACCCCGCCAAGCGCCAGCAGCTGATCGAGCAGCTGATCCGGGACGGCGAGCTGGTCGAGGCCGAGTACGACCTCCGGCGCCGCGACGGCAGCATCATCACGATCACCGAGAATGCGCGCCTCAATCGCGATGCCGCCGGCCAGCCGGTCGGTTTCGAGGGCACGGTGACCGACATCACCGAGCGCAAGCGCGCGGAACAGCAGTTCTACGACGAGAAGGAACGCGCAGAGGTCACGCTGCAGTCGATCGCCGACGCGGTGATCACGACCAACCGCGACGGTACCGTGGACTACGTCAACCCGATCGCCGAGAAGATGACCGGCTGGACGCTGGCCGAGGCGCGCGGCCGCAGCGTGACCGAGATCGTCAAGCTGGTGGCCGACGGCGGCCGCGAGCCGATCCAGGACCCGGTCCGCTCGGCCTTGAAGAGCGGCGAGCCCCTGCACCTCGCCGACCAGACGGCGCTGGTCAGCCGGCGCGGGCTGGAGGTGCCGATCCAGGCGACGGTCGCGCCAATCCGCGACCGCGCCGGCCAGACTGCGGGCGCCGTGATCGTGTTCAGCGACGTCAGCCGCGAGCGGCGGATGAAGCGGCTGCTGTCCTACCAGGCCGCGCACGACGCGCTGACCGGGCTGATCAACCGGCGGGAATTCGAGAGCCGGCTCAACAGCGCGATCGAGTCGGCGCGCGCCGACCGCAACGTGCGCCACGCGATGATCTACGTCGACCTCGACCAGTTCAAGGTCGTCAACGACACCTGCGGCCACCCGGCGGGCGACCAGCTGCTGCGGCAGGTGACCGGGCTGCTGCAGACGCGGGTGCGCGCGAACGACGTGCTGGCGCGGCTCGGCGGCGACGAGTTCGGCGTGCTGCTCGAGCACTGCACGCCGGAGCAGGCGCTGCGCATCGCCGATTCGCTGCGGCAGTCGATCCACGACGTGCGCTTCCAGTGGGGCACGAACACGATGCAGATCGGCGCCAGCATCGGCATCGTCGAGATCAACCAGCACACCGAGAGCGTCGCGACGCTGCTGTCGGCCGCGGACATCGCCTGCTACTCGGCCAAGGACGGCGGGCGCAACCGCGTGCAGGTCTACGACCCGGCCAGCGCGTCGGCGCGCCATCGCGAGATGCGCTGGATGTCGCGGCTGACCAGTGCCCGTGACGAAGGCCGGCTCGACATCATGTTCCAGCCGATCGTGCGCGTCGCCGACTCTGCCAAGGCGCGGCCGCACTACGAGCTGCTGCTGCGCCTGCTGGACGAGAACGGCGCCATGGTGCTGCCGGACGAATTCATCCCGGCGGCGGAGCGCTACAACCTGATGCCGTCGCTCGACCGCTGGGTCATCGAAAAGGTCCTGCGCGACATCGTGCCGTCCACGCGGGACGGCGTCGAGGAGGCGACCTTCACGGTCGCGATCAACCTGTCGGGCACGACGCTGTCGGATCCCGGATTCCTCGAGTACCTGGTGGACACGCTCGAGGCGCACGAGCCGACGCCGGGCGCACTGTGCTTCGAGGTGACCGAGACGGCGGCCATCGCCAATCTCGGCCATGCCAGCTACCTGATGCGGGAGATGGCGAGCCGCGGCTGCCTGGTCGCGCTCGACGACTTCGGCAGCGGCCTGTCGTCGTTCAATTACCTGCGCACGCTGCCGGTCAACTACCTGAAGATCGACGGCAACTTCGTCCAGAACGTGGCCAGCGACCCGGTGGATCGCAGCATGGTCGAGGCGATCGTGCAGATCGGGCGCGCCATCGGCATCGAGACGGTGGCCGAGCGCGTCGAGACGCCGGAAGTGCTCGAGACCCTGCGTCGCATCGGCGTCAGTTACGCGCAGGGATTCCTGTGCGGCCGCCCGGCCGCGATCAGCGGCTTCCCGCACCGCAAGTAACGGCCCGGCGCGATCCGATTGGACAGAACGCGACGCAACGTCGCAGTCCTGCGACGCGCGTCCGTTGTTGCGCGTCGCGGCGCGCCCGATAGTCCGCTCACAGTGAAACGCGGCAAACCCGTCGAAAGGCGGGGACGCAAAGCTTCCGGTCTGTCGGCCTGCGGGCCCACGATAGCGGGGTTGCCACTTGAGCAA
>CAYXUJ010000108.1:0-4327 GCA_964468395.1 uncultured Steroidobacteraceae bacterium
CCGCATGACCGTGCCGCTGCTCGACCTGAAGCCCCAGTACCAGGCGCTGAAGGCGGAACTCGGCGAGGCCATGCTGAAGGTCGCGGCCTCGCAGATGTTCATCCTCGGTCCCGCCGTGCGCGAGCTGGAGGAGCGGGTCGCGGCCTATTGCGGGGCCCGGCATGGCATCGGCCTCTCGTCCGGCACCGATGCGCTGCTGATTGCATTGATGGCCTACGGCATCGGCCCGGGCGACGAGGTCGTCACCAGCCCCTACACGTTCTTCGCGACCGGCGGCACGGTCGCGCGGGTTGGTGCGCAGCCGGTGTTCCTCGACATCGAGCCGGAAAGCTACAACCTGGACGTGGCGCTCGTGCGCGAGTTCCTCGAGCAGGATTGCGAACGCCGCGCCGGTGGACTGTACAACCGCGAAACGGGCGGGCGGGTGCGGGCGCTGATGCCCGTGCACCTGTACGGCCAGTCGGCCGACATGGACCCGCTGATGGCGCTGGCGCGCGAGCACGGGCTCGCGGTCATCGAGGACGCGGCCCAGGCGATCGGCGCCGAGTACCCGCCGGGACGGCGCGTCGGCGGCATCGGCGGCATCGGCTGCCTGTCATTCTTCCCGACCAAGAACCTCGGCGCCTTCGGCGACGCCGGCATGTGCGTGACGAACGACGATGCGCTGGCGGCCCGGCTGCGCATGCTGCGCGTGCACGGCATGGAGCCGAAGTATTACCACGCGCTCATCGGCGGGAATTTCCGCCTCGACGAGCTGCAGGCGGCGGTGCTGCTGGTGAAGTTCCGGCACCTCGAGCAGTGGCACGAGTCGCGCCGGCGCAATGCGGCATATTATGACGCTGCCATTCGTCGGGCCGCAGGCGCCGTCCGCGTCGTCACGCCGCTGGCGCGGCCCGGCTACCGGCACATCTACAACCAGTATGTGATCCGCGTCCCGGATCGGGACCGGTTGCGCGCCTACCTTGCCGAGTACGGCATCGGATCCGAGGTGTATTACCCGGTGCCGCTGCACATGCAGCAGTGCTTTGGCTACCTGGGTTATCGTGCGGAGGACTGCCCGCAGTCCGCGCGCGCGGCGCAGGAGACGCTGGCGCTGCCGATCTACCCGGAGCTCAGCGAGGCGCAGTTGCAATACGTGGTGGATACGATCGCCGCATTCTTCGGCAGGGGATGATCCGGATGGATCTGTCGAACTGCTTCAAGGCCTACGACGTGCGCGGGCGAGTGCCCGAGGAGCTGAATCCGGAGTCCGTGTACCGGATTGCGCGCGCGTATGCCGACTGGCTGCGCCCGCGGCGGGTCGCGGTCGGGCGCGACATCCGCCTGTCGAGCGCCGAGCTCGCGACGGCGCTGATCCGGGGGCTCAACGACGCCGGTGTGGACGTGGTGGACATCGGCCTGGGCGGCACCGAGTGCGTGTATTTCGCGACCTTCTCGCTCAACCTGGACGGCGGCGTGATGGTGACGGCGAGCCACAATCCGCCGGATTACAACGGGCTCAAGTTCGTGCGCGAGCAGTCGCGGCCGATCAGCGGCGACTCGGGGCTGCAGGAGATCCGCCAGCTGGCGGAGAGGGGCGTGTTCGGTGCGGCGACGATCCGCGGCACGGTCGTGCCGTTCGAGATCCTGCCGTCGTGGCGCGACCACGTGCTGGGTTACGTGGACGTCGACAGGCTGAAGCCGCTGTCGATCGTCTGCAATGCGGGCAATGGCGGCGCCGGCGCCGCGCTCGACCTGCTCGAGGACCGCTTGCCGTTCCGGTTCACCAAGATCCAGCATGACGCGGACGGCAATTTCCCGAACGGCGTGCCGAACCCGATGATCGAGGAGAACCGCGAGGTGACGGCGCGCGCCGTGCGGCTGGCGAAAGCCGACCTCGGCATCGCCTGGGACGGCGATTACGACCGCTGCTTCTTCTTCGACGAAAACGGGCGCTACATCGAGGGCTACTACGTCGTCGGCCTGCTGGCGACGACCTTTCTCGAGCGCGAACCCGGGGCCAAGATCGTCTACGACCCGCGCCTGACCTGGAACACGCAACAGATCGTGCGCGCGCACGGCGGGCGGCCGGTGCAGTGCAAGTCCGGGCATGCGTTCATCAAGCACTGCATGCGCGTCGCCGACGCGGTCTATGGCGGCGAGATGAGCGCGCACCACTACTTCCGGAATTTCTCCTATTGCGACAGCGGCATGATCCCGTGGCTGGTCCTGGCCCAGCACCTGTCGCGCACCGGCAAGCCGCTGTCGGCGCTGGTCAACGAGCGGATCGCGCTGTTCCCGGCCAGCGGGGAGATCAACCGCAAGATCGGCGACGTACCGGGTGCGCTACGGGCCGTGCGGGAGCGCTTCGTGCCGGGGTCCGTGAAGGTCGAGACCGTCGATGGGCTGTCGGTCGAGCACCCGCGCTGGCGCTTCAACCTGCGCAGCTCGAACACCGAGCCGCTGCTGCGGCTCAACGTCGAGTCGCGCGGCGATCACGCCTTCATGCAGGAGAAGACTGCCGAGCTCCTCGAGCTGATCGAGCAGTTCGCCTGAAATAAATGGGACAGACACTATTTTGGCAGTGCCAAAATAGTGTCTGTCCCATTTATTTCACGACCCCTCTTCAGGCGGTCAGGATCAGCTTGGCGGCGGCGATGACCAGCACCAGCGCCATGAGGGCCAGCAGCCAGCGCGTGGAAAAGCGCTTCAGGCCGAGCCAGGTGCCGGTCACGGCGCCGGCCAGGACCGCGACGACCAGCCAGGGCAGTTCTGCGGGCAGGTCCGCCCAGGTCGCGGTCCCGGCGGCGAGGGCTAGGCTGGAATTGACCAGGATGAACGGCGCCGAGATGCCGCCGGTGTGCCGGGGACCGGCCCAGCCGGCCAGCAGCACGATCGGCGACAGGAATATGCCGCCCCCGGTGCCCGTCAGGCCCGACAGCAGGCCGATGACGGCCCCAGAGCCGATGGCAGGGACGATCGGGATGCGGGCCGGCTCGCCGGCCCTCTCGGCCTGCAGGCCGCCCCAGGCACGCCAGGCAAGCACGATGGCGGACAGCGCCAGGGCGCATCCCGCCAGCACGTAATAGAGGCCCGTCGTCAGGCGCAGCGAACCGCCGAGGGCCGCAAGCGGCGCCGACCCCAGGACGAAGGGCCAGAACGCCCGCCAGGAGAAATAACCGGCCCCCCAGAAGCGCCAGGTCGTGAATCCGGCGACCAGGACGTTGAGCGCAAGCGCCGTCGGCCGCATCGCTTCGGGCGCGATCGCCAGCAGCGCCATGACGGCCAGATAGCCCGAGGCGCCCGCATGGCCGACACTCGTGTAGAGGGCCGCGAGCAGGAAGAAGGCAGGCAGCAGGATCAGAAGCTGGTCCGGCGTCACGCAGGCTCTGGCTGGGCCACGATATGCTCACGGTAGCCGAAAAAGGAGATTCCATGGCACCCGGGTCGCAACCCGCCGGCAGCCCCGCCATATCAGGCGACGTCGTCGTCGGCGTGATCGGCGCCGGCGTCATGGGCCGCGCGCTCGCGCGCGGGCTGGTGCAACGGGGCGGGGCGCGCAAGACGCAGCTGTGGCTCTCCAGCCGCAGCCAGCGCAACCGCGACCGGGCTGCCCGCGAACTCGACCTGAAGGTCGTCACGGACTTCTCGAAAAACCTCACCGGAACCGACGTCCTGCTCATCTGCGTCAAGCCCGCGCAGGTGAGCGGCGTGCTGGGCAAGCTTCGTGCCGCGGGGCTGAAAGACTCGACGCTGGTCGTCTCGATCGCCGCCGGCGTCACGATCGCGCAGCTCGAGGCGGCGCTCGCATCCGGAAATCCCGTGATCCGCGCCATGCCGAATACGCCGTGCATCGTCGGCGAGGGCATGACGGCGCTGTGCGGCGGCACCCATGCCGGCGCGGGCCACATGGAAACGGCCATGAAGCTCTTCTCCGCGGTCGGCCGTTGCGTCGAGCTCGACGAGTCGAGCTTCAATGCCGTGACCGGACTGAGCGCGAGCGGTCCCGCCTACGTCCTCCTGATGATGGAGGCGCTGGCGGACGGCGGCGTCGGCGTCGGCCTGCCGCGCAAGGTCGCGCTCGAGCTGATTGCCCAGACCATGAAGGGCGCCGCCACCATGGTCCTCGAGTCCGGCACGCACCCGGCGGCGCTGCGCGACGAGGTGACCACGCCCGCCGGCTGCACGATCGGCGCGCTGCTGGTGCTCGAGGACGGGCGGATCCGGTCGGTGCTGGCGCGGGCGGTGGAACAGGCCACGCGGATCGCGTCCGGCCTGGGCAAGAAGCCGGCGGAATGATGGTGGGCGGTACTGGGATTGAACCAGTGACCCCTGCCGTGTGAAAGCA
>CAYXUJ010000109.1:0-4281 GCA_964468395.1 uncultured Steroidobacteraceae bacterium
CGCAGCCGAACGACGGCACGGTGTGCGTGGACGAGACCGAGCTGCCCGGCGCGACCGCGTCGGTCGTCATCGAGGTGAGCCACACCGGCATGCTGGTCAGCCGCGCGGTGGCGGACGCGACCGCGGCCTTCCTCGCGCGCGGCTCGTTCGGGGATGCGGCGCATGTATAGTGCCGCGATGCAATGGCCCTGGTTCGCGATCGCAATCGCGCTCTATCCGGTGCTGCACGTCGCCGCCGCGAACCCGGGGCAGGTGGAGTCATCCTCGCTGGCGCTGGTCGCCGGCACCACGCTGGCCGCGGCGCTCGCCTGCCTCGCGCTGCTGCGGTTCGCGTACGGCAGCTGGCTGCGCGCCGCGCTCGGCACTGCCTGGCTGGTGCTGCTGTTTTTCGCCTATGGCCCGCTCAATGCCTGGCTCGGCGGGCTCGGCGGCGTGCCGGACGAGCAGACGCATGCGACGACGAACTGGAGCGACGGCCAGCTGCAGGCCGTGCACTCTGCGGTCTGGGCCCTGTTGCTGGTGCTCGGCTGGATGCAGCTGCGCCGCGCGCCGGCCGCCGGCGCACGTCTGACCGTGGCACTGAACCTCGCGTCCGCGCTGCTGCTGGTGTTCGCGCTCGGGCAATGGCTCACGGGCGCGCAACGGCACGACGCGGGCGCCGGGCAGGAGCTGGAGGCCGTCGCCTTCACCGGCGAGCGCCCGGACATCTATTTCATCGTGCTGGACGGCTATTCGCGCGGCGACGTGCTGGCGCAGCAGTACGGCTTCGACAACAGCCCGTTCCTCGACGGCCTGCGCCGGCGCGGCTTCCAGGTCAGCGACGCCAGCAATTCCAACTACAACTGGACCTTCCTGTCGATCGCCTCGGCGCTCAATATGGACTACATCCAGGCGCTCATGGGCGAACGGCTTGCGGACCAGGGCAGCGACCGCGAGCTCGCCTACCGGCTGCTGCGCGACAACGCCGCCGCCCGCTTCCTGCGCGCGCGCGGCTACCGCTTCGTCCACCTGCAGTCCACCTGGGGCGGCACCGGCAGCAACCCGTATGCCGACGAGTTCATTCCCTGCGGCGGCGGCCTGTTCCGGGACGATTTCCTGCTCGCGATCGCCGAGGCGAGCTGGCTGCGCGCGCTCGGCTCGAGCGCGACGATGGACATCGCGCAATGCCACCTGCGCAACTTCGACACGCTCGCGGGCCTCGCCGCCGCCCCGGGGCCGAAGTTCGTGCTCGCGCACTTCCTGCCGCCGCACCATCCCTACCTGTTCGACCGCGACGGCAAGGTGCTGCGCCAGGCGACGCTGTCGAACCAGTTCGAGTTCCAGAAGAAGCTCTGGGAGCAGCGCGGCGACTACGTGGACCAGCTCGTCTACGTCAATGCGCGGATCGATGCGATCGTCGGCCGGCTGCTCGCCGAGTCGGCGCGGCCGCCGGTGATACTGCTGCTGTCGGACCACGGGCCCAACCTGCGCCGCGGGCTGACCGCGACCGAGCACCACCGGCTGCGGCTCTCCAACCTGAGCGCGGCCTACCTGCCGGGCGCGCCGCCGGACTTCCTGCCCGCCGACGTGACGCCGGTCAACCTGCTGCGCCGCGTGCTCGATCATTACTTCGACGCCGGCCTGCCGATGCTCCCGGAGCGGCATTTCGTGTCGCAGTTCGGCCGCCCGTTCGAGTTCGTCGAAGTGGACCGGAACGGCGCCCGGCTTGAGGCCGCGGCCCACTGAGCCGACAATGTGTGACGGAATCGGCGGGCCCCGGGGGCCGCAAGTTGGTGTGATCCGCCCCTGGCACCCGAGGTTGACGATCATGCGGCAGACAAGCGGTATTCAGAGGATCCGGCAGGCGGCAGCGCTCGCGATCGCGGCGGGGTTCTCGAACCCGGCGTTCGCCTACATCGACCCGGGCACGGGCTCGATGCTGCTGCAGGTGATCGGCGCGGCCATTGCCGGCGCGATCTTCTATTTCCGCGAACTGCGCTACAAGTTCATGTCGCTGTTCTCGCGCCGCCCGGCAGCCCCGGCGGAGAGCGGCGGCGAGCAGCCCGCCGACGATCCGCCGCGTTGACGCGCGACGTTTCCAGCCCGCGATCCTTCCGCGACCCCGACGCCATCCTGGTCGAGCACGAGGGCCGGCTGATCCGCGCCGTCCGCACGCATGCGCTCGAGGGTTTCCGCCGCGCGCTCGCCGATCCCGTGGTGCAGGACTGGATGGCGCGGGGGCGCCTGGTGCGCACGACGCCGCTGGACCGCGCCGACCTGCCGCGGCCGCTCGCCGGTTTCGACGGCGAATGTTTCGAGCACGAGCGCATCCCGTTCGCCGGCCACCCGGCCGAGTGGGCGCCGGAAATGCTCGCCGCCGCCGGCGAGCTGACGCTCGAGCTGGCGCGCGCGCTGCTGCCGCGCGGGCTGCAGCTCAAGGACGCGACGCCTGCCAACGTGCTGTTCCGTAACGCCGAGCCGGTGTTCGTGGACCTGCCGTCGATCGTCGCGCGCGAGCCGGGCAGCTGCCTGTGGATCGCGCGCCACCAGTTCGAAACCACGTTCCTGCTGCCGCTGATCGCCTCTGTCGAATCGGGGCTGCCGATCGCCTGGACGCTGCGCAACCCGGTTGCCGGCCTTTCGCACGAGATGCTGGCGGGCGTGCTCGGCGCGCGGCGCTGGCTCAAGCCCGGCCTGTGGCGCACGGTCGCGCTGCCGGCCGCGCTCGCGGCCCGCGCCGCTGGCGGCGGCGCGCCGCCGCAGGTGAAGGCGTCCGACGACGCGCGCGCCCGCTTCGTGCTGCAGCGTTCGCTCGACGGGCTAGGCCGGCAGATGCGGCGCCAGGTCGAGGCGCTGGCGGCGCGCGGCTCGCACTGGCAGTCCTACACCGCGACGCGCGCGCACTACGGCGACGCCGACCTCGCCGCGAAGCGCACCTTCGTGTCGTCGGCGGTGGCCGACACGCACCCGGCGCTGACGCTCGACATCGGCGCCAATACCGGCGAGTTCAGCGCCATTGCCGCGACCCAGGGCGACGTCGTCGCGCTGGACATCGACGAGCGCTCGGTCGCCGCGATCTGGCGCCGCGCGCGCGACGGCAAGCTGCCGATCCTGCCGCTGGTCGGCAATTTCGGCCGGCCGACGCCGGCCGTCGGCTGGCGCAACCGCGAGCAGCTGTCGCTGCTGGAACGCGCTGCCGGCGCCTTCGACCTGGTGCTGATGCTGGCCGTCGTGCACCACCTGCGGGTCACGGAAGGCGTGCCCGTGCGGGAGCAGTTCGAGGCGGTCGCCGGACTGACGCGCCGCCACCTGCTGGTCGAGTTCGTGCCCGCCGCCGACCCGATGTTCGCGGCGATCGCGCGCGGGCGCGAATCGCTGTACCCGGACTGCGTGCGGCCCGCGTTCGAGACGGCGCTCAACCTGCGCTTCGCGATCGAGCGCACGCTGGAACTGCCGAACGGCCGCGTGCTGTACCTCGCCCGCAGGCGCGACGGCTGAAGCGGGCTCAATCCTCCGGCGGCAGCAGCGCGCGCAGGTCGTAGAGCGCCTGCAGCGCTTCGCGCGGCGTCAGCCGGTCGGGATCGATGGCCTGCAGTCCGGCCAGCGCCTGTGCGCCCGGCGCTGACGCCGGGGCCTCGGCCCGCGGCTTGCGCTCCGCCGGCGCATGCTGGCGCTCCAGTTTCTCCAGGTAGGCGCGCGCGCTCTGGATCACCTCGCGCGGCACGCCGGCTTTCTGCGCGACCTGCAGGCCGTAGCTGCGGCTGGCCGGGCCCGGCTTTACCGCGTGCAGGAACACGATGCCGTCACCGTGCTCGGCGGCGTCGAGGTGGACGTTGGCGACGCCCGGCAGCTCGTCGGCGAGCTCCGTGAGCTCGAAATAATGTGTCGCGAACAGCGTGAAGGCGCGCAGCCGCCGGCTGATGTGGCTGGCGCAGGCGAAGGCGAGCGACAGGCCGTCATAGGTGCTGGTGCCGCGGCCGATCTCGTCCATCAGCACCAGGCTGCGGTCGGTTGCGGCGTTCAGGATCACCGCCGCTTCCGTCATCTCGACCATGAAAGTCGAGCGGCCGCCGGCCAGGTCGTCGGAGGCGCCGATGCGCGTGAAGATGCGGTCGAACGGGCCGATGACGGCGGCATCCGCCGGCACATAGCTGCCGATCGACGCCAGCACCAGGATCAGCGCCGCCTGGCGCATGTACGTGGACTTGCCGCCCATGTTCGGGCCGGTGATGACCAGCATGCGCCGGCCGTCGTCGAGCGCGAGGTCGTTCGGCACGAACGGATCCTCCAGCACGCGCTCGA
>CAYXUJ010000110.1:0-4102 GCA_964468395.1 uncultured Steroidobacteraceae bacterium
CGCGCCGGTTCGACATATTCGACGGCGGCGAAGCGGTACTGCATGACGACGGCGTTGTTGGCGCCGAGCAGCAGCGCGCCCGCGCAGAACCACCAGAACCGGCCGCCCGCCACGGCCGCGCCGGCGACGATACAGCCGATGGCCGCCTGCAAGGCGCTGCCGACGAATACGGCGCGCCGGCCGTGGCGCCGGATCAGGGCGCCGGCCGGCAGCACGCTGGTGGCGAGCCCCAGGATCAGCACCGAGACGGGCAGGGTGGCGAGCGCGGGCACGGGCGCCAGCTCGGCGCCGATGATGCCTCCGAGCAACACGAACAGGAAACTGCCGGACATGCACAGCGCCTGGGTCGCCGACAGCATCCAGACGGGTTGCATGCGCGCCATCCTACACAAGCCCTGTCCAGGGCACCCCGGCCTGTGACGCGGTTCACAGTCCGGCCGGCGCAGGCTCCGGAATACTGCTGACTGGCGCCGCTGCGCCCTGCGACATAATGGACCGGCCGCGCGCAGTTGTGGCGCCGGCGTCACGGTCGGGGATAATAGGCACATGGACAAGCGGGATGGCGACCCTGAATCGGACGACGGCATCGTCGCCGAGGACCTGACCCCGCTGGTCGAGCACATCGAACTGACCAGCCCGCAGCGCCTGCTCGACACGCCCGAGTGGGAGCTCGCCACGCCTGCGGCCGAGCTCGACGACGCGCCGATCATGATCGACGAGATCGGCGACGACATCCCCGACCTCGACGCCGTCAGCGCCGGCGAGGACATCGAGCTTTTCACCGAAACCCAGTACGACGTCGGGCGGCAGCTGCCGGCCGGCGAATGGCGCCCGGACCCCGCGGCCGAGCTCGCGGCCGAGCGCGCGCGCTGGCAGAAGCGCGTCGAGGGCCTGCTGATGAGCCTGGCCGAGCGCGACGAGCTGCTGGCCGAGCGCGAACGCCAGATCGAGGAGCTGTCCGCCAGGCTCGCGACCCGCACGCTCGAGCGCGAGGGCATTGCCGAGGAACTGCGCGAGGCGCGCCGCGATGCGGGCCTTTCTGCGAGCGACGACTCGCTGCCGCGCATCGAGCCGGAGCCGCCGCCGCCGCCGCCGGCGCCCGAGCTCGCTGCCGAGCCGCAGCCCACGCTCGACAACACCGCCGAGCTGCCGCACATCGAATTGCCACGCGCCGAGCCGGCGCCGGAAGCCGCGCCGCAGCTGCGCCGCTACCTGATCGGCGTGGACATGGTGGGCCAGGTGCACGAAGTCATGCGCCACCGCGTCAACATCGGCCGCACCCACGACAACGACCTGCGCATCCTCGACCCGACCGTCAGCCGCCTGCACGCGATGCTGACCGTGCGCGGCGGCGACGCGACCATCGTCGATGCCAACAGCAAGAACGGCCTGTTCGTGAACGGCATCCAGGTCCGTTACGCCAAGCTCGAGGACGGCGACCTCCTGACCTTCGGCACCGTGCGCTTCCGCTACCGGGTCGGCACGGGCACCGCGGGCGGAACCTACGCCTCGGCCTGATCCGCCGGCGGCCGGCCGGCGCCACGCGCCGATGACGCCGCCGATCGCGCCGCGATCCGCAACACCGGCCTGAGCGCCAGCAGCGCCACCAGGCACAGCACCAGCAGCACCACCGCGAGCGGCACCGGCGAATGCGCGCCCAGCGTCGCGACCACCTGGGTCGCGGCTGCCGCGGTCACCAGCTGCAGGAACCCCAGCAGTCCCGACGCCGCGCCGGCGATCTCCGGCACGCGCGAGATCGCGCCGATGGTCGCGGAGGGCGCGGCGATCGCATTGGCGAAGCCGAGCAGCATGCCGGGGACGAACAGCGCCAGCGGATGCCACAGGCCGGCGAGCGCGCAGCCCGCCATCGCCACCGTGCCGGCGAAGGCGACGATCGCGCCGCTGCGCATCATCTTCACCGCGCCGAGTCGGTGCGTCATGCGCGCCGCGACCATGAAGCCGATGAACGACGCCAGCGCCGGGAAGAACAGCAGCAGGCCGAACTTGCCGGGCGACACGCCCAGCACGTCGATCGCGACGTAGGGCGCGCCGGTCACGAAGGTGTAGATCATGCTGACCATGCAGGAGCCGAACACCAGGTAGGCGAGGTACTCGCGCGAGCCGAGCAACCGCCGGTAATTGGCCCAGAAGCGCAGCGACGGCCCGGCCGACGGGTCGGCGGGGCGCGTCTCGCGCAGCCGCCGCGCCGCGAACCACAGCACGGCGGCGCCGAGCGCGGCGGAGAGCCCGAACACCGCGCGCCAGTCGAGCCACTCGATGGCGAAGCCGCCGAGCGTCGGCGCCAGCATCGGCGCCACCAGGATCGCGGTCGCGGTCGCCGCCAGCGCGCCCGCGGCCCGCGCCGGCCCGAAGTGGTCGAGCAGCGTCGCCCGCATCACCGACATCGCGGCGCCGCCGCCGAAGGCCTGCACCACGCGCGCGGCGACCAGCAGCTCGAGCGACGGCGCGACGATGCCGGCGAGGCTGCCGGCCACGAACAGCCCGAGCGCCGCCAGCACCACCGGCCGCCGGCCATAGCGGTCGGAGAGCGGGGCGATCGCCAGGTTGCCGCCGGCGATCGCCAGGATGGACAGGCTGATCAGCAGCTGCGCCGCGGCGGCGGGCACGCCCATCGCCGAGGCGATCGCCGGCAGCGCCGGCAGCAGCACGTGCAGGCCGAAGGTGCCGATCGAGCCGATGATCGCCGAGCCGGCGATCAGCCGACGGGAAGCGTCGCGTGTCTGCAAGCGGGGTGTTCCAGTGATAGCCGGCATCTTGCGGCCGCCCCCGGGCGGCGGCAACGGGCGGCGTCACGGAATCGCTTGACAAACGATTAAATATTTATTGAACTATTGAATCATGAACCGCGACCGCGCCGTCACCTCGCTCGCCGCGCTGGCCCAGGCCACGCGCCTGGAGGCTTTCCGCCTGCTGGTGCAGGCGGGGCCCGCCGGCCTCGCCGCCGGCGAGCTGGCCGGGCGGCTCGGCACCTCGCCGCCGGCGCTGTCCTTCCACCTGCGCGGCCTCGCGCAGGCGGGACTGGTGCGCTCGCGGCAGGAGGGGCGGTTCGTCTACTACAGCGCGGCCTACGACGCGATGCAGTCGCTGGTCGACTTCCTCACCGAGAACTGCTGTGCCGGCTCGGCCTGCGCACCCGCGCGGCCGCCCGCCCGCAAGCCTGCCGCCAGGAGAACCGCATGAAACGCTTCCATGTCCACGTCGCCGTCGCCGACCTCGACGCCAGCAAGGCCTTCTACACGCGGCTGTTCGGCGCCGAGCCGGCGGTCGCCAGGCACGATTACGCCAAGTGGATGATCGAGGACCCGCGCATCAATTTCGCGATCTCGACCGGCCGCAGCCGCACCGGCGTCGAGCACCTCGGCCTGCAGGCCGAGTCGGCGGGCGAGCTCGCCGAGATCCGCCGCCGGCTGGTGGCGGCCGGCGCCGCGATCGAGGACGAGCCCGGCGCGAACTGCTGCTACGCGCATTCCGACAAGCACTGGACCGTGGACCCGGCGGGCGTGCCCTGGGAATCTTTCCACACGCTCGGGGCGATCGAGCACTTCGGCGACGACCACGGCCTCGCCGCGCCGCCTGCCGGCGCCAGCGCCTGCGGGACGTCCGGCTGCTGCGCGCCCTGAGCCGATGGCGCGGCCGTACGACGTCCTGTTCCTGTGCACCGGCAACTCGGCGCGCAGCATCCTGGCCGAGGCGCTGCTGAACCACTGGGGCGCGGGCCGGTTCCGCGCCCACAGCGCCGGCAGCTTCCCCACCGGCCGCGTCAACCCGCTCGCGCTCGAGCTGCTGGCGCAGATGAAGATCCCGGCGCCCGGCGCGCGCAGCAAGAGCTGGGACGAGTTCGCGCAGCCCGGCGCCGTCGAGTTCGACTTCGTCATCACCGTCTGCGACCAGGCGGCCGGGGAAGTCTGCCCCGTGTGGCCCGGCCAGCCGGTGACGGCGCACTGGGGCGTCGAAGACCCGGCGGCGGCGGGCGGCAGCCAGGCCGAGCGCATGCAGGCCTTCCGCGACGCATTCCGCGCGCTCGAGCACCGCATCCGCATCTTCGTCGAGCTGCCGCTCGCCTCGCTCGACCGCCTGCGCA
>CAYXUJ010000111.1:0-2743 GCA_964468395.1 uncultured Steroidobacteraceae bacterium
GAATGATGGTGGGCGGTACTGGGATTGAACCAGTGACCCCTGCCGTGTGAAAGCAGTGCTCTACCGCTGAGCTAACCGCCCGTTCGGGGCCGCGATTCTAAGGGCCGCTGCCCACGAGGGTCAACGCGATACAATCGCGCGCTCCATGACAGTCCGCACCCGATTCGCCCCCAGCCCGACCGGCCTGCTGCACATCGGCGGCGTGCGCACAGCCCTGTTCTGCTGGCTGTATGCGCGCCGGCACGGCGGCGTGTTCATCCTGCGCGTCGAGGACACCGACCGCGAGCGCTCCACGCCCGAGGCGGTGCAGGTGATCCTGGACGGCATGGCCTGGCTCGGACTGCACGCCGACGAGGGGCCGTTCTACCAGACCGAGCGCTACCCGCGGTACCGCGATGTGATCCGGCAATGGCTGGACGAGGGCAAGGCCTATCGCTGCTACTGCTCGAAGGACGAGCTCGAGCAGATGCGCAACGCCCAGCTCGCGGCCAAGCAGAAGCCGCGCTACGACGGCCGCTGCCGCGAGCGGCAGGCGCCGCGCGAGGGCGTGACGCCGGTGGTGCGCTTCCGCAATCCGACCGACGGCGCGGTGGTCGTGAGCGACGCCGTGCACGGACGGGTCGTGTTCCAGAACGCTGAGCTCGACGACCTGATCATCGAGCGCTCCGACGGCAACCCGACCTACAATTTCTGCGTGGTCGTGGACGACTACGACATGAAGATCACGCACGTGATCCGCGGCGACGATCACCTGAACAACACGCCGCGGCAGATGAACATGCTGCGCGCGATGGGCGTCGAGCCGCCGGTGTACGCACACTTGCCGATGATCCTCGGGCCGGACGGCACCAAGCTGTCCAAGCGCCACGGCGCGGTGTCGGTGCTGCACTACCGGGAGGAGGGCTACCTGCCGGAGGCGCTGCTGAACTACCTGGCGCGGCTCGGCTGGTCGCACGGCGACCAGGAGATCTTCACCCTCGAGGAGATGACCGCGCTGTTCGACATCGCCGACGTCAACAAGTCGGCCTCCGCGATCAATCCGGACAAGCTCGCCTGGATCAGCCAGCAGCACCTGATGAAGCAGCCGCCGGCAAGGATCGCCGAGGAACTGCGCTGGCAGTTCGAGCGCCTCGGCGTGCCGGTCGCCGGCGGCCCGCCGCTCGAGCCGGTCATCGAGGCGCAGCGCGAGCGCGCGAAGAACCTGAAGGAAATGGCCCAGGCCAGCCGGTTTTTCTATCTGGCGCCGCAGGGCTACGATGAAAAGGCCGCACGCAAGAACCTGACGCCCGAGACGCTGCCGTTGCTGCAGCAAGCGCGCGCGGCGCTGGCCGCGCTCGGCGACTGGCAGGCGGCGGCGATCCACGGCGCGATCCAGGCGCTTGCGGAGGCAAGCGGCGCGGGCCTCGGCAAGGTCGCTCAACCGCTGCGGGTGGCGGTGTCCGGCGGCAGCGTGTCGCCGCCGATCGACCAGACTCTTGCGATCCTGGGGCGCGAAGAGACGCTGGCGCGGATCGATCGAGCAGTGGCCTGGGCGAGCGGCCGTTGATACTGGATCAGGCACCCGACGTCGCCGTGCGAGTGACGGAGGCCAGCGATGCCGACGCGCAGGCCTGGGATGCGTTCCTCGCGGCGCAGCCGGGCGCGACTTTCTACCAGCTGTTCGGCTGGCGGACGATCGTCCGCGACCAGCTCGGCCTCGAGCCGGTCTACCTGATGGCGCGCGCGGACGGGCAGGTGGTCGGCGTGCTGCCGCTCGTGTTCCTGGCCAGCCGCATCTTCGGGCGAATTCTCTGCTCGATGCCGTTTCTAAACTACGGCGGCCCTTGCGCGGTCTCCGAGCGCGTGACCCGGCAGCTGGTCGAAGCCGCGATCGTGCGCGCCGGGCAGTTGTCGGCGGATTATCTCGAACTGCGCTGTCCCGCGACCTTGCCGATGGACTTGCCCGTTTCCACGGGCAAAATCAGCATGACCATCGAGCTGCAGCCGGATCCGGAACAGCTGTGGAACGGCTTCAAGAGCAAGCACCGCACCAATGTCCGTCGCGCCGCCCGCGAGGGCCTGACGGTGGACAGCGGCGGCGCCGAGTTGCTGGATCCGTTCTTTCGCGTGCTGGAGCGCTCCTGGCGCGACCTCGGCACGCCGCTGTACCGCCGCGACTTTTTCGCCGCGATCCTGGATGCGTTTCCGCAGCAGGCTCGCATCTTCGTCTGTCGTCATGGCACCGAACCGGTTGCCGTGGCTTTCAATGGCAGTCATGCCGGCGTCGTGGAAGGCATGTGGGCCGGCGGCCTGCCGGCGGCGCGGCAGCTGAACGCCAACTACGTCCTGTACTGGGAAATGATCCGCGACGGTTGCCTGCGAGGGCAACGCCGGTTCCACCTGGGGCGCTCCACTGCGGACTCCGGCGGCGAATGGTTCAAGAGCCGCTGGAACGCCGAGGCGAGCCAGCTGTACTGGTATTATCACCAGCCGCATGGCGGGCCCCTGCCGGCCCTCAACGTGCAGAATCCGAAGTATCGCCTGGCGATCGCGGCTTGGCGGCGGTTGCCGCTGTGGCTGGTCCGCCGGATTGGACCGAAGATCGCGCGCAGCATCCCGTGACCGCGGATCGGGCATCACGCGGCGCAACTGGCGAGTCGAGCGGGTGAGCGAATGACCGACCGTCTGCATGACTGGCTCGAGGAGGCTGCCACCCGGCGGCCCGGGCATCCTGCGATTGTCGATCGTGACCGGTCGATCGCCT
>CAYXUJ010000111.1:2843-4081 GCA_964468395.1 uncultured Steroidobacteraceae bacterium
GCCACCCGGCGGCCCGGGCATCCTGCGATTGTCGATCGTGACCGGTCGATCGCCTATCGCGACCTGGCGAGCCTGGTGCGCAGGGCGGCCGCCGGGCTCGTCGCGCTCGGCATCCGCCGCGGCGATCGCGTCGCGGTCATGATGCCGAAGCGAATCGAAAAGGTCGCAGCCCTGCTCGCAATCCTGCGGGCCGGCGCCATCGCCGTGCCGGTCAACGCGCTGCTGAAAGCGCCGCAAGTCGCCCACATCCTGCGCGACAGCGGCGCCGCCATGCTGGTGACGAATGTCGGCCGCATCCCCGACCTGCTGGCGGAACTCGGCGTGCTGTCCGGACTCCAGGCCATCGTCGCGGTGGAGGACGCCGGCAGCGAAGCGGTCGGCGGCCTTGCGATCCATCCCTGGTCGGAACTGGTCGCCCGGGACGGAGGCGAAGCAGCGGCATCGGCCGACGACGATGCGGCCATGATCTTCTACACCTCCGGCAGCACCGGCAAGCCGAAGGGCGTCGTCGTCTCGCACCGCAATCTCGTCGTCGGGGCGCGCTCGGTCGCCGAATACCTGGGTTGCAGCCCGGACGATCGCGTGCTTGCGGTCCTCAGCTTCAGCTTCGATTACGGCTTCAACCAGGTCGCGACGACCCTGCTGTCCGGCGCGACGCTGGTCGTGCTCGACTACCGGTTGCCGCAGGAAGTGCTGCGGACGATCGAGCGCGAGCGCATCACGGCGCTCGCCGGCGTGCCGCCAATCTGGATCCAGCTCGCATCGCTCGACTGGCCGGCCGCCGCCGCTCAGTCCATGCGCTACATCACCAACTCGGGCGGTGCGATGCCGCGGGCGACGCTGCAGCGCCTGCAGGCCGCGCTGCCGGGCACGCGCATTTTCCTGATGTACGGGCTCACCGAAGCTTTTCGTTCGACATTCCTGCCGCCGGAGGAAGTCGCGCGGCGGCCGGATTCGATCGGGCGGGCAATACCGAACGCCGAAGTACTGGTGCTGCGGCCCGACGGCAGCCCGTGCGCGGCGGATGAACCGGGCGAGCTCGTGCACCGGGGGCCGCTGGTGGCGCTCGGTTACTGGAATGACGCCGAAAAGACGGCGCGGCGGTTCCGCTCGATTACCGGGCAGCCCGCCGCCGCATCGCAACCGGAGCGCGAAGTATGGTCCGGGGACACGGTCCGGCGGGATGCAGACGGATTTCTGTATTTCATCGGCCGCCAGGACGACATGATCAAGACTTC
>CAYXUJ010000112.1:0-1988 GCA_964468395.1 uncultured Steroidobacteraceae bacterium
GTCCCCGAGGATGTCCCGGTGCCGGATGCCTTCCGTCGTCATGGACTTCAGCGCCGGCCACACGGCAATCAGCGCCTCGGCTTCGAGGTAGGGAATCACCGCGTCCTCGCGGTCGTGGACCAATAGCGTCGGCACGCCGGACGGCGGGCCGCTGGCGACGAGGTCGAGTTGCGCGACGGGACGGCCGGCATTCTCGTCGAGCAGGCGCGCGAAGTGCGGCCGCGCGCGCGCCGGCAGCCCGACCGCGTCGGCGATGGCGAAGGGAATGCGGCTGACGCGCGTGGGGCTGGAGGCGATCACCAGCCGCGCGGGGCGCAGGCCGGATGCGAGCGCGGCGCCGGCCGCGGCGCCGCCGAAGGAATGGCCGACGATGGCGTGCGCGCCGCCGACGAGGCGGTCCACTTCGATCAGCAGGTCGCCGAACAGCCGCGGCGTGGCGTGCTCGCCCTGCGAGCGGCCGTGGCCGGGTGCGTCGATGGCGATGGTGCGATAGCCACGCGCGAGCAGCGTCGCTGCAAGCGGGCGGAACTGCGTGGGGCGGCCGCGCCAGCCGTGCAGGCCGATCACCGCCGGGCCCTGCTCGCCGGTGACCAGCGCGAACAGGCCCGGGCGCAGTTCGACTTCACGCTCGGCCGGATGCGGCGTCAGTTCCCAGGGCTGGATCGGGTTGCGCCCGCGCGGGCGCGAGACGAGCTCGGCCATGATGCGCGCCGCGCGCGCCGGCGCGACGAGGCTGGTCAGCTTCAGGAGCGGCGACAGATAAGAAGGAATGCTGGCAGCCAAGGGTGAAAAAAGCCGGCACGGTTGCCCGTGCCGGCCCTCGGTCGGTTGCGATGCGTCGCGTCAGCCCGCGGCGGGCGCGCCTTCGGCCGGCGCTGCGCCTTCGGCAGGCATCTCGCCCTCGGCCGGCATCTCGAGCGGCGTGCCCTCGCCGTCGCCGTAGTTATTGCCATTGCCGCCACAGCCATCGACGCCGTCGATGAACGTGATCGCGAGGTCGCCGTCGGCCTGGATGTTGCGCACGCAGGTGGTCGTGCCGGAAGCCAGCGGCACGGTGAATTCCCAGTTGCCCGGCGCCAGCGGCAGGGTCTCGCCCGTGCCGTTGCACATCGGCGCGCCGTTCTCGTCGGTCGGCCCGGTCATGTTGACCTCGGCGACCATCATGCGGTTGTTGGCGTACTTGTTGGCCTGGCCGATCAGTTCCTTCGGCGTCATGCGCACGCGCAGCGACTCGCAGACGCCGCCCTGCGACACGGTCTTGATGGACATGGACGCGCGGATCAGCGGCAGCTCGTCATTGGCGCTGCCCGAACCGCTGCAGGCAACGAGTGTGAGGGCCGCCATGGAGGCGGTTCCGAGGGCAAGCAGGCCCGAATGCTTCAGCATCGACATCGTCGATCACTCCCCATGTTGTTGGTCCGCACCGGGACCCTGAATCAGGCGTAGATTTTAGATCAATTCGGCCGGCGGCGGGGCCGGGAGCGCGATTTGGCGGCCGGCCAGGGCTTTTCCAGCTCCCAGAGCAGCGGGTCGTAGCCCCGCCGGACCAGCAGCCCGCCGCCCAGGGGCCGGAAATTCCGGGCCAGGCGGGCCCGGTACCACGCCGCCGGGCGCAGGTGCACGCCGGCATCCGTGCGGCCGCGGTCGGCATTGCGCCGCCAGTCCTCCGCCGTCAGCACGCTGAAATACAGGGCGCCGCAGCAGAGCCGGCCCAGGTTCGCGAGCGCCCGCACGGCCTCGCGCTCGGGCAGGTACTGCAGGACGTCGTGGCAGAAGACCAGGTCGAACGGCCGGGCCGGCGCATAGACGGCGATGCTGTCCCGCACCCAGCCGTACTTGCGGCACAGGTAGTCGCTGGCCTCGAGCCCGACGTAACGGGCGCGCGGGAAGAACTGGCGCACCGGGGCGCGCAGGTGGCCGAGCCCGCAGCCGGCGTCCAGCACCCGCCTGACCGTGAAGCCGAGATAGGCCGTGTAGGCGCAGACGAA
>CAYXUJ010000112.1:2088-3989 GCA_964468395.1 uncultured Steroidobacteraceae bacterium
ACGGTGACGCTCTTGGCGAGGTTGCGGGGCTGGTCGACGTCGGTGCCTTTCAGGACGGCGGTGTGGTAGGCGAGCAGCTGCAGCGGCAGGGTGTAGACGGCCGGCGACTGGAAGTAGCTCACGTGCCGCGGCATCGTGATCACCTGCACGCCGTCGGACGGCTCGATGCCGGTCTCCGGGTCGGCGAACACGTACAGCATGCCGCCGCGCGCGCGCACCTCCTGCAGGTTCGACTTCACCTTCTCCAGCAGGTCGTTGTTCGGCGCCACCGCGATCACCGGCATGTCCTCGTCCACCAGCGCCAGCGGGCCGTGCTTCAGCTCGCCCGCCGCGTAGGCCTCGGCGTGGATGTAGGAGATCTCCTTCAGCTTCAGCGCGCCCTCCTGGGCGATCGGGAACATCGCGCCGCGGCCGAGGAACAGCGCGTGATGCCGCGGCTCGATCTTCCGCGCCAGGTCGCGGATCACCGGGTCGAGCGCCAGCGTCTGCTCGAGCATCGTCGGCAGCTCCAGCAGCCGGTGCACCAGCTTGCTCTCGCGCTCGGGCGCGAGGCCGTGGTGCTTGCCGATCGCGATCACCAGCATGCCGAGGGCCGCGAGCTGCGTGGTGAAGGCCTTGGTCGAGGCGACCCCGATCTCCGGCCCGGCGCGGGTCAGCAGCACGAGCTCCGACTCGCGCACCAGCGAACTCTCCGGCACGTTGCAGATGGCGAGCGTGGACAGGAAGCCCGCCTGCTTGGCGAGGCGCAGCGCCGCCAGCGTGTCGGCGGTCTCGCCGGACTGCGAGATCGAGACGAACAGCGAATTCGCCGGCACCACCGGGCTGCGGTAGCGGAACTCGCTCGCGATCTCGACCCGGCAGGGCACGCGGCAGATCTGCTCGATGAAATAGCGCGCGACCACGCCGGCGTGATAGCTCGTGCCGCAGGCGACGATGTGCACCGAGGTCGTGCGCCGGAAAACCTCGGTCGCGGCCGGCCCGAAAGCCTGGGCCAGCAGCCGCCCGCCGGCGACGCGCTCGGACAGCGTCTGCGCAACGGCGCGCGGCTGTTCGTGGATCTCCTTCAGCATGAAGTGCGCGTACTCGCCGCGCTCGGCCGCCTCGGCCGACTGCTCGGACACGTAGGGCTGGCGCTCGACCCGCTTGCCCTGCGCGTCCACGATCTCAATGCTCTTGCGGCGGATGCAGGCGACGTCGCCTTCCTCCAGGATCACGAAGGTCCGCGTCACCGGCAGGAGCGCCGCGATGTCGGAAGCGACGAAGTTCTCGTCCTTGCCGATGCCGATCAGCGCCGGGCAGCCGGCGCGCGCCAGCACGATGCAGTCCGGATCCTCGCCCCACATCACGGCGAGCGAGTACGCGCCCTGCAGCTCGCCGACCGTCTTCTGCACCGCGCGGAACAGGTCGCGGGTTCCCGCCAGGTGATGGTGGATGCGGTGGGCGATGACCTCGGTGTCGGTCTCCGAGCTGAACGCGTAGCCGAGCCGCTCGAGGTCGGCGCGCAGCTCCTCGTGGTTCTCGATGATGCCGTTGTGCACGATGGCGACGCCGTCGCGCGACACGTGCGGGTGGGCGTTGCGCTCGTTCGGCACGCCGTGGGTGGCCCAGCGCGTGTGGGCGATGCCGAGCTGCCCGGCGGTCGGCGATGCCGCCAGCGCCTCGGACAGTTTCGCGACCTTGCCGACCGCGCGCAGCCGCGCGACCTCGTTGCCGCCGTTCAGCACGGCGACGCCGGCCGAGTCGTAGCCCCGGTACTCGAGGCGCTTCAGGCCGTCGATCAGGATCGGGACGATGTCGCGGTCAGCGACCGCTCCGACGATTCCGCACATTCCCTTGGGCCTCACGCCGGGAGAGGGTCCCGGTGCCGCGGTCGCTACATTCTAATCGAGTGCGGCCCCGGC
>CAYXUJ010000113.1:0-3896 GCA_964468395.1 uncultured Steroidobacteraceae bacterium
TTGATCTCGCTGTGGCCGATCTTGTAGCCGCAGGCCTGCCCGGGCCAGGCGCAATAGCGGTCCACTTCCCCACGCACTTCCAGCTCGCTCGAGCCGTTCGTGTCCGCGAACCAGCGGATCGCCTCCTCGCGGCTCCAGCGCCGCGCATGCAGGCCGGTGTCCACGACCAGCCGGCAGGCACGGAAGGCGATGGATTGCAGGTAGCCGAGGCGCCAGACCGGCTTGTCCTCGTACACGCCGAGCTCGTCGGCGAGCTGCTCGGCATAGAGAGCCCAGCCCTCCGAGTAGGCATTGAAAGCCAGTAGCGTCCGCACCAGCGGCAGCCGGAAGGCGTATTCACCCTGCCAGACGTGGCCCGGCAGCGACTCGTGGTGGGTCAGGGTCGGCAGGCTGAAGGTGTTCCACAGGTCGGTGGTCTTGAGGTTGATCCAGTACTTGCCCGGGATCCTGCCGTCCACGCTGCCAGGGCCGCCGTAGGCACCCGGCGCGCCCGGCTCGACCTCGGGCGCCATGCGCTTGATCTCGAAATTGCCGGGCACCAGCGTGGTGAAGGCCTGCGGCAGGCGCGCGCGGATGTCGGCGACGCGCTCCTCGAGGAATTTCATGATCTCGGCGCGGCCCGGGTCGCCCTCGGCGAATTTGTAGCGCGGGTCCTTCACCAGCGCCGCCATGCGCTCGCCGACGCTGCCCTGGGTCATGCCCTCGGCCTTCAGGATGGCGTCCATCCGGCCGTGCAGTTCCCCGAGTTCCTCCAGCCCGCGCTCGTGAATCTCGTCCGGCGTCATGGTCGTGGTGGTGGAGGCGCGCAGCGCCCAGGCGTAGTAGGCCTCGCCGTCCGGAAGCTTCCAGGCGCCGGCGTCGGCGGTCGCGCGCTTGCGGTGTGCCTCGAGCTCGGCGTGCTGCAGGTCCAGCGCCGGGACGATCTTGTCGCTAGCGATCTTCGCCGCCTCGGCCGCCCAGTCGCCGGGTAGCCCCGCGGCCTTGCGCGCGAACGTGGCGATCATCGGCCAGTCCTCGACCTTGCCGCTGCGGGCGACCTTGAGCTGCGCGAGCGTCTTGTCGAGCAGGAAGTCGGGGGCGATCACACCCTGCTCCGCCGCCGCCTGCAGCCGCCCGGTCTCGCCGACGAGCTGGCCGGCATAGGCCGTGAGCCGTGCGAGATAGGCCTCGGCATCCTCGCGGGTGGTCACCAGATGCTGCTCTTCGAGCATGCCCGGGATTTCGAGGAAGGCGCCCTTGTTCTGCGCGACGACGTAGGGGCCATTGGCCCAGTTCAGGCCCTGGTGCAGGACGACCATGTCGCCGTAAGGGAAGGCAAAGCCCTCTGCCGCAATCTCGTGCGCGGTGCGCACGACGTCGAGGTCCATGCGCGTCGCTTCGTCGAGCGACTCAGCATCGACGGCCTGCATCCGCGCCAGGCGGGCGGCGACGCGCTCGGCGATCGCCTGCTGCCCGGCAGCCGAGCGGTCGGTCAGACGAGCCTTCAGGCCGGCGCGGGCGCCGGTATCGAGGCCGAGGCCGGTGGCGTTTTCGGGGTAGTCGGCGAGCAGGTCCTCGGCGATCTCGGCCAGCAGTGCCTGGACGTCCGGCTCACTGCCCTTCCTGGCGCAGGCGGCGAGTTGCGACAGGGCTGCGGCGAGCGCGCCCATGCCGGCGATGAACTGGCGGCGATCGGTGATCACGGTTTGACCTGCGTCGTTGTGGTTGCCCGACGCGGATGATAAACGGTCGCGAGGCGCTAGAACTCGTATTCCAGCAGCAGCCGGACCGTGACATCGGGTGACACGTCGGTCAGGCCGAGCAGCAATGCTGTCTCGTATTTCAGGGCGCCACGGCCGTCGGCCCGGCGCAGCTTGCCGAACAACGCGGGGCCGAATTCATGGGCATGGTGCGACACGCTGCCGAACTCGCCCCATTCTCCCAGCTCCCCGTACAGTTCGAGGCCCGGCTCGAAGCGCTCGTTGCGGCGCAGCCGCCAGCGCAGGGCATATTCCAGCTCGGTCTCGGCGCCGCCATCGAGTTCCCGCTCGGCGACAAGATTGGCCGTCACCAGGCTGCGCGAGATTTCCTTCTCGGCCAGGAGACCCAGTTCGAGCGCATCGTTGCCCCCGTCTTCCAGGCTGTGGGCATACTCGGCGAGCAGGCCGACATCGACCCAGTGACGGCCCTGCTCGGTCAGCTGCAAGATGTTTTCGAAGGCGATTTCCGCGGCCTCCAGGGATTCGCCCGGCTCCCGTTCCCATTCGCCGAACACGCCCATGTTCCAGCGCGCGGTCGGCGAATACTCGAATTCGAGCTTGTACTGCTGGGCGCCGTCGATCTCGTCGGATGAGTCCGATTCACGGTGGCCGCGGAACTCGACCGCGACTTCGCCTTCCTCGACGTTCGGCGAATAAATGACGTGCGCGGCGCGCGCCGGCGGCGACAGGCCTGCCAGCGAAACACCGAGCAGCAGCACCGGCGCCGCTGCGCGCAGCGTGGCCGTGCGGTTGCGGGCAGGACGCACTGTCCAGTATCCAAGCACCAGCATCACGGCCGCGAAAAAGACGACCTGCATCCCGCTCGGCCGCTCAGCGTAGCCCGCGAGCGCGTGCAGCAACTGACCGGGGATTCCCCGCTCCGGCAGCCAGCCGGATGAATCCCAGACGGGATCGGCGAGCGGCGGCAGGCTGCCAGCCTGCACCAGGAATCCCGCCGCTTGCGCGGCCATGCCGGCCGCGAGCAGCAGCAGCAGCCAGCCGGTGACGGCAAACAGTTGCCTGGCCGAAACCCGCGTGAGGCCCGCGTATACCGCCGCGCCGACAGCCACGCCGCCTGCCAGTCCGAGCAGGCTGCCGGCGAGCAGCTGCGCGGAACCGGTCCCGCCCGCGGCGATGCCATAGAGGAACAGCACGACCTCGGATCCTTCGCGCAGGACGGCGAGTCCGACGACGATCATCAGCATGGACAGGGGTGCGGCGCCGGTTGCGACGCTGTTGCCCACGGCGCGCATGTCCTGCGCCAGCGCCGCGCCGTGGCTCTTCATCCAGATGTTGTGCCAGGCCAGCATCGCCGTGGCACACAGCAGAACGGCGGCGTTGAACAGGTCCTGCCCGACGCCCTGCACCGCCGCCGCAATCTGCTCCGCGCCCGCCGCGACCGCGGCTGCGCCGGCCAGGCCGAACGCCAGGCCTGCCGTCACCCAGCGCCCGCGAGCGGCGACGCCGCGAGTTGCCGCGAGCACGATGCCGACGACGAGTGCCGCCTCGAACACCTCGCGCAGCACGATGAGCGCCGCTGCGATCACGGCTGCACCACGAGCGTCCCGCGGGCGGTGTCCGGGTGGAATTCGCCGAAAAATTCGTACTCTCCCGGCTTGAGCGGTCCGACATAGATCGCGACCTTGCCGCGCCCCGGCACGATCTTTTCGCGGTTCAGGGAATAGCTCTCGAATTCCTCCGGGGTCGAATCACGGTTCTCGACGACGAGTCGGATCTTCTGTCCGGCGGGCACGACGACCCGGTCCGGCACGAAACGATGGCCCTCGATGGCGACGGTGATTGCAGGTTCGGCGGCCATCGCCCCGCCTGCACAGGCGAGCGTGGCGACCAGAAGTGAAGCTGAAATGGGGTAACGCACGGCGCGCGCGAGTCCTCCTCAAGACGATGCGGCATATTACTAATGATAATCATTCTCGTCTAGAGCGGAGCCGACAAGAGCTGAAAACCTTGAGCTGTCAGACGTGGCGCAGCAAAAAATGGCGGAGAGAGAGGAATCAATATCCTCACGTAGGGTATTGTTTGACAACAATTTTCTCAATGCCTTGAATTTTCATACCATCGAAATCAGGCAAGAAAAGCCAACCGGAAAAGGATTTCGAACCCCGAATCCAAGACATCGTCAAAAGACTCTCAAGG
>CAYXUJ010000114.1:0-3884 GCA_964468395.1 uncultured Steroidobacteraceae bacterium
CGCTTTCGGGCGGTGACGGTGACTTCGCCGAGCACCGCCTGCGCGCCTGCGCTGTTGGCGATGGCGAGCGCCACCGCAGCTGCCACCAGTGAAGTGGTCCGCGGCCCGAGGTTCGTATTCATGATCCTGCCCCTATGCGAGCCCGTTGTTCCGGGCGTGTTGTACTGAAGAGTGTCTCCGCAATGCGATTTTGCCGCAAGTCCGGCGTGCGCGTTGCGCCGCGGCCACGACCGGCGTAGCGGGAGGGAGTGGTGGGCCCGCTGGGATTCGAACCCAGGACCAAGGGATTCACGCGACCCCGCCGTTTCCGGCGGGCGTGGACTATCTCTTCACCCGCGGCCGCTGCCGGCCGTGTGGGTGCGGGACGCTCGCGCCTGTCATCAAGGGCACTGCCAGCCCTCAGGTAGTCTCTGCACCCTCCGGCGGTGCACCGCCGGCTCGGCTCAGGATTGCCATCAGCCGCCCGCGCGCTGGAAGGTTTCCCTGAATTCGTCCCGTCCACCCGGCGCCTTTCGGCGCCGGGGCACCTTTCCAAGGAAGATGAGTCCCCTGCTCTCACCACTGAGCTACAGGCCCGCGGAAAGTCTAGCAAATCAGGCCTTTCGCGCCCGGCGTGTGCGCCTGCGAATCGTTCTCATTTGAAGCAGCCGCGCAGCGAAGTTGAGACAATGGGCGCGTGGATTTTTTGGACGGCACCCCGAGTCCCCTCACCCAGGAGCTGTCGAGATGACTGATGAACTGCTTTCACGGCGCCGGCTGCTGCAAGGCGCATTGGCCGGCATCGCGGCCGTACCGGCGGCGACGCTGATCGCGCGCAATGCCCACGCCGCGGAACCCATATCGGAGTCCGACCCGGCGGCGAAGAACGTCGGCTACGTCGTCGACGCGAGCAAGGTGAATCCCGCCACCAACCCGACCTACAAGGCCGGGCAGACCTGCGCGAACTGCATCCAGTACACCGGCAAGGCCGGCGCTGCGGACGGACCCTGCAACATCTTCCCGAACAAGACGGTGAAAGCCGCGGGCTGGTGCAAGGTCTGGGTGCAGAAACCCGCCTGACCGCCACGAGCCGAAAGGCCCGTCCATTCAGTCCGGATTCAGCACGGCGGCCCGACACTCGGGCCGTCGGTGCTGGCCGCCGGCAGCGATCCCGCCGGGCCCGGCAGACTGGGGTGCCTCGGGAACGGCGGGACTGACGGCGGCCAGGCCGGCAACCACCGCATGCCCGTATCCACTAAAAGAAACCCCGCCTCGCGGCGGGGTCAGGTCCCTCTTGGTTCGTCGTCGGGCCGGTGGTCCGGCAGCGTTCTGATTATCCAGTCCAGTCGGCCTGCGGGTCGCATGTGGCGACTCCGTTTCCCCCCGGTGGCCAAGCCACCCTATCCTTCCCTTCACCTCAGCCACCCTTGCAGGCGGCAGGTTCTGTCGGGGTGCCGCGCCTGCCTTCCTCGCAGCTGCGGCAATCGACCCGGTCAACCCGGTTCCAGCATCCCCTGTCTGGGGCGAAAAGAAACAACTTGCGTGCCAAGTCTCGACCAGTTCTTTAGTATCAATGGCTTGTAGCGTCAGGCCTGCGGCCGGCGCGCGTGATTATGTCCAAAGCGTAAGAAATCCCGACAGCCGGAAAGCCCGTGCGTGACCCCCGTTTCCCCGATCGACCGCCGGCGCCGCGCAGGCGCGAGCCCGGCGCGCGCGCCGACGACCGCCGCCGCGGCCGCGCCGAACCGGCGGCGGCCGGCGAACGCCTGCAGAAAGTGCTCGCCGATGCCGGCATCGCCTCGCGGCGGGACTGCGAGTTCGCGATCCGCGCCGGGCGCGTGCGCGTCAATGGCCGGCGCGTGCTCGAGCTGCCCTGCCTGGTGGATGCCGCGCGCGACCTGATCGAGTTCGACGGCGCGGTCGTGGACACGCGCCGCCGCGCCACCGCGCGCCCGCGCGAGCGCCTGTACCTGATGCTCAACAAGCCGCGCGGCGTGATCTCCACCGCGCGCGATCCCGGCGGCCGCGCCAACGTCGTGGACATGGTGCGCGCCGCCGTGCCGGCCGGGGATCGCGTCTATCCCGTCGGGCGGCTCGATGCCGACTCGACCGGGCTCGTGCTGCTGACCAACGACGGCGAACTCGCGCATCGCCTCGCGCACCCGAGCCATGGCGTCGCCAAGGAATATCGCGTGGCAGTGCAGGGCGAGCTGTCGGACGAAGCGCTGGCGCGGCTGTCGCGCGGCATGTACCTGGCCGACGTCAGCTCGCCCGATGGCGGCGCGAAGCGCGCGCAGCTCGAGCGGCTGCGGGTGCTGAAGCGCATGCGCGACCGGCGCCGCGGCGACCTGTCGCTGGTGTCGGTCACGCTGCACGAGGGCCAGAACCGCGAGATCCGCCGCCTGTTCGCGCGCGTCGGCATCAAGGTCAGGAGCCTCGAGCGCGTCGCGCTCGGCAGCCTGAAGCTCGGCGGCCTGCCATCCGGGCGGTTCCGGGCGCTGCGCGCCGAGGAAGTGCTGGCATTGCGGCGCGCGGTGAACCTCGGCTAGGCAAAGCGGTCCGGTACACTGGGCCGATCACCCGAAGACGGAGCCTCGACAGCGCGAATGGCCGACCAGAATCGCCGCATCGGGGCCTGGCTGCTGGCGGTCATCGGCTTCCTGATCGTCTACGGATCGCTGTACCCGTTCAGCTTCGCCGCGGTAGACGGCGCCGGCCCGCTCGAGCTCGCGCGGCAGCTGTCGTTCGCGCGCACGACGCGCAGCGACATCGCCGCAAACGTGCTGATGTACCTGCCGCTCGGCGCCTGCCTGACCTGGCTGCTAATCGGGCGGCTCGGCGGGCTGCTGGCCGTCGTCGTCGCGACGGTCGCAGCCGCGGCCCTGTCGTTCGCGATCGAATTCGCGCAGCTCTACGAGACGCGCCGCGTCGCCAGCCTCTCCGACCTCGCGTACAACACGATCGGCGCCTTCGCCGGCGGCTGGATCGCGCTGGCGATCGGCGCCACGCACCGGCGCCTGCACGCCTCGCCGTTCGCCGGCCTGCTGCGCCACCCGGTGGCAAGCGCCCTGCTGCTGTCCTGGGTCGGCTACCGGCTCGCGCCGTTCGCGCCGACGCTGGATCCCGGCAAGTGGGCCGCGGCTTTCGCGCCGCTCGCCGATCTCGCGCAGCTCACGCCGCGCGCGGTGCTGCCGCAGGCGCTCGCCTGGCTGGTGCTGGCGCCGGTCGCCGAACGGCTCGCGCCCGGCCGCGCGCTGCGCCTCGCCGCGCTGGCGATGGCGGTCGTGCTGGCGGGCCGCGTGCTGTTCGCCGGCCTGGCGCTGGAGCCCGGCGAGGTCGCCGGCATGGCGCTCGCGCTCGCGCTGACGCCGCTGGTCCTGCGGGTGCCGGCGGAGCGGGCGGCGAGCGCACTGGCTGCCGCGCTAATCGTCCTGATCGCGATCCAAGGGCTCGCGCCCTTCGATTTCCAGCTGGCGCCGGACCGCTTCGCGCTGGTGCCGTTCGGCGAATCGCTGACCCAATACCGGGCGACGAACCTGACCGACATGTTCCTGCGCTGCTTCACCGACGGCGCGCTGGTCTGGCTGCTGGCGCGCAGCGGCCTGTCGGTCCTGGCCGCGACCGCGACCGGCGCCGGGCTCATCTTCTCGATCGAACTGCTGCAGACCTGGCTGCCGGGCCACACGGCCGAGATCACCGATCCCCTGCTCGCGATCGCCGCAGGCGGCCTGATCGCCGTGTTCGAGCGCGGCGATGGCCGGCGCTGAGCGGGATTGCACTGCCGTCGGGGAACACGACCCGCGATCGATGGTCTATCGTTCGGCCATGACCCCGACACTGGCCGCCCTGATGCTGCTCGCCGCCGACCCGCCCGCCGCCGCGGAGACGCCGGCTGCAGCGACGGA
>CAYXUJ010000115.1:0-3593 GCA_964468395.1 uncultured Steroidobacteraceae bacterium
TGTGGAGCGCCGACCGTGATTTCGGCCGGTTCCCGGAGCTGAAAGTCAGAAACCCGCTTACCTAGCGTCCTGGCCGTGCGGCCGCCAGTGGCGAGTCAGGCGTGCGCGCTGCGCTGCCGGGACTCCCGCTCGTTCGTTCCGCCGGAACTTAGTCACTCACTCGCGGGGTCCCGGCTGGCTTGCGCGCTCGCCGGTGGCGCCGCAGCCGGTCGCGCGGCCAGGCGCACGGGAACCTGTGAGCGAGCGACTAAAGTTCCGGCGGAGCGAGCGAACAGGGTTCCCGGGCGCCGTCGTCGCGCGACCGGCGAGTGACGACTAGCGGCTGGCGGCGAGGCCCGTCGGCACGAGACTGAGCAGCTCGTCGCTCGAGATGACGGCCTTGGCCGCGGCGATGTCCGGGGCGAAGTGGCGGTCGTGGTCGTAGAACGGCACTTGCGCCCGCAGCAGCGCGTGCGCGCGCTCGAGCGCCGCGCTCGACTTCAGCGGCCGGCGGAAATCGATGCCCTGCGCCGCCGCCAGCAATTCGATCGCCAGCACGCCGCGCGTGTTCTCCGCCATCGCGTGCAGCCGGCGCGCGGCGAAGGTCGCCATGCTGACGTGGTCCTCCTGGTTGGCCGAGGTCGGCAGGCTGTCCACCGAGGCCGGGTGCGCGAGCGACTTGTTCTCCGAGGCCAGCGCCGCGGCCGTCACCTGCGCGATCATGAAGCCGGAGTTGAGCCCGCCCTCCTTCACCAGGAACGCCGGCAGCTGGCTCAGCGAGTCGTCGATCAGCATGGCGATGCGCCGCTCGGAGAGCGCGCCGATCTCGGCGATCGCGAGCGCGAGGTTGTCGGCGGCGAAGGCGACCGGCTCGGCGTGGAAGTTGCCGCCGGAAAGCACGTCGCCCTCGGCGCCGAACACGAGCGGATTGTCGGAGACGCCGTTCGCCTCGCAGGCGAGCGTGCGCGCGGCGTCCTGGAGCTGCTGCAGGCAGGCGCCGGCGACCTGCGGCTGGCAGCGCAACGAGTACGGGTCCTGCACGCGGTCGCAATTCTCGTGCGAGCGGCCGATCTCGCTGTCGCCCAGCACGGCGCGGAATGCAGCGGCGACCGCGATCTGCGCCGGCTGGCCGCGCACGTTGTGGATGCGCGCGTCGAACGGCACGCGGCTGCCGAGCGCGGCGTCCACGCACATCGCGCCGCTGACGATCGAGCCGGCGAGCAGGTCCTCGGCGGCGAACAGGCCCTGGAGCGCGAGCGCGGTCGAGACCTGCGTGCCGTTCAGGAGCGCGAGTCCCTCCTTCGGTCCCAGCACCAGCGGCTCGATGCCGGCGGCCTTCAGCGCGGCGGCGCAGTCCTGCTCGCGGCCGCCGACGCGCACGCGGCCCTCGCCGATCAGCGCCAGCGACAGGTGCGCGAGCGGCGCAAGGTCGCCGGAGGCGCCGACCGAGCCCTGCCCCGGCACCAGCGGATGGATGCCGGCGTTCACGAACTGCAGCAGGCGCTCGACCACGACCGGGCGCACGCCGGAGAAGCCGCGCGCGAGGCTCGCCGCCTTCAGCACGAGGACCAGCCGCACGGTCGAGTCGGCGAGCGGCTCGCCGACGCCCGCCGCATGCGAGCGGACGATGTAGAGCTGCAGCGTCGCCAGCTCGCCGTCGGAGACGCGCGTCTTCGCCAGCTTGCCGAAGCCGGTGTTGATGCCGTAGAGCGCCTCGCCGCCGGCGAGCCGCTTGCCGACGGCGGCGAGCGACTGCTCGACGCCCTTCTGCCAGCCGGCGGCGAGCGCCACCGCGTCGCCGCCGCGGGCGATGCGGCGCAGCTCGGCGAGCGAGATCGCGCCCGGCTTCAGCGTGAGCGTGGCCATGTCAGTCGATGGACGGCAGGTCGAGTCCCTGCTCGCGCGCGCAGCGGATGGCGCGCTCGTAACCCGCGTCCGCGTGGCGCATGACGCCGGTGCCGGGGTCGTTGCGCAGCACGCGGGCGATGCGCGCCGCGGCGGCATCGGTGCCGTCGCAGACGATCACCAGCCCGGCATGCTGCGAGAAACCCATGCCGACGCCGCCGCCGTGGTGGATCGACACCCAGGTCGCGCCGCCCGCGGTCGACAGCAGCGCGTTCAGGAAAGCCCAGTCCGACACGGCGTCGGAGCCGTCCTTCATCGCCTCGGTCTCGCGGTTCGGGCTCGCGACCGAGCCCGAGTCGAGGTGGTCGCGGCCAATCACGACCGGCGCCGATAGCTCGCCCTTCGCCACCATTTCGTTGAAGGCGAGGCCCAGGCGCGCGCGGTCCTTGAGCCCGACCCAGCAGATGCGCGCCGGCAGGCCCTGGAACCTGATGCGCTCGCGCGCCATGTCGAGCCAGCGGTGCAGGTGGGCATCGCCCGGGATCAGTTCCTTCACCTTCGCGTCGGTCCGGTAGATGTCTTCCGGCTCGCCGGACAGCGCCACCCAGCGGAACGGGCCGATGCCCTCGCAGAACAGCGGGCGGATGTAGGCCGGCACGAAACCGGGGAAATCGAAGGCCCTGGCGAGGCCCTCGTCCTTCGCCACCTGGCGGATGTTGTTGCCGTAGTCGAACACGACCGCGCCTTTCGCCTGCAGGTCCAGCATCGCCTGCACGTGGACCTTCATCGAGGCACGCGCCTCGCGCTCGATGCGCGCGGGATCCTTCGCCCGCGCCTCCGCCGCCTGCGCGAGCGTCCAGCCGCGCGGCAGGTAGCCGTTGCGCGGGTCGTGTGCGGAGGTCTGGTCGGTGACCGCGTCCGGCACGATGCCGCGGCGCGCGAGCTCCGGATAGACGTCGGCGGCATTGCCGAGCAGCCCGACCGACAGCGCGCGCTTCGCGCTGCGCGACTCGTCGATCAGCGCCAGCGCCTCGTCCAGCGTCGCCGCCTTGCGGTCCACGTAGCCGGTGCGCAGGCGGAAGTCGATGCGCGACTCGTCGCACTCGACCGCCAGCATCGAGAAGCCCGCCATCGTCGCCGCCAGCGGCTGCGCGCCGCCCATGCCGCCGAGGCCGGCCGTCAGGATCCAGCGCCCGCGCGCAGCGCCGGCGAAATGCTCGCGCGCGCAGGCGCCGAAAGTCTCGTAAGTGCCCTGCACGATGCCCTGCGAGCCGATGTAGATCCACGAGCCCGCGGTCATCTGCCCGTACATCATCAGGCCCTTGCGGTCGAGCTCGTGGAAGTGATCCCAGGTCGCCCAGTGCGGCACGAGATTGGAGTTCGCGATCAGCACGCGCGGCGCATCCACATGTGTCCGGAACACGCCGACCGGCTTGCCCGACTGCACCAGCAGCGACTCGTCGTCCTTGAGCCGGCGCAGCACGCCGAGGATGCGGTCGAACGCGTCCCAGTTGCGCGCCGCCTTGCCGATGCCGCCGTACACGACCAGCCGGTCGGGATGCTCGGCGACCTCCGGGTCCAGGTTGTTCTGGATCATCCGGTACGGCGCCTCGGTCAGCCAGCTGCCGCAGGACAGCTTGCTGCCGCGCGGGGCGCGGACCTTCCTCGGCCCGGATGAAATGTGCTGCGGCTCGGCGCTCACGGTTCGCGAGAATAGCGCGGGCGGGCGCATAATGGACAGCGACCGGCACCCCGGGACCTTCCCGCAG
>CAYXUJ010000116.1:0-3590 GCA_964468395.1 uncultured Steroidobacteraceae bacterium
CCGTGCTCGGCGCTGCCGCCCTGCCAGCGCTCGCAGAAGCAGCCGCCGGCCGTGGCGTGCAGCGACAATGATCCGCGATCGCCCGACCAGGTGTGGTCGGACGGCCAGTACAGTTCCGGGTGCACCAGCGTTTCCCAGGCCCTCGCCGCCGGCGCCGCGATCGTGAAGCGGTGCTCGATCAGCATCGCATCCGCCGCGGCGATCTTCACTTCCGCCCGCGCCGCCAGCGGCAACGCCGCCAGCGCCGAAACCAGCAGCCACGCGGTCTTCGTCATGATCACTCCTTCATGCCCCAGGCCGTTTCATCCTGTTTCGCCAGCGCGTCGAGATCCTCCGGCGCGGCGGCGGGATCGTCCACCCATTCCCGCAGCGCCGTGCCGCCATTGATCAGGTCGATCGCCAGCCGCCCGGTTTCATACTCGTACGGAAAATCGCGCCACAGCGGGTAGTCGGGCCGCAATGCCCGCAGCGCCTTGAACGCGAGCGCGACCAGCCGCCACGGCCGGAACTTCGAATGGTTGTAGCCGGGATCGTCCACGTGGATCTGCAGGCCGGCGCAGAGCTTGCCGGCGTGCTTGTGGAAGGTCGGCTCGAACCAGCAGGGCCGCAGCCGGCAGCCGGCGAGCCAGTCCGGCGCCAGCGCCTGCATCTTCGCGAGCAGCGCCGCCGGGTCGAGGTCTGGCGCGCCGAACAGCTCGAGCGGCCGCGTCGTGCCGCGCCCCTCGGACAGCGTCGTGCCCTCGACCATCACCGTGCCGGGATAGCAGCGCGCCATCGCCACGCCGGGCGCATTGGGGCTCGGGTTCACCCAGGCGCGCTCGCCCTGCGGCCAGCCGTAGCCCGGCGACTGCGCGGGCCGCCAGCCGTCCATCGCGACGTGCACGTACTCGACGTCGAGCTTCAGCTGCTGCACGAACCACTCGCCGAGCTCGCCCAGCGTGAAGCCGTGCCGCATCGGCATCGGCCCGGCGCCGACGAAGCTTTCCCACTCGGGGCGCAGCAGCAGGCCCTCTGCCGGCCGGCCGGCGGGATTCGGCCGGTCGAGCACCCAGACGGCCTTGTGCGCGCGCGCCGCTTCCTCGAGCACGTAGCGCAGGGTCGTCACGAAGGTGTAGACGCGGCAGCCGACGTCCTGCAGGTCCACCAGCAGCACGTCGAAGGCATCCATCATCGCCGGCGTCGGCCGGCGCACGCGCCCGTACAGGCTGAACACCGGTATGCGATGCGTCGGGTCGGTGTAATCGTCCGACTCGACCATGTTGTCCTGCTTGTCGCCGCGCAGGCCGTGCTGCGGGCCGAAGGCGGCGGTCAACTTGAAGTCCTCGAGCGCCGCCAGCGCGTCGAGCGAGTGCGTCAGGTCGGCGGTCACGGATGCGGGATGGGCGAGCAGCGCGACGCGCTTGCCGTCCAGGGGCTTGCGCACCGCGCGATCCGCGAGCAGCCGGTCGATGCCGAACTTCATCGGCCGGGCAGGGCGACGGTGAAGGTCGCCGGGTCGTGGAAATCGGGCGCGTCGCCGCGGTGCGCGAGGGCCCAGTACGAAAGCGTGCCGTCGCGGTCCTCGACCACGGCGGCGAGGCCGGCGTGGAGGGTCGCGGCGCCGGCGAGCTCCGGCAGATCGCCAGGCACGAGCGCAGCCATCAGCGTGAACGACCCGGCGTCGCCGGCAGTCTCGATGTGCGGCGCCGTCATCGCCGGCAGGCTCCGTCCGGCGCGCCGGCGTTCGAAGCGATAGCAGGCCCAGGCGCCCGAGGGCGCGAGATTCCATTCCACATAAGCGTCCTTGTCGTCGGCGCGCAGGAAGACTTCGAAGCAGCTATGTTGCCAGAGTCCGTCGGCGCGCACCGGCGGGGCGGCGGGCGGCAGCCGCAGGCGGTCGATGTCGCCGGTAACGGTCCAGGCTAGCCGCAGGCCGCCGCCGTCCACGCGGGCGATGGCGGCCTCGATGCTCCGCACCGGTTCGCAGCGCGATGCAGGGTGCATCGCCAGTTTCTGGCAAACTCGATCGTCCACGCACGCGCATTATGAGGTCCGCGGGCTTGAAAGGCGCAGAGGCGATCCTCGAGACGCTGCACCGGGGCGGCATCGACACGATTTTCGCGAATCCCGGCACTTCCGAGATGGCGCTGGTGCGCGCGCTCGACGAAGTGCCGTCGGTGCGCGCCGTGCTCGGCCTGTTCGAGGGCGTCGTGACCGGCGCCGCCGACGGTTATTACCGGATGTCCGGCCGGCCGGCTGCGACGCTGCTGCACCTCGGCCCCGGCCTCGCGAACGGCTGCGCCAACCTGCATAACGCGCGGCGCGCGCGCTCCGCCGTCGTCAACGTCGTGGGCGACCACGCGCGCGATCACCTTGCGCTCGATGCGCCGCTGACGACCGACGTCGCGGCGGTCGCCGCGCCGTTCTCGGTCTGGGTGAAGAAGACCGCGGAGACGGCGCAGGCAGGGCGCGACGCTGCGGAGGCCGTCGCCGCCGCGCAGAGCCTGGGCGGCCCGGCGACGCTGATCGTGCCGGCCGACGTCGCCTGGGGCGCAGGAGCGGAGCCGGCTTCGCCGGCGGCGCCGGCCACGCGCCGGCTGCCGGAGCCTGCCGCCATCGACGCCGCCGCCGAGGCGCTGCGCCGTTCCGGCCCGCGGGCCATGCTGCTGCTGGGCGGCGGTGCGCTCGACGACGACGGCATCGCCGCCGCCGCGCGGATCGCGGCGGCCACCGGCGCGCGCCTGGCGAGCGAGACCTTCAACGCCCGCGCGGCGCGCGGCGCCGGGCGGCCGCTGGTGCCGCGCGTGCCGTACTTCGGCGAGGCGGCGGAGGCGTTCCTCGCGGAGGTCGCCGACCTCGTGCTGGTCGAGGCGCGCGCGCCGGTCAATTTCTTCGGCTATCCGGGCAGGCGAGGGCGGCCGCTGCCGCCCGCCGCCGCCGTCACCACGCTCGCGAGCGCCGGGGAAAACGGCGGCGCAGCGCTGTCCGTGCTGGCAGACCGGCTCGCGCCGCGGGTCGTCGCGCCGCTGCCCTCGCTGGTCCTGCCCGAGCGCCCGGCCGGCCCGATCAACGCGGAAACATTCGGCGCCGCGCTCGCGCGCCGCCTGCCGGAGAACGCGATCTTCTGCGACGAGGCGATCACCGCCGGGCTGGCGCTGCCGGCCGTGATGGCCGCCGCCGCGCCGCACGACGAGCTCGACCTGACCGGCGGCGCGATCGGCGGCGCCTTGCCGCTCGCGACCGGCGCGGCGCTCGGCAGCCCCGACCGCAAGGTGGTCTGCGCCTCCGGCGACGGCAGCGCGCTGTACACGATCCAGGCGCTGTGGACCCAGGCGCGCGAAAACCTCGACGTCACGACCATCATCTGCGCGAATCGCGTCTATGCGATCCTCGCTTACGAGCACCTGCAGATCGAGGGCCGCCCGCCCGGGCCGCGCGCGCTGCCGGTGCTGTCGCTGGCGCGGCCGGCGATCGGCTTCGCCGAGCTGGCGCGCGGCTTCGGCGTCGAGGCGGTCAGCGTCGCCAGCGCCGAGGCGCTGGACGACGCGCTCGACGCCGCCGGCCGCCGCCGCGGGCCGTTCCTGATCGAGGCGGTGTTCGAGCCGATGGCG
>CAYXUJ010000117.1:0-3559 GCA_964468395.1 uncultured Steroidobacteraceae bacterium
TGGCGGAGAGAGAGGGATTCGAACCCTCGATGGGCTTTTGACCCATACACCCTTAGCAGGGGTGCGCCTTCGACCACTCGGCCATCTCTCCGGATTGGTCCTCCGGACCCGGAGGGGGCGCAAATGATACGGGCCGGGCGGTCGCCCGGTAAAGGTCGCAGATCGGTGGTGGTTCAGCCGGCCGCGATGGCCGTGGCTGGGGTATCGGCGTCGTCGCCGCTCTTTTCGTGCCGGATGCGTTCGTAGATCTCTTCGCGGTGTACGCCGACTTCCTTCGGTGCCAGGACGCCGATGCGTACCTGATTGCCCTTGATGCCGAGGACCGTGACGGTGACGTTGTCACCGATCATCAGTGCCTCTCCGACACGACGGGTCAGAATCAACATGACACGGAGCTCCCTCTGCGTGGGTACTTGTTATTTCAGGCCGCGCGCATAATCGGCAAAAATGATACCACAAGTCAAATACGCGCATTATTATGTTAAATCAAGAACTTGCAGGCCGGTCCAGTCCGTAGGCGGTGTGTAGCGCCCGCACGGCGCGTTCCAGGTCCTTCTCCGCGACCAGAACGCTCACCTTGATTTCGGAAGTCGAGACCAGGCGGACGTTGATTCCCTCCCGCCCGAGGGTCTCGAACAGCTTTGCCGCGACCCCGGCGTGCGAGCGCATGCCGCTGCCGACGACCGCGAGCTTGGCGACCCGGTCGTCGCCGGCGACTGCGGAGCCGGCGTATTGCGCCGCGGCCTTGCCGGTCAGCGCCAGGGCCCGCGTGTAGTCGTCGCGGTGCACGGTGAAGGACAGGTCCACGGTGTCCCCGCGCGGGGCATTGACCACGATCATGTCCACCTCGATCGCGGCGTCCGCCACCGGCTTCAGCAGCGCGTGGGCAACGCCCGGCGCATGCGGCACGCGGGTAATGGCAATTTCGGCCTCGTCGCGGTTGAAGGCGATGCCGGAGACGACCGGGGCTTCCACGTTCGGGTCCTCCTCGCAGATCAGTGTGCCGGGTCCGGGCTCGAAGCTCGACAGTACCCGCAGTTTCATCCCATGGCGCGCAGCGAACTCGACCGAGCGCAGGTGCAGCACGCGCGAGCCCTGCCCCGCCAGCTCGAGCATCTCCTCGAAGCTGACCTGCGCCAGCCGGCGGGCCTCGGGCACCATGCGCGGGTCGGTCGTGTAGACGCCGTCCACGTCGGTCAGGATCTGGCACTCGTCGGCTTTCAGGACCACGGCGAGCGCGACCGCGGTGGTGTCGGAACCGCCGCGGCCGATGGTCGTCAGGTCGCCGTTCTCGCCGCGACCCTGGAAGCCCGCGACCACCGGCACGGTGCCGGCCGCCAGGTCCTGCCTGAGCGCCGCGCATTCGACCCTCGCGATGCGGGCGCGGCCCGCCGGGCCGGTGGTCTCGATCGGCAATTGCAGGGCGTTGTAGGACCGGGCGCTGCGGCCGCGCTGGCGCAGGGCCATGGCCAGCAGCGCGGTCGAGACCATCTCGCCGGTCGCCAGCAGCGCATCGAGCTCGCGCGCGTCGGGCTCGGGGCAGACCTCGCGGGCGAGCTCGATCAGGCGGTCCGTAGAATCGCCCATCGCCGAGACCACGACCGCGACCTGGTGGCCATCGCCGGCGAGCTGCGCGACCCGGCCGGCAACCGCGTGGATTCGCGCGACGGAACCGACCGACGTGCCGCCGTATTTCTGCACGATCAGCATGAGGGGCGGATTGTTTCAGGTTTCGGCGGGAATCGGCAGGCCGGTCGTGCTCTTGAGCCGCTCCATCGAGAACAGCGCCGAGACGTCGGCCAGCGCCGGCAGGCGCGCGATGAGCTCCTTGTAGGTGCGGTCGTAGCCGGCGATGTCCGGCACGATCACCTTGAGCAGGTAGTCCACGTCGCCGCCGATGCGGTGGCATTCCAGGATTTCGGGCATCGCGGCGATCACCTCGTTGAGGGTCTTCGCCCAGCTGGCGCTGTGCTCACGGGTCTTCACGCGCACGTAGACGGTCAGGCCGAGGCCCACTTTGGCGGGATCGACGAGGGCGACCCGCGCCTGGATCACGCCGTCGGCTTCCAGCTTGCGGATCCGGCGCCAGCAGGGGTTCACCGACAGCCCGACGGCATCGGCCACCTGCTGGATCGGCAGCGAGGCGTCCTTCTGGATCAGGGCCAGGATCTGGCGGTCGATGCGATCCAGCTGGTTCATGTCAGGATATTAGCAATCTTTCCCAATAATCTGTATATCAGTCACATGAAATGGGAGATATTGTGAGTTTATTGGGACTATGATCGCCGTATGAATGTCCTGCGCCGTCTGTTCACCGAGCATCCGGCCTCCGTCAACGAGACCTACGGGCAGCATTTCGCCAATGCGATGGGTTTCGGGCTGCGCATGATTGCGGGCGGCTTCGTTTGCATCGTCCATGCCCTGATCCCGGGCGTCTTCTGCAAGACCGCCTCGGGGACGATCGGCGAATTGCATGACCGGATGGTCGTCAACCGCCACCGCGTGGCGCATGGGGACGTTTCCGCGGAAACGCGTCGCGCCGCCTGATCAGCTTCCGCGGAGCCGGATCTGCAGCTCCTTGCGCCGGTAATCGATAATCAGGGTATCCAGCAGTCCCAGCACGTCCATGCCGATCAGCATGGCTGGCTCGTCGATCAGCTTCCAGTGCTCGAAGATCGCAAAGTCGGCGAAGGTCATTGCCGGATTGAACACCCGTATCTCGCCGATGGTGATGGACGGCGTCGCCACCCGGTTGCCGGTCTGGATGTCGAGCGTGGCGCCGGTCACCTGGTCGGGCACGGCGGCCTGCTGCTGCTTGCGCCGGCGCTCGGCGAGCGCGATGCGCAGCGCCTCGTTGCCGAGCGTCGCCTGCCCGCCGGTGTCGATGATCGCCTTGGTGCGCACGCCGCCGAGCCAGGCATCGGCGACCAGCAGGCGCCCGCGCATGAACTTCACCTGGATCGTCGTGAAACCCGGCAGCGCAGCCTCGCCGCGCGAGCGGCGGATCGTGATGCTGTCGTTGCGGAAATCGATGTGGATGCGCTTGTCGTTGAGCCCGTCGGTGCCGAGGATCCCTTCGGCGCCACCCAGCGCATCGGGGACGATCGGCAGCCGCCGCGGCTCGATCAGCAGGTCGCCGACCTCGAGCGACTGCACCGGCACCATCGGCACCCGTACCGAGCCGGTCGCGCCGCGCAGGATCGCGGAATGCCTGGGATCGGTCGGGATATTGAGGCGGGCGGCGACCCGCGCAGTCAGCGCCGAATGGCTGGCGCCGGTGTCCAGCACCAGCCGGAACGGGCCCTCGCCATTGATCGACACCGGCGCCCAGATGCGGCCGATGCGGTCGCGCCGGGTCGGCGCCACGAAACGCGGCTCGTCGGCGGTGACGTCGATCGTGTCCAGCTCGACGGGCGGGATCGGGACGTAGGGAACGGCCGGGGCTTCGGCGGAAGCGCTGACCGGTTGAACGGTTGACTCAAGGGTTTCCGCCTGCAGGGCCAGGCTCAGCAGCAGCGCCAGCGGCCAGGAAATCGTGACCACGACTATCAGATGCCCC
>CAYXUJ010000118.1:0-3469 GCA_964468395.1 uncultured Steroidobacteraceae bacterium
CACTGCTGCCTCCCGTAGGAGTCTGGGCCGTGTCTCAGTCCCAGTGTGGCTGGCCGTCCTCTCAGACCAGCTACGGATCGTCGCCTTGGTGAGCCGTTACCTCACCAACTAGCTAATCCGACATGGGCTCATCCATCGGCGCGAGGTCTTACGATCCCCCGCTTTCATCCGAAGATCTCATGCGGCATTAGCCCGGCTTTCGCCGGGTTATTCCCCACCAAAGGGCAGATTCCCATGTATTACGCACCCGTTCGCCGCTCGTCAGCACGTATTGCTACGCCTGTTACCGCTCGACTTGCATGTGTTAAGCACGCCGCCAGCGTTCAATCTGAGCCAGGATCAAACTCTTCAGTTCAATGCTTTGAGCTGAAAAAGCGAGACCCCAAACTCCAAACATGTCCGGTTTGACCCGGACGGCTGGACGCTTGGTTACTCGCAGTTGGCGCCCATTGCTGGACAACCTGACGCGAGTCCCCACACAAATTACCTGCAAATTTTTAAAGGACCCTGAACAACGTAAGCGTCAGGGTAGACCCAGTAGTTTACCCCGGGTCGCGGGGGGTGTCGACACGTCTCCATGCCGCACGAAGCCGCCCGGGCCGTCCTTTTCAGGGCCGCCCGAGTCGGGGCCGCGCAGTATAGCGGCCCGTTTCCGGGAGTCAACGTCCGGGGTCGCCGGTCAGGACCGGGACAGGGTCACGCGGGCAAAACCGCGCTTGCCGGCCTGCAGCAGGTAGGTCGAACCGGCCTTTAAAACGGCTTCTTTCGAGCCGGCACGCTCGCCGTCCACCCGGACCGCGCCCTGTTCGATCAGCCGGTAGGCGGCGGACGCGGAAGCGGCCAGGCCCGCCTCCTTCAGGACGTTGGCGAGCTTCGTTTCCGCACCGGAACTGGGGATCGTGACGGCCGGGATGTCGTCCGGCAGCGCCCCGTCGCGGAAGCGGGCGACGAAACGCTCGTGTTCGGCGCGCCCGGCGCCCGGGCCATGGAAGCGGTCCACGATCTCGACCGCCAGCTCGAACTTCACGTCGCGGGGGTTGCGGCCCTCGGCGACCGCCCGCTTGAGTTTGGCGACGTCCGGCAGCGGCCGCGCCGACAGCAGCTCGAAATAGCGCCACATCAGCTCGTCTGAGATCGACATCAGCTTGCCGAACATGTCGGTCGCGGGCTCGTCGATGCCGATGTAATTGCCGAGGGATTTCGACATTTTCTGCACGCCGTCGGTGCCCTCGAGCAGCGGCATGGTCAGCACGACCTGCGGCTCCTGGCCGTAGTCGGCCTGCAGCGAGCGGCCGACCAGCAGGTTGAATTTCTGGTCGGTGCCGCCGAGCTCGACGTCCGCCTGCAGCGCGACCGAGTCGTAGCCCTGCACCAGCGGGTAGAGGAACTCGTGCACGGCGATCGGCTGGTTGGACTTGTAGCGCTTGTCGAAATCGTCGCGCTCGAGCATGCGCGCGACCGTGTACCTGGCCGCCAGCTCGATCATCCCCGACGCACCCATCTGGCCGAACCAGCGGGAATTGAAGTCGATCACGGTCCTGTCGGGATCCAGGATCTTGTAGATCTGCTCCTGGTAAGTGCGGGCATTGGCCTTCACTTCCTCGGGCGTCAGGCGCGGCCGCGTGGCGTTCTTGCCGCTCGGGTCGCCGATCATCCCGGTGAAATCGCCGATCAGGAAGATCGCCACGTGCCCCAGCTCCTGGAACTGGCGCATCTTGTTGATCAGCACCGTGTGGCCCAGGTGCAGGTCCGGGGCGGTGGGATCGAAGCCGGCCTTGACCTTGAGCGGGCGGCCGCGCTGCAGCTTGCGGACCAGGTCCGCCTCGGTCAGCAATTCGGACGCGCCGCGGCGCAGTTCGTCGATCTGTTGTGCCGGCGGCAGCATCGGTCCCCCTTGCCGGCAGCCCCCTGCGGCAGGCCTGCAATTCTGGGAGTCAGGCCCGGGCTTGGCAATCGCCGGGCCCACCCGCCGGGCCAATATCTGTGACGCGGTACAAAGGCCCCGCAATCAATGGGTTGACGCACCCGCCCCCGTTGATTACCGTCGCGCCTCTGGTTCGTTGGGGATGGCCAGGGTGACCCGACCCGTGTTCCCGAATGCTGCGACTGCCGCGACCGCCGACGCCCCGCCGCGCCGGCTCGGCATCGTCGCGTCCTGCGTGGTCGCTGGCGCAATCTTCTCGGCCGCCGGCTCGCAGCTGCGCAACCCGCTGCCGGAGGCCGGCTTCGACGACGTGCTGGCGGCGACCGACGCGCTGGCGGTGGTCGAAGCCGCGCCGGAGGCGGCCCCGTTCGAGTTCGTCGCGGTCACGATCGGCCGCAACGACACGCTCGACCAGGTCTTCCGCAGCCTGCAGCTGAAGATTTCCGACCTCGCGGAACTGCGCAACCTGCCGGACGTGCGCAAGAGCCTCGACCTGATCCGCCCGGGCGACGTGATCCAGCTCACCCACCTCGACGGCGAGATCAAGTCGCTGACCCGGCGCCTGAACGAGACGGCGACGCTGTCGGTCACCCGCGCCGAGCAGGGGTTCAACGCGAACATCGTCGAGAACCCGCTCGAGATCGAGGAGCGGATGCTGTCCGGCACGGTCGCGAGCTCGCTCTACGGCGCGGTCAACGAGGCCGGCGGCACGGACCGGCTCGCGGTCGAGCTCGCCGACGTCTTCAAGTACGACATCGATTTCGTCAACTCGGTGCAGCCGGGCGACCGCTTCATCGTGGCGCATGAGCAGCAGTGGCAGGACGGCGAGTTCGTGCGCGACGGCAACATCCTGGCCGCCGAGTTCGTCAATGGCGGGCGCACCTACCGCGCCGTGCGTTACGTAGCGCCCGACGGGCGCGCCGACTATTACTCGCCGGACGGCAGGCCGGTGCGCAAGGCCTTCCTGCGTTACCCGGTTGATTACGGCCGCATCAGTTCCGGTTACAGCCTGGCGCGCCGCCACCCGGTCCTGAACCGCGTGCGCGCGCACCGCGGCATTGATTTCGCCGCCCCGAGCGGTACGCCGATCAAGGCGGCTGGCACCGGGCGCGTCGTCAGCCGCGGCTGGAACGGCGGCTATGGCAATGCGGTGGTGCTGGCGCACGCTGGCGGCGTCACCACGCTGTACGGGCACATGTCGCGTTTCGCCAAGGGCATCGGCGTCGGCGACCGCGTGCAGCAGGGCGAAGTCATCGGCTACGTCGGCATGACCGGCCTCGCGTCCGGGCCGCACGTGCACTACGAATACCGCGTCAATGGTGTGCACAAGAATCCGGCGCGGGTCACGGTGCCGAAGGCCGACCCGATTCCCGCCAGCCTGATGGCCGACTTCCAGGCCCAGACCGCGCCGCTGCTGGCGCGGCTCGATACCGGCCCGGCCCCCGCCGCCGCCGAGCCCGTCCGCGTCGCCCGCATCGGCCGCTGAATTAAATGGGACAGACACTTTTTTGGCAGTGCCAAAAAAGTGTCTGTCCCATTTAATTA
>CAYXUJ010000119.1:0-3339 GCA_964468395.1 uncultured Steroidobacteraceae bacterium
CGCCGGCTGTTCGAGCGCCTGCGCGACGCCAATCCGCGGCCGACGACCGAGCTGGCCTACCAGTCGCCGTACCAGCTGCTGGTGTCGGTGATCCTTTCGGCCCAGGCGACCGACCGCAGCGTCAACCAGGCGACCGGCCCGCTCTTCCAGGTGGCGGGCACGCCGGAAGCCATGCTCGCCCTCGGCGAGAGAGGACTCGCGGAGCATATCCGCACGATCGGCCTCTGGCGCACCAAGGCGCGCCACGTGATCGCCGCGTCGCGCATCATCGTCGAGCAGCACGGCGGCGAGGTCCCGCGCGAGCGGGCCGCGCTCGAGGCGCTGCCGGGCGTCGGCCGCAAGACCGCGAACGTCGTGCTGAACACCGCGTTCGGCGAGCCGACGATCGCCGTGGACACGCACATCTTCCGCGTCGCGAACCGCACCGGGCTTGCGCCCGGCCGCGACGTGCGCGCGGTCGAGGACCGGCTGCTCGCCGTCGTGCCGGCGGAGTTCCGCGCCGATGCGCATCACTGGCTGATCCTGCACGGGCGTTACGTCTGCAAGGCGCGGCGCCCGTTGTGCCCGCAATGCCCGATCCGCGACCTGTGCCTGTATACGGAGAAGACGGCCAGCGGGACCTGAGCGCGCCCACGGCGCCGCGGGACGGTAATATCGGCAGGCCCGTGCCGGTCCGTTCCGGGAGAGCCATGTCCCAGCCAATGCCTGCCAGTCCCCGCTATCCGGTCGCCGGTGCCGGCCTCGGATTCCGCCGCGCGCTGCTGCCGGAGCTGCGCGCGAGCGGCGGCGCCGGCATCGACTTCTTCGAGCTGGCGCCCGAGAACTGGATCCACGCCGGCGGCACGCTGCGACGCGACCTGCGGCATTTCACCGAGCGGCACCCGTTCGTCGCCCACGGCCTGTCGCTGTCGCTCGGCGGCCCGGCGCCGCTCGACGAGGACCTGCTGCGCGAGATCCGTGATTTCCTCGACGAGCACGGCATCCGTGCCTACACCGAGCACCTGAGCTACTGCTCCGACGACGGCCACCTCTACGACCTGATGCCGATCCCGTTCACGGACGAGGCCGTGCGCTGGGTCGCGGCGCGCATCCGCCGCGCCCAGGAGATCCTGGAGCGTCCGATCGCGGTCGAGAACGTCTCCTACTACGCCGCCCCCGGCGCGCGCATGAGCGAGCTCGAGTTCCTGCGCGCGGTGCTCGACGAGGCCGGTTGCGGCCTGCTGCTCGACGTCAACAACATCCACGTCAACGCGGTCAACCACCGCTACGACGCGCGCGAATTCCTGCGCGCTCTGCCGGCGGAGCGCGTGTGTTATTTCCACGTTGCAGGCCACTACGTCGAGGCCCCCGACCTGCGCGTCGACACCCACGGCGCCGCCGTCTGCGGCGACGTCTGGTCGCTGCTCGACGAGGCGTATGCATGCTTCGGCCCGGTGCCCACGCTGCTGGAACGCGACTTCAACTTCCCGCCGCTGGCGACGCTGGTCGGCGAGGTGGCCGCGGTCCGCGAGCGCCAGGGCGCGCGCCGGCCGCGCGCGGCGGCAGGCGCCTGAGCATGGACCTCGCCGGACAGCAGCGGGCATTCGCCGCGCACCTGCGCGATCCCGAGCACGTGCCGCCGCCGGCCGGCATCGAGCCGCGGCGCATGGCGATCTACCGCGAGCTGTTCTTCAAGAACGTCTGCGACCTGCTGGGCGGCGCGTTCCCGGTCGCGCGCCGGATCCTCGGCGCCGAGCGCTGGCAACGGCTGGTGCGCGACTTCTACGCCCACCATCGCGCCCACACGCCCTATTTCCTGGAACTGCCGCGCGAGTTCCTCGAATGGCTGCCGTCGCGCAGCGAGCGCCCGGCCGGCGAGCCCGCGTTCCTCGAGGAACTGGCCCATTACGAATGGGTCGAGCTTGCACTCGCGATCAGCGAGGCGGAGGCGCCGGCACCGGCTGCTGCCGCCGCGGGCGATCCGCTCGACCGGCCGCTCGCCGTGTCGCCGCTCGCCTGGCCGCTCGCCTACAGCTGGCCCGTGCACCGGCTCTCGCCGGAGCACCAGCCCGCGGAGCCGCCGGCCGCGCCGACTTTCCTGGTCGTGTACCGCGACGCCGCCGAAGCCGTGCAGTTCCTGGAGATCGGCGCGGACACCGCGCGGCTGCTCGAAGCGTTCGAACAGGCGCCCGGCACGACCGCGCGCCAGGCGTTGGCGCCCGCCGGCGACGGTGAGGCAGCAGCCCGTGCGGCGCTGGCCGACCTGCTCGCCCGCGGCGTGCTGCTGGACCCATTGACCCAAGGGAGAACGGAACGATGAAAGCGATCGCCCAGCCGATGCTGGCCGTGCACCGCCAGCTCGACCGCATCGGCAGCTGGCTGCCGCAGCTCGCGCTGCGCGCGCTGGTGGGATGGGAGTTCTTCGAGGCCGGCCTGATGAAGCTGCGCGGCGACAACTGGTTCGCAGGCGTGGCGGACAAGTTCCCGTTCCCGTTCAGCGCCCTGCCGGTCGAACTGAGCTGGTGGCTCGCGACCTGGACCGAGGTGGTGGGCGGCATCTGCATCTGGATCGGGCTGGCGACGCGCTTCTGGGCCGCAGGCCTCGTGATCCTGTCGGTGGTCGCGATCGCGGGCGTGCACTGGCCGGCGGAGTGGGATTCGCTGGCGGAACTGTGGAAAGGCTACGCCATCACCGATCGCGGCTATGGCAACTACAAGCTGCCGCTGATCCTGATCGTGATGCTGCTGCCGCTGCTGTTCAGCGGCGCAGGCCGCGCGAGCCTCGATCACCTGATCCGGCGGCGATTGTAAAAATGGGACAGACACTATTTTGGCGGTGCCAGAAAAGTGTCTGTCCCATTTACCGGATTTACGGTTTTTTGGGCATGTAGAGGTCGGTGAGCGTGCCTTCGTAGGCCTCGGCCGCGAAGGCGACGGTCTCCGACAGGGTCGGGTGCGGGTGCACGGTCAGGCCGATGTCGGCCGCCTCGGCTCCCATCTCGATCGCCAGCGCGACTTCGGCGATCAGGTCGCCGGCATTGCTGCCGACGATGCCACCGCCGACGATGCGGTGCGTGTCAGGGTCGAACAGCAGCTTGGTGAAGCCCTCGTCACGCCCGAGCGACAGCGAGCGCCCGCTCGCCATCCACGGGAACAGGCCCTTGCCGAGCTTGCGCCCGGTCGCCTGCGCCTCGGTCTCGGTCACGCCCGCCCAGGCGATCTCCGGGTCGGTGTAGGCGACTGACGGGATCACGCGCGCATCGAAGGCGCGCTTCTGGCCGGCCGCGACCTCGGCCGCCACCTTTCCTTCGTGCGACGCCTTGTGGGCCAGCATCGGCTGGCCGACGATGTCGCCGATCG
>CAYXUJ010000120.1:0-3284 GCA_964468395.1 uncultured Steroidobacteraceae bacterium
CCGCCGTCGCCGTCGTACAGCGTCAGCAGGTAGCGGATCGTCACCAGGAAGGCGTCGCCGGCGACGTCCTTGGGCGTCAGGAACGAGTACTCCTCGAACTTCGGTTCCAGCACCAGCGCCAGCGGCGGCTCGATGTCCGCGACGCGGGTCGGGTCCTCGACCGGCACGACCTCGCGGAACATGGCCTTCAGCAGCCAGTCGATGTTGGTCACGTGCGCGGGCCCGAGCGTGACCTCGTAGTCGATGTTGCTGCGGGTCTCGCGGTGCACGTAGTCGCGGAATTCCTGCGAGTAGTGGATGCCGATGCGCACCGGCTCCTGGTCGACCAGCGGCTGCGGCAGTTGCGCCTGCGTGGACAGCCTGGTGGCGGTGCAGGCCGGCAGCAGCGCGGCGGACAGGGCGGCGGCGCCGAGGCGCCGCAGTGCATTTGACATCATCTAGTTGCTCCGTCTCGCAGACGCTTCGCCTTCCGGGAGGCCGACGAACACGCCGCCGTTGCGCGCCGAGAGGATGCGCATCAGGGTCGCGTAGCGCATGCTCGTGTGCTGGGGATACTGCCCCGGGATCGGGAAGCCGAGCGAATGGATGCGCACCAGGCGCTCGCCGGTGCCGGCTGCGCGGTTGATGCGATCCACGGTGTCCACGACTTCCTGGATGGACGGGCCGGTAAACTCGTCGCCGAACACATAGATGCTGATTGGATTCTCGCGCGTCCAGAAGGTTCGCACGGCGGCGATGATGCCCTCCGCCGGGCTCGAGTTCGAGAAGGCCTGCCAGCCGCGGAACCGCTGCAGGATCGCCCGCCGGCGCGCCGGCGAGTCCGGGATCCACTTGCCGCGGTACTCGCTGAACATGTAGCCGCCCTCGTCGTCCATCACCTGGATGCCCTTCAGCTTCGGGTAGATGTTCAGCACCTCGGCCATCTTCTGCTCGGCATAGCGCCAGTTCTGGGACTGCATCGAGCCGGAGGTATCGACGATGAAGATGACGTATTCGCTGTCGATCGGCACGCCGGCGACCGGCTGGTTGTAGACCCGGCGCCGGCCCTCGCCCTGCAGCTCGCGGGTCTCGTCGATCAGCGCCCGCCGCGCCGCGGTCAGCTGGTCGGTGACCTTCTTCAGCATGTCTTCCTCGTCGGCGCTCGCCTTGTGCGCGCCCTGGATCTGCGACAGGTCGCCGCGCAGGCGCGCGAGCCGCTTCTGCTCCTCGGACAGCTGCTCGATGCGCGCGCGCAGCTCGCGCTCCAGCAGCAGCGCCATGCCGCGGATGTCGAAGATCTCCTTCTCCATCTTGACGATCTGCGCCGACAGGTCGGTCTTCGCCTGCTCGAGCTGGATCGGCTCGCCGAACTCGTTCAGCACCAGCAGCAGGATGATCGCGCCGAAGCCGCAGCAGATGCAGTCGAGGAACGACATGCTGAAGGTCTCGGTGTCGCGGCGCGTGCGGCGCTTCATGGCCAGTCCTTCGCCGGGCTCAGGAAGCCGCCGCCGGTCGAGCGCGCGAGCCGCCAGAAGAAGATCGGCGCCGACGGGTCGCCCTCCATCGGCAGCAGCACGACGCTGACCGGCGGCGAGCCCGGCGGCAGCGAGCGCACCGCGTCCTGCATCAGGTCCTCGCGCTGCTCCATGGTCACGAGCGTGCGCACCAGCGGCGGCTTCTCGCCCTGGGTCGGCAGCCCGTCGGTCACCAGGATCACGCTGTCCGGCGCCGGCGACAGGGTGCGGATCACGGCGAAGGCGTTCTGCAGGCTGGTGCCGCCGGTCGGCGCCGTGCGGCGCAGCGCCTGCAGCGCCTGCTCGATCTGGCCCGCGTCCCTGACGCTGAGCCAGCGGCCGGCGCTGCCCTCGATGAGCGGCCGCGGCGCGGTGTCGAAGGCGTAGATCTGGAACTGGGTCGTGTCGGGCAGGCGCGAGGCGACCCAGTCGACGGTGTTGACCGCCTGCTGCCACTTGGCCGAGGCGATGCGCCGCTCCGGCGGCATGTTGCGCAGCCGGATGATGTTGACGACGGTCTCGTCGAGCATGCTGGCGGAGGCGTCCACCAGCACCAGCACGCGCTTGCCGTCCACGCGCAGGGTGACGAGCTGCTGCTCGTCGTCCACGCGCGAGGTGCTCTCGCCGGAGGCCGGCGGCGCCGCCTCCTTGAGCCGCCGCGTGCTCTCCTCGAGCGACTTGAGGTCGGCCTTCAGGCGCTCGAGGCTCTCGCGCCGCGCGAGCGTGTCGTGCTCGTAGCGCGCCAGCTCCTCCTGCGTCATCTTCAGCTTCTCGAGGAACTCGCGCGACAGGCCGGCGGCGCGCACGGTCCTGTCCTCGGTGGACTCGAGCGCGTTCTTCAGCTCCGCCAGGTGCTTGTAGCCGTCCAGCACCTCCTGCTCGAGCTTCTTCGCCTCCGCCGACAGGTCGGCGCTCTCCTTGATCCGGTACAGGCCCGCCTGTGCGCTGATGATCGTGTAGAACAGCACGACCGCGCCGAAGCCGCAGGAGATCACGTCCAGGAAGGACATGCTGAAGGTCAGGGTCTTGCGGCGCGCCATCCCCTGGGCCTCAGGCGACCGTCACCAGCTCGAGCACCACGCCCGGCGAGCCGACGCGCAGGCGGTCGCCGGCGCCGAGCACCGCCTCGCCCTCCACGCGCTCGCCGTTGACGAAGGTGCCGTGGCGGCTGTGGTCGCGGACGATCACGGCGCCGTCGCGGCGCTCGAGCGTGCAATGCGAGCGCGAGATGCCGGCCGGCGGGCCGGTCAGCGCAATGCGCCGGCCGTCGCCGGCGCCGAGGCCCACGACCAGCGGCCGCTCGTCGATGGCGTGCGCCTGGCCGCCCTGGATCACGTGGGTCGGCACGGTGGCCGAGCGGCGCCGCGCGCTCGCCGAGGCCGGATGCGTGCGCGCGAGCGCCGTCACCAGCGCCGGCGGCTCGGCGGGCCCGATCTCGGCGGCGCGTTCGGCCGCGGCCGCCGCGGCCGCGGTGTCCGGCAGCACGGTGAGCTCCAGGCCCGGCAGTTCCGCGAGGCGCTCGCCGAGCGCCGGCAGCGTCGCCGCGCGCGCCGACAGCGCCAGCGTCACCGACTCGTCGGCGCGGTGGCCGGCGTGCACCAGCTCGGCGAGTTGCGCGTACCAGGCCTCGGCCGCGAGCGTGAACTGCTCGCGCCGCACGGTCGCATTGAAGGTGTTGCCGCCGGCTTCGATCGCGACGTCGATCGCCTCCTGCTGCGCGAGCTCTGCCAGCCAGTCCGGCAGGCGCAGGTAGAGCTGCTGCTCGGTCGCGGCCTGGTGCAGCGGGTCGAA
>CAYXUJ010000121.1:0-3212 GCA_964468395.1 uncultured Steroidobacteraceae bacterium
GGCCGCCCCGGCCTTGTCGCCGGAGCGCATCACATAACTTGCCGGAACCCGGGGCTTCGGTGCACGAATTCGAGCCCGCGGCGGCAGGAGGGGCCGCCCGCAGCGGTATGCTACGGCGACCAGTCGAGACAAGGGGGCCGCCATGATCCGCATGCTTGCGCCGCTGGCGCTGATCATTCTGCTCGCCGGCTGCGCGCCGGCAGAACCGCCCGAGGACAGCCTCGCGAGCTACTTCGATCGCACCGGCCGCGACGATGTCCTCGCGGGCGGTATCCGCATGATCCCGGTCGAGACGCCGAAAGGAACATTCAAGGTCTGGACCAAGCGGGTCGGCAACAATCCCACCATCAAGGTGCTGCTGCTGCACGGCGGCCCGGGCGCCACGCACGAGTACCTCGAGGCGTTCGATTCGTATTTTCCAGCTGCGGGCATCGAGTACTACTACTACGACCAGCTCGGCTCGGCGTACTCGGACCAGCCGGACGATCCCGAGCTGTGGGACCTGCCGCGCTTCGTGGACGAAGTCGAACAGGTCCGCCAGGCGCTCGGCCTGAACGAAGACAACTTCTATCTCTACGGCCAGTCCTGGGGCGGCATCCTCGCGATCGAATACGCGCTGGCCCACCAGCACAACCTCAAGGGGCTCGTCATCTCCAACATGATGGCGAGCGTCCCGGCCTACAACGAGTACGCGAAGACGGTGCTGATGGCCGGGATGGATCCGGCGGCGCTGGCGGAGATCCAGGCGCTGGAAAAGGCCGAGGACTACAAGAACCCGCGCTACATGGAACTGCTGGTGCCGCTGCACTACGAGAAGCACATCCTGCGCATGCCGGCGGACCAGTGGCCGGACCCGGTCAACCGCGCCTTCGAGACGCTCAACTACGATCTCTACCTGCGCATGCAGGGCCCCAGCGAGCTCGGCGCGAGCGGCAAGCTCGTCAACTGGGACCGCACCGCCGACCTCGCGTCGATCGATGTGCCGACGCTCGTCATCGGCGCCCGCTACGACACGATGGACCCGAAGCACATGGAGTGGATGGCGGCGCAGTTTCCGGAGGGCAGCTATCTCTCGTGCCCGGAGGGCAGCCACTTCGCGTTGTACGATGACCAGGCGACCTACTTCGAAGGCCTGATCAGGTTCCTGCGCGAGGTGGACGAAGACACTCGGGGCTGAGGCCGCCGGCTGCGCGCGATTCAGGCGTCGGGCAAGAGCCGGCGCAATCCGCGACCGGAACCGGAGAGCATCGACAAGGTTGTCAACAAGACGTCACCACGCCTGGCGACTCAGCCGCTCGAGCTGGGCGAACTTCAGCGCTGAATCCACGCCGGACAACTCTTTCTCGTAAACGGAATTGAGCCGGGCCGTCAGCGCTCTGGCGCCGCGCGCGCCGATGTATTCGGCGATAGCCTCGGCGTAGAGCTGGCTGCGGGATTTGCGGAGCCGGCGCGCGAGCGTCTCGGCGGCCCGGAACACCGGATCGGCGAGGGAAATCGTGACCTTCATCGCGGTCATGATATCGCCGCGGCGATGACCAACTCAACGCGAACGTTTCCGTAACGCGTTACGAAATAAAGGCCCGCCGGCATGCCTCGCCGGCTGGCGTCAGTCCGCTTTCTTGCCGGTCAGGCCCTCGTGGATGAAGTCGGCGACCTTTTCGGCGAAATCCTGCTTGCCCTTGTCCGTGGAGCCGCCGAACACCCCGCCGGCCTTGCGGTCCACGACGCGGTCCTGGGCGATGATGCTGCCGTCGCTCTTGCGCTTGAGCACGGCGTCCACCTCGAACTTCTGTTTGCCGGCGCCGAAACCGATGAAATAGCGTGCCGCCTTGTTGCCTTTCTTGTAGTCGGTGACCTGGCCGCCGAATACCAGGCCGCGGCCGTCGTCGTTGCACTTCTGTTCCGGCGCCTGGCGGGTCTGCATGCCGGGCATTTCCCTGGGGATCTCGATCACGATGTAGTTGCGCAACTCCTCCAGCATCTCCGGCGGAATTTCCGCGGCGCGCGCTTCGGCACTGTCGGTGACGTCGTCCTTGTTCACCGTGAACAGTTCGAGCTCGATGCAGTCGAACTGCCCGGAAATGTCCTGAGCCGGCGCGGCTGCCGGTTGCTCCGGCGGCGCTTCCGCCGGCGCGGGGGGTGCTTCCGCCGGCGGCGGGGTCTCCTCCGACTGCGCGGGCAGGGCGACCAGCAATGCAACGATGAACGGGATCGTGTGATTCATGTGAGGCACCGCTCTGGTTGATGGGGTGTGGAGTCCTCGCGGGCAGTGTACGCCCCGGTTATTCCTCCGGCACGGAAATCCAGGTGAGCCAGTCCGCTGCCACGGCGGGATTGCCGCCGTCCCGCAGTTCCGCCTCCACGGTCAGAGCCCCCATGCCGTTGCTGCGGCCCCAGCCCACGACGTAGCGTCCATTCACGGGAATCACGATGTTCGCTGCCTCGGCGTCGGCCGGGCTCGCGGCGGCGGCTTGCGCAGTCGCGCGCGTCGCCTCGATCACCGCGAGCACCTCGTCGATCCTGAGCGGGCCGACGACGCGTACCTCGAACTCCTGCGATTCGAGCCGGACGTAGCGGCGCAGGCGCGCGTGTTCGCACGCCCAGGTCCGTTCCGGCATTTGCAGTCGGCAACTGACCTGGAAAGCAGTGCGGATGCCCGCGCTTTCCGTGTGGGGAAGGAAAACGACATTCGCGATCACGCCCCGCGGGTATGCGCAGTAGCTGGACGCAAACTTGATGCCCGGACTCGACGCGGCAAGCGGGTACTTCTGCACCACGTCGAGCGTGATCGCGCGGCGATCGTCCTCGCCGAGCGGGACCACTTCGCCGGGTGTGCAGGCCGCCTGGGCCGGCTCGCGCGCCGCCGCGAGCATCGGCGAGAGCAGGAGTCCGAATGCCAGCGCGGGCAGTCGTGCCGCCATGGTCGATGCAATCCTGGAACCGATGCGCCTCACGAGGCCTTGGAGCCGGGGCGCCATCAAGATTGCGCCGCTTCGGGCCGGCCTTCAAGTGCCCCCCGTCGCGTACGGGGTTCCCCGAGGGTTTCCGCCCGCCGCGGCGTCTCATCCGCTGCAAGACCCCATTGCGACTGCGCACCCGCGCAGAACACGGAGCATTCGCCATGAACAGACACGTCGGGATTATTGGTAAAGCCGCGGCGCAGCTGGCGCTGGCGGCGGCGGCAACGATGCCGGCGGCGGCAGCCCAGCCCG
>CAYXUJ010000122.1:0-3179 GCA_964468395.1 uncultured Steroidobacteraceae bacterium
CTGCAGTACGTCAGCAACACCGACAGCGCGCTGCTGAAGCAGGGCGAGACCTGGTACTACCTGGCGGCGGGGCGCTGGTTCTCGACCGCGGATCCGTTCCAGGGGCCGTGGAGCTTCGTCGAGACGCTGCCCGAGTCCTTCAGCGCGATCCCGGCGGACCATGCGCTCGGCTACGTGCGGGTTTCCGTGCGCGGCACGGTCGAGGCGAAGGTCGCGGCGCTGGAATCGCTGCTGCCGAAGCAGAAGACCGTGACGATGGACGCGCAGCCCGCGATCGAGGTCAGCTACGCCGGCGAGCCGCAGTTCGAGCGCGTCGATCCGACGTTCGTGTCGCGCGCCGTCAATACGGGCTACGACGTGCTGCAGTTCCAGGGCACCTACTATCTCTGCTACGCGGGCGTCTGGTACCAGGGCGTTACGCCCACCGGCCCGTGGAAGGTCGCAGCCAGCGTCCCGTCGGAAATCTACGCCATTCCGCCGAGCTCGCCGTCCTATCACGTCACCCAGGTGACGGTCGTGCAGACGACGACCACCGAGGTTGTCTACGAACAGACGCCGGCCTACAGCTCGAGCATCTACGTGGTCTACGGCGTGCCGTGGTACGGCACCGGTTATTACTACTACCCGTACACCTGGGGCTATTACTACTACCCTTACCCGGTCGCCTACGGGCACGGCAGCTATTACAACCCGGCCACCGGCGCCTACGGCACGCGCTCGGTCTGGTACGGGCCTTATGGCGGCTATTCGTACAACCAGGCCTACAACCCCCGCACCGGCCGCTATGGATACATGGAAACGGCCTGGGACGGCGACGAGTGGGCGAGCCATGGCGAGACCTGGAACCCGCGCACCGGCGTCGCGACCGAGACGGACCGCTATTACAACGAGGACAAGAACAAGAGCGAGATGGAGCGCACGGTCCAGCGCGGCGACGACTGGGTCCATACCGAGCGCGAGACCGACTGGGACACCGGCCAGTCCACGACGGAGCGCGAGACCTCGCGCGGCGGCTCCAGCACGACGACGCGCGACGGCGCGTCTTCGCGCACCGATTTCGAGACCGGCTCCGGCGGCTCCGGCACGTCGGTTTCGCAGGGCGGCAATCGCGTGACCGTCGGCCAGAGCGCGGAGGGCGACCTCTACGCCGGCCACAACGGCAACGTCTACAAGAAGACGGACGACGGCTGGCAGAGCTACGACCGCGACAGCGGCGGCTGGAACGACGTGCAGCGGCCGGAAGGCGGCCAGGGACAGGCGCGCCAGCAGCCGGCGGGCGGCCAGACCCGGGAAGCGCCGTCGCGCCAGTATTCCAGCGCGTCCATGTACGGCCCGAGCGACTACTCCCGCGGCAGCCTCGGCGGCTCGTCGGGCTCCCGCGACTTCTCGCAGCTCAACCGTGACCACGCCGCGCGCAGCGGCGGCATGTCGAATTTCCAGCGCACGCGCTCGGGCAACTTCGGCGGCGCTCGCGGCGGCGGCCGCGGCGGCGGCCGGCGGCGCTGATTGGCGCATCCGGAAACAGCAAGGCAAACATGAAATTCATCGTCATGCTGGCCAGCCTGCTGGCGGCCACTGCGAGCGCGCAACCGGCGGCCGATGCCGAGTTGGAGCTCGAGCGGTATCCGGTCGTCGTCGACGGCCGCGACCTGTTCTATGTGCGTGGCGTCCTCGGCCGGCCGGCAAAGGACCGGGCAGAGCTGATCGAAGGCCGCATCGTCACGGTGGCGCGGGATCCTGAGATCGAGCCGTCACAGATCCGTGCGGTCGACACGAGCCAGGCGACACAGATCCTCGCCGGCCAGCAACTGCTGATGACGGTGTCGAACGCCGATGCCGAGATCGAGCAGGTAGACAGGCATACGATCGCGCGCGCCTATATCGACCTGATCGGCAAGGCCATCACCAGCTACCGGCTCGAGCGTCAGCCCGAGCGCCAGAGGCGGGCGCTGGTAAACGTGCTGGTCGCGACCGGCGTGTTCGCCATCCTGTTCGCGCTCGTTGTCTGGGCGACGCGCCACCTCGGCGCCTGGCTCGAGCAGCGCCTGCGTCCGAAGCTGCAGACGGTGCGCCTGCAGACGATCGAGCTGATCCCCGGCACCGTGCTGTGGAATATCGTCGCCATGACCGGCCGCGGGGCGCGGCTGTTCACGCTGCTGCTGTTGACCTATCTCTACGCGCAGTTTTCGTTCAGCCAGTTCCCGGCGACGCGGTCGATCGGCCATCAGCTGCTCGCGCACCTGGTGGGGCCGCTCGAGGCCATGGGCGAGGCCATCATCCGCGGCCTGCCGTCGATCCTGTTCCTGGTTGTGCTGTTCGTCGTCGTGCGCGTGCTGCTGCGCGCGCTGAAGATGTATTTCGACGCGATCGGCAGCCGTGCGATCGTGCTCGCCAATTTCGCGCCGGAGTGGTCGCTGCCGACCTATCGCCTGGTGCGGCTGATGGTAGTCGCCTTCGCGCTGGTGATCGCCTACCCGTACATCCCGGGGTCGGGCAGCGAGGCGTTCAAGGGTCTGTCGATCTTCTTCGGCGTGCTGCTGTCGATCGGCTCGTCGTCATTCGTCGCCAACAGCGTGGCGGGCTATGCGCTGATATACCGGCGACTGTTCGCGGCAGGCGACCGCGTGCAGATCGGCGACGCGGTCGGCGACGTCATCGAGATGCGCATGCAGGTGACGCGGCTGCGGACCGTCAAGAACGAGGAAATCGTCATCCCGAACTCGCTGATCATGAACAGCGTGGTGACCAACTACAGCGCGCTGGCAAAGTCCGAGGGCCTGATCCTGCACACAACCGTCGGCATCGGCTACGAGACGCCGTGGCGGCAGGTGGAGGCGATGCTGCTGATGGCGGCCAAGCGCACGCCCGGGGTGCTGGAGCAGCCCGCGCCGTTCGTGCTGCAGAAATCGCTGGGCGACTTCTGCGTCACCTACGAGCTGAACACCTACGTCCCGGACGCGAAAGACATGGCCGAGAAGTACCATGCCCTGCACGCCAGCATCCAGGACGTGTTCAACGAGTACGGCGTGCAGATCATGACGCCGGCGTACGAAACGGACCCGGCGGAGCCGAAGGTGGTGCCGAAGGAGCGCTGGTATGAGGAGCCGAGCCGGCCACCTGCGCGGGACAAGCCTAGCGGCGGCCCGGGAACTCCAGGAACATCTGCTTGACGGCGGCGT
>CAYXUJ010000123.1:0-2999 GCA_964468395.1 uncultured Steroidobacteraceae bacterium
CGCCCGGATGCGTCGACGATGAACAGCGGGTCGTAGCCGAACCCGCCGCTGCCGCGCGGCGCGAGGCCGATGCGGCCCTCCCAGGCGGCCTCGGCCACGAGCGGCGCCGGGTCCGCGGCATCGCGGACGAAGACCATCGCGCAGCGATAGCGCGCGCCGCGCCGCCCGGCCGGCACGTCGGCGAGTTCCGCCAGCAGGCGTTCGTTGTTGGCGCGCGCGTCGGCCTGCGGGCCCGCGTAGCGCGCCGTGTGCAGCCCCGGCCGGCCGCCGAGCGCGTCCACCTCGAGCCCGCTGTCGTCGGCGATCGCCGGCAGGCCCGCGATCGCCGCGGCATGGCGGGCCTTGATCAGGGCATTGGCCGCGAAGCTGTCGCCGTCCTCGACCGGCGGTTCGATGCCGAACTCCGATTGCGCGACGACGGCGAGGCCGTGGCCCGCGAGGATCGCGCGCATCTCGGCGAGCTTGCCGGCATTGCCGGTCGCGAGCACGACATGGCGGGAGAAAAAGGGGACAGACACTTTTACCGGCACCGCATTGCAGTCGGCACACGCTGATCGGTAAAAGTGTCTGTCCCCTTTATTATTGTTAACCTCGCCGCGCCTCGAGCTGCAGGCCGAACAGCCGCGCCGTGCCGGCCGCCGCCAGGTTCAGCATGGCATCGAGTTCCTCGCGCCGGAACGCGTGGCCCTCGGCCGTGCCCTGCACCTCGATGAAGGCGCCGCCGGAGTTCATCACGACGTTCATGTCGGTCTCGGCCTCGACGTCCTCGGCGTAGTCGAGGTCGAGCAGCGCCTCGCCCTTGACGATGCCGACGGAGATCGCGGCGACCTGGCCGTGCAGCGGGCTGGCGGCGAGTGCGCGCCGCTCGACCAGCGTATCCACCGCGTCCGCGAGCGCGACGAAGCCGCCGGTGATCGCCGCCGTGCGCGTGCCGCCGTCCGCCTGCAGCACGTCGCAGTCGATGGTGATGGTGCGCTCGCCGATCGCGCCGAGGTCGATGCAGGCGCGCAGCGACCGGCCGATCAGCCGCTGGATCTCCTGGGTGCGGCCCGCCTGCCGGCCGCGCGCCGCCTCGCGCGCCGAGCGTGTGTGGGTCGCGCGCGGCAGCATGCCGTACTCGGCCGTCAGCCAGCCCTTGCCGCTGTTGCGCAGGAATGCGGGCACGCCGCTGTCGACGCTCGCGGTGCACAGCACGCGCGTGTCGCCGAACTCGGCGAGCACCGAGCCCTCCGCGTGGCGCGTGTAGCCGCGCGTGAAACGCACCGGTCGCAGTTCATCGGCCTTGCGGCCGCCGCTTCGCATGAGGATCTCCGTGGCCCCGTCAGTGCCGCCAGACGAGGCTGGCGGCGGAGGCATTGTCGCTGTGCGGCGCCGAGGCGGCCACCGCGCGTTCCGCGAGCTGGCCGAGGGCGTCGGCGCAGCTGCCGTTGCCCGGGCGCCAGAACCCGGCGATGTCCGAATCCTTCAGGTTGGCCCAGATGCCGTCGGAACAGACCAGCAGCACGTCGCCGTCCTGCAGCGGCTGGCGGCGCGAGATCGTCATCTCCGGCAGCGCCGGCTCGCCGCCGATGCAGCACTCGACGTAATTGCGCATCGGGTGCCCCTGCACCTCGTGCTCGCCGATCGACCCCTCGCGCAGCAGCTGCTCGACGTGGCTGTGGTCGCGCGTGCGCGCGATCATCGCCCCGCCGCGCAGGTGATAGACGCGGCTGTCGCCGACATGCGCCCACCAGGCCTCGCCGCGTTGCACCAGGCACACGGCGCAGGTGGCGCGCGGCCGCACGTCCACCGAGAGCTTCGTGCCGAGCGCCGCCACGGCGGCATGCGCGCGCCCGAGCGCCAGGTGCAGGAAGCCGAGCGGGTCGAACACCGGCAACGCCTGTGCGCGGAAGGCCTCGAGCATGACCTTGCAGCCGGCTTCCGCGGCGCGCGCGCCGTGCGCATGGCCGCCCATGCCGTCCATCACGACCAGGAGCGACGCGCCGTTCCCGGCCGCCACCGCGACCCGGTCCTGGTTGTCGTCGCGGTCGCCGGTCAGGCTGACCTCGGCGAACTCGATTGCCACGCCTGCTCCTGCGGCCGACGGCCGCGGCCCCCTGCTAGACTGTCGCGCAGCTTACAACACCGGGCCGCGGGGACGATCATCGGATGCTGAGGAGCATGACAGGCTTCGCGCGCTCGGAGCGGGCGACGGCGGCCGGGCTGCTGGCCTGGGAAATCCGCGGCGTCAACCACCGCTATCTCGAGGTCAGCCTGCGCCTGCCCGAGGAGCTGCGCGCCGCCGAGGGCGACATGCGCCGGACCATCGCCGCCGCCGCGCGCCGCGGCAAGGTGGACGCGACGCTCTATCTGCGCCCGGGACCGGCGGCCGGCCGCGAGCTGCTGTTCGACGAAACGCTGCTCGACCGCCTGATCGAGAGCGCGCTCGCCGTGCAGCGGCGCCTCGGCGCACAGGCGCGCATCGACGCGGTGGACCTGCTGCGCTGGCCGGGCGTCGTGCGCGAGGCCGAGCGCGACGCAGCGCCGCTGGTGGCTGCCGCCCAGGACCTGCTCGCCGATGCGCTGGCCGCCTTCACCGAGTCGCGCGCGGCGGAAGGCGCGCGCATCGAGGAGATGCTGGCGTCGCGAGCGCAGCAGGTGGAGAGGATCGTGGACGGGGTCGCGGCGCGGCTGCCCGAGGTGCAGGCGCGCATCCGCACCAAGCTCGGCGAGCGGCTCGCCGCGCTCGGCGTCGAGGGCAACCCGGAGCGGCTCGAGCAGGAGATCGCGATCCTGGTGCAGAAGATGGACGTGGCCGAGGAGCTCGACCGGCTGCAGAGCCACGTCGCGGAACTGGCCGCGACGATGGCGTCGGGCGACGCGGTCGGCCGCAAGCTCGATTTCCTGATGCAGGAGTTCAACCGCGAGGCGAACACGCTGTCGTCGAAGTCGCAGGACGTCGAGACCACGCGTTCAGCGGTCGAGCTGAAAGTCCTGATCGAGCAGATGCGGGAGCAGAT
>CAYXUJ010000124.1:0-2978 GCA_964468395.1 uncultured Steroidobacteraceae bacterium
ACGATCAGCGCCGGCGATACAGGTGCGTGAAGCGGTCGGTCTTGCCGCGCACGGCGGGATCGAACACCAGCTTCGACCGGTCGTCGTCCGGGTTGCGGTAGCCGTCCCAGGTCTTCTCGAGCCGGAAGCCGTGGCTTTCGATGTCGCGGCGCGCGAAGGCTTCCTCGATCCGGTGCAGGTCCTGCGCGGCTGAGCTGCCGCTGCCCGCAGCCGCCGCGTGATCGATGATCAGCAGGGCGCCGCCCGGCTTCAGCGCCGCGTGCAGCTGGCCGAGGAATGCGCCGGCATCGATGGCCGGCCAGCCGCCTTCCTCGTCCACGTAATAAAGGTCGTGGTAGGACATCACGATCAGGATCAGGTCGTAGGCCTCGCGGCCGAGCTTCAGGTCGCAGGACTCGACGGTGCGGCGCGTGATCGCCGCCATGCGGCCGTCGGCGAACCGCACCTTGAGCTCGTCGCGCGCAAAGTTCTGGTAGGGAGGGTTGTTGACCAGCGTCACCTGGCCGCCGGGCCCGACGGCCTGCGCCAGCAGTTCGCTCCAGTAGCCGCCGCCGCCGAACACGTCGGCAATCGCCATGCCGGGCGCGATGCCGGCGAAAGCCATCAGTTCGGCGGGCCGGTCGCGGGCGTCGCGCTCGCGGTCCGCCTCGCTGCGGTCGGATGCGGAAGCCGTGATGGCGAGGAGGGCAGCAGAGGCGGCGATGAGCAGGCGGCGCATGGGATCTCCCGTGTGCGGCAGGAATGCCGTGGTGCCGGCGACTCTAATCCCGGCCGCGATCCGGTCGACTCCCGGTTACGACGGGCCGACCCCGGGCTGCGACGGGCCGTGCGGCCTCAGTCCTCGCCGCCGCCGGCGACGCCGCGCCGATAGTCGAGCGCGGGCTCGCGGTCGCCGAGCAGCGGGCGATACTCGAAGCCCGGCCCGCGCCGCCGCTCGAACTCCGCGCGCGCCTGCTCGATCAGCTTCGGACGTGTAAACAGCTCGCGGCCCATCAGCGCCAGCGTCTGCGTGGCGACGTGCATGCCGCGGAAGCCGATGCTCATGCCGCCGGCGGCCGTGGCCTGCCAGCTGTGCGCGGGCGTGCCCGGCACCCAGGTCGCCGTGCGCAGGCCGACCGTCGGCACGGTCCAGCTGACGTCGGCGACGTCGGTCGAGCCGATGCCCGGGCGCTGGAACTCGAACGGCTGCACCTGCGCCTGCGAGCCGATCGGCAGGCTCGGCGAGTTGAGGCTGGCATACAGCTTCTCAGCGAAAGCCTGCTCATCCGGCGTGTACTCGAAGCCGCCGACCGCAGACAGCTTGGCGTGCATGACGCGCTGCAGCGTCTCGTTCGGCAGCAGGTTGTAGACGCCGCCGATCACCTCGTAGTCCATGCGCGTGCCGGTGCCGAGCGCCGCGCCTTCGCCGGCCTGCACGACGCGGTCGAAGATCTGCTCGACCATGCGCGGGTCGGCGTGGCGCACGTAGTGATAGGACTCGGCGAATTCCGGCACGACGTTGGGCGCCGAGCCGCCGTTGGTGATCACATAGTGCAGGCGCGCGTCCGACGGCACGTGTTCGCGCAGCATGTTGACCATGTGGTTCATCGCCTCGACGCCGTCCAGCGCCGAGCGGCCGCGCTCCGGCGCGCCGGAAGCGTGCGCCGACTGGCCGTGGAAGCGGAACTTGGCGGTCTTGTTGGCGAGCGAGCGGTCGATGCCGGCCGCATTGACGTCGGCCGCGTGCCAGTGCATCACCACGTCCACGTCGTCGAACAGGCCGGCGCGCACCATATAGACCTTGGCGGCGCCGCCTTCCTCGGCCGGCGTGCCGTAGAGACGTACCGTGCCGGCGGTGCCCGTGCGCCGCAGCCAGTCGGCAAGCGCGATGGCCGCGGAGACGGAGGCGGTGCCGAACAGGTGATGGCCGCAGGCGTGGGCCGCGAACTTGCCGGCGATCGGCCGGCGCTCGGGCTCGGCCGCCTGCGAAAAGCCGGGCAGCGCGTCGAATTCCGCCAGGATGCCGACCACGGGCCCGCCGCTTCCCGCGTTCGCGACGAATGCGGTCGGGATGCCGGCGACGCCGGCCTCGACCGTGAATCCGGCGGCCGCGAGTTCCTGCTGCAGCAGGGCAGAGCTCTGGACTTCCTGGTAGCCGACCTCGGCCCAGGTCCAGATCGAGCGGGCGATCTCGGTGTCGTGCCCGGCGCGCCGGGCCGCGAACTCACGCAGGCCGTCGCCGGACTCGGCGGTCGAGGCTGGTGCGGCCAGCAGGCAGCAGGCTAGGCAGGCGATGGAGGCTTTCATGCCGCAAAGCTTAGCGGCGACGACCCCCGGCATCCACCCCGATGGGCTAGGATGCGGCGCACGATGACCGCAGACCGATTCCTGATGATCGGACGCCGTTTTCGCGGGCCGCCGCAGTCCGGCAACGGCGGTTATACCTGCGGCATGCTCGCCGCCGCCGCGTCCGCGCCGGTCGAGGTGCGGCTGATGAAACCGCCGCCGCTCGACCGGCCGCTCGAGATCCGCGACGATGCAGACGGCTCACGGCTGTTGCTGACCGACGGCGACGAGCCGGTCGCGATGGCGACGCCGAAGACCTTCGAGCTGCAGGTGCCGGAGCCGCCGAGCTACGCACAGGCGCTCGCCGCGGTCCACGATTTCCAGGGATTCCGCGAGCACGCATACCCGGGCTGCTTCGTCTGCGGCCCGGAGCGCAGCCGCGGCGACGGCATGCGGATCTTTGCCTCGCCGATCGCCGGCCGCGAGCTGGTGGCCGCCGCCTGGCTGCCGGACACCTCGCTCGCCGGGCCGGACGGCAAGGTGCGCCCGGAGTTCATGTGGGCGGCGCTCGACTGTCCCGGATTCTTCGCCTGCGGCGGCGGCAGGAGCGGCGCGCTGCTCGGCCTCTATGCGGCGCGCGTGGACCGCTGCGTGCACGTCGGCGAGGCCTGCGTCGTCATCGGCTGGGCCATCGGCCAGGACGGCCGCAAGCA
>CAYXUJ010000125.1:0-2937 GCA_964468395.1 uncultured Steroidobacteraceae bacterium
GCCGGGCTTGCGCTAGGCTTCGCGGGATGAAGTACCTGCACACCATGGTGCGCGTTGCTGGATAAATGGGACAGACACTATTTTGGCACTGCCAAAAAAGTGTCTGTCCCATTTACGGTGCGGCAGCGGCTTCGGCGACGGCGGCCGGCGCGTGCGTGGCGCGCGCTACTTGCAGGAGATGATCGCCGAGCCGCGCGCTGAGCGCGGTGAGCGTCAGCGTCGGATTCGCCCAGCTGCCGGTCGTGAAGACCGAACTGCCGGCGACGTAGAGGTTGTCGAGGCCGAATACCTGGCAGTTGCGATCGACGACGCCGCGGCTCGGATGATCCGCCATGCGCGTCGTCCCCATGTGGTGATAGCCGCCGATCGGATGGTTGCTGATCGCCGGATCGAAGCGCCACACGGACTCCTGGTCGTCGAGCCAGGGCTCGGGATCGAGCCACCCGAGCCGCAGCCGTCGCAGTTCCGAGTCGAAGGCCTGCATCAGCACGCGGATGGTGCGCTTGTCGATCTCGTCGAGCCGCCAGTCCAGTACCAGCCGCGGCACGCCGAGCGCATCGCGCTCCGGTCCCAGGTAGACGCGGCTCTGCGGGTTGGGCGCCTGCTCCGCGCGAATGGCCGCGTACAGCCCGCGCGCGCCGCTGCGCGTGAGCAGCCACGGCCGCAGCGGGTCGGTCATGCTGTTGAACCGGCGCGCCGCGTCCTTGAGCAGCCGCCACAGCCGTCGGTTGCCGCGCGTCGGGCGCAGCCGGTGCCGCGCCGCCCGGTAGGCGCGGATGGCGATGAACGGCTGGTCGCCGGGATGCGGGCGGCATGCCAGCGCAAACGCCGAATTCAGGATGCGCGCGCGCCGCTGCAGCCCCTCGCCCGGCCGGAAGCAGGGCGCGACCATGGCCGGCCCGACCTGCCGCTTGCAGGCATAGAGATTCAGCAGGCGCCACAGCGCGGTCGCGTACACGCGGCCGCCGCGGGCGTGCGGGTGCTCCATGAAGAAGCGGCCGACCAGGTCGTGCTCGTTGCCGAGGCCGTGCGGGCTGGCGTCGTTGGAGGCGAGCAGCAGGCGCGCGTTCTCCAGGCCGCCCGCTGCCAGCACGAAATGCCGGGCGCTGACCGTCGCGCGCCGGCCGTCCGGGCCGGCGACGTCTATCTCCTCGACCGACCCGAGATCCGCTCGCGACCGCAGCCGCGTCACCGTGGCGCGGGTCAGGACCGTCACGTCCCGCGCGCGCGCCAGGTCCCTGCAGCGCGATGGCGAAAGCCTGTCCGCGTGAATGCCGATCTGCCAGAAGCCCGCGCGCAGCTGGTCCGCGTCGAACTCTGGCAGCGTGACGCCGGGCGGCGCCCAGGGCTGCCCGCTGCGCGCGATCGCATCGGCACCCAGCAGGCTGCGGGCTTCCTCAACCCACGGCTGCATTTCCGCATGGGTGACCGGCCAGCCGCTGTGCGGGATCCAGGCTCGCTGCTCGAAGTCGATGCCGTCCATCTCGGCCGTGCGCCCGCCCCAGATGTTGAGCGTGCCGCCGAACAGCCGCAGGCGCGAGTCCACCAGCGCGTAGTACGGCAGGCCGGCCGACCGGCCCGCCATCAGGTCCTGGATCTGGGCGTCGAAGTCGGTGCCGCCGCTCTCCAGCAGGATGACCGACAGGCCGCCGCCCATGAGCTTGCGCGCGACGGTGATGCCGGCGATGCCGGCGCCGATGATGCAGACGTCCGCACGCAGGCGGGCGCCGCGCTCGAGATCGGTGATGTCACTCAGCATTGGCGTCCGCCGGCGGCTCTGAGGTCGGCAACGTGATGCGCGCGAGCAGGCCGCCGCCCGGCGCCTCGCCAAGCGTGACCTCGCCGCCGTGCGCGCGCACGATCGCCTGCGCGATCGTCAGCCCGAGACCGGTGCCGCCCGTGTGGCGGCTGCGCGAGGGCTCGAGGCGGTAGAACGGCAGGAACACGTTGGCGCGCTCGATCGGCGGGATGCCCGGACCGTCGTCCTCGACGTCCACGCGGATCTCGCCCGGGAACAGCGCCACGCTCACGCGCGCGGTCCCGCCGTACAGCACGGCATTGTTGATGAGGTTCATGCATGCGCGCCGGATCGCGCCCGGCGCGCAGCGGTAGCGGATCTCGCCCGCGCCGTCGAGCTGGAAGCTCGGCGGCTCGACGCCGAGGTCGATCGTCAGGCGGGTCATCAGCGACACGAAGTCCACCTCCATGCGCTCCTCGGAGGCGGCCGCGTCGGCGGTCGCCTTGAGCGTGTCGTCGATCATCGATTCCATCTCGGCGACGTCGCCCAGCATCTTCTCGCGCTCGGCCGGGTCGTCGGCGAACTCGGCGCGCAGGCGGATGCGCGCCAGCGGCGTGCGCAGGTCGTGCGAGATCGCCGCCACCATGCGCGTGCGCTCGTCCACCAGCGCCTGGATGCGCCGCTGCATCCGGTTGAACGCCTCCGACGCGCGCCGCAGCTCGGTCGGGCCCTTCTCGCGCAGCGGCTTGGCGCTGGCGACGTTGACGCCGAGCGCCTCGGCGCCGCGGGTGAGCGCCGACAGCGCGGCCAGCGGCCGGTCGGTGACCCAGGCCGCGAGCGCGAGCGCCGCGACCACCATGACCGCGAGCGACGACAGCAGGCCGAAGTTGAACAGCTCGCCGTACGGGTAGCCGGAGATGCGCGCATTGAGCCAGTGGCGGTCGTCGATCCTGAGCGACACGACCAGGTTCTCGCGGAAGCGCCCGAACTTGCCGACCCGGTTCGCCAGGATCTGCCGTTCCGCGGCCTCGGGATCGTCGTCGGCCCAGTCGCCGTCGTCGTCGCCGATCAGTTCGCCGTAGTCGGCGAGGATCGATTCCTCGATCGGCGAGCCGAGCGCCAGGTGCAGCAGGTTGCGCAGCGACTCGGTGTCGGCGTCGCCGGCCTCCTCGGGCTTGACCCGCGGCTCGGGGTCGAGC
>CAYXUJ010000126.1:0-2909 GCA_964468395.1 uncultured Steroidobacteraceae bacterium
CCGTCGTCGAGCGCGAGGTCGTTCGGCACGAACGGATCCTCCAGCACGCGCTCGACCACCGGGTGGCGGCCGCCGGCGATCCGGAAGCCCGGCTCGTCCGACAGTTCCGGCCGTACATAGCGCAGGCTGACCGCGCGCTCGGCCAGGTTCGCCAGCACGTCGGCCGTCGCCAGCGCCTGCGCGGCGCGCTTGAGCGCCGCCAGGTCCGCGGTCAGCGCGTCGAGCAGGCCGTCGAACAGTTCGCGCTCGCGCGCCAGCGCGCGGTCGCGGGCGCCGAGCACGCGGTCCTCGAACTGCTTGAGCTCGGGCGTGACGTAGCGCTCGGCGTTCTTGACCGTCTGGCGGCGCTGGTAATCGAGCGGCGCACGGCCCGACTGGCTGCGCGGCAGCTCGATGTAGTAGCCGTGCACGCGGTTGTAGCCGAGCCGGAGCTGGGGGATGCCGCTGCGCAGCCGCTCGCGCTCCTCGAGCTCGAGCAGGTGGCGGTCGGCGCCGCCGGCCGTCGCGCGCAGCTCGTCGAGGTCCGCGTCGTAGCCGTCGGCGATCACGCCGCCGTCGCGCAACAGCGGCGGCGGGGAGGGCACGATCGCGCGCGCGAGCAGCGCCGCCGGACCGGGCGGGGCGTCGAGGCCGGCGGCGGCGTCGGCCAGCAGCGGCGCATCGAGGCCCACCAGCTGCGCGCGGACCTGCGGCAGGGGCGCCAGCGCGTCGCGCAGCATGGCGAGGTCGCGCGGCCGCGCCGAGCGCAGCGCCACCCGCGCCAGCACGCGCTCGACGTCGCCGACGCCCGCGAGTTCCTCATGCAGCGGCTGGTGGCGTCCCGAATCGATCAGCGCGCCGACTGCCTGGTAGCGGGCGCGCAACGATGCGTGGTCGCGCAGCGGACGCTGGATCCAGCGCCGCAGCTCGCGCGCGCCCATCGCGGTCGCAGTGCGGTCGATGACGCCGGCGAGCGTGTGCTCGTCGCGGCCTGCGAGGCTGGCGTCGAGCTCGAGGTTGCGCCGCGTCGCCGCATCCATCGCCAGCGTCTCGTCGCGCGATTCGCGTGCCAGCGAGGTCAGGTGGGGCAGTGCGCCTTTCTGCGTGTCGCGCACGTAGGCGAGCAGCGCGCCCGCGGCGCCGAGCGCGAGCGTCAGGTCCTCGGCGCCGAAGCCCGCCAGGCTGCTGGTCCCGAACTGGGCATTGAGCGCGCGCCGCGCCGCCTCCGGATCGAACTGCCAGGGCGGGCGCTCGACGGCGCTGGCGATGCCGGCCAGCGTCACGCCCTCCGGCAGCAGCAGTTCCGCGGGCCGCAGGCGCTCCAGTTCCGACCGCAGCGACTCGGCGCCTTCGCCCTCGAGCACGCTGAAGCGGCCCGCGCTCAGGTCGAGCCAGCCGATGCCGAAGCGCGCGCCGTCCAGCGCGACTGCGGCCAGCAGGTTGTCGCGTCGCGCATCGAGCAGCGCCTCGTCGGTCACCGTGCCCGGCGTGACGATGCGCACGACCTCGCGCTCCACCGGGCCCTTGCCCTTGCCGACCTCGCCGACCTGCTCGCAGATCGCGACCGACTCGCCCTTTTTCACGAGCCGCGCCAGGTACTGGTCGAGCTTGTCCACCGGCACGCCGGCCATCGGGATCGGGCTGCCGCCGGACTCGCCGCGCTGCGTCAGCACGATGTCGAGCAGGCGCGAGCCTCGGCGCGCGTCCTCGTAGAACATCTCGTAGAAGTCCCCCATCCGGTACAGCAGCAGCACGTCCGGATGCGCCGCCTTGATGCGCAGGTACTGCTGCATCATCGGCGTATGACTCTCGGCGTCGGCGAACAGCCGTGCGGTCGCCGGTTTCTGCGGGGAAACGGTCATTTGAGGCATTATGACGGCTCGGAGGAAGGACCACACATGACCATCGGCTACCAGCTCGACCAGGGCGTCGCGACGCTCACCATCGACCGCCCCGAGAAGAAGAATGCGCTGTCCGGCGAGATGTTCGAGGGTCTGATCGCGGCCCTGCGCCGGGCGGCCGGGGACCCCGCCGTGCGCGCGGTCGTGATCACCGGCGCGGGCGGCGCCTTCACTGCCGGCGCCGACCTGAAATACTTCGCCGATCCGCGCTTTGCGCAGCCCGACTCGCCGGTGCTGACCTTCATGCAGGTGCTCGCGGCCTGCGACAAGCCGGTGATCGCGGCGGTCAACGGCCTCGCGGTCGGCATCGGCGTGACCATGCTGCTGCACTGCGACATGGTCTATGTCGCCGACGACGCGAGCTTCTCGATGCCGTTCACCGGGCTCGGCCTGGTGCCGGAGTTCGCCTCGACGCTGCTGTTGCCGATGATCGCCGGGCGCGTGCGCGCGGCGGAGAAGCTGCTGCTCGGCCGACCGTTCCCGGCGCCGGAAGCGGTGGTGATGGGCATCGCCAACGCCGTGCTGCCCGCGAACGAGGTGCTGCTGCATGCGCAGATGGTGGCGCGCGGCTTCAATGCGCTGCCGCCCGGCGCGGTGCGCGAGAGCAAGAAACTGCTGCGCCAGGCGCTCGGCACGGCCGTGCAGGAGACGATCATGCGCGAGGCGGCGCAGTTCGGGCCGCGGCTGTCGGGCCCCGAGGCGCGCGAGGCGATCGCGGCCATCGTCGAGAAGCGCAAGCCCGATTTCTCGAAGTTCAACTGAGGCCATGGCCCGCGCGCGCGCCGCCGCCGTCGCCCGTCTCGCCCGCTCGGTCGGACAACGCCTGCGCGAGGCCGGCCTGATGATCGCGACTGCCGAGTCCTGCACCGGCGGGCTGCTGGCCAAGAGCCTGACCGACATTGCCGGCAGTTCCGACTATTTCGAGCGCGGCTGGGTGACCTACTCCAATGACGCCAAGCGGTCCGAGCTCGGCGTGCGGCCGGCGACGATCAGCCGGCACGGCGCGGTCAGCGAGGCAGTGGCGCTGGC
>CAYXUJ010000127.1:0-2824 GCA_964468395.1 uncultured Steroidobacteraceae bacterium
CTACATCTGCTTGAACAGATGCAGGTAGGTGCGGCTCACCGGCAGCACCTCACTGCGGCCTTTCAAGTGGATGTCGGCGGTCTCGTTGTCGCCGCGCCTGACGTGGCTGATGGCCCGCAGGTTCACGACCACCGAGCGGTGCACCTGCGCGAACTGCTCCGGGTCGAGGCGCGCCGCCAGTTCCTTGAGCGGCGTGCGCACCAGCGCCTCGGCCGGCTCGCCGCGGTCCCCGCGCCAGGCGATCGTCGTGTACTTGCTGTCGGCGCGCAGGTAGTCGATGTCCTCGATCGCGATCAGGCGCAGTGTCTGGCCCACCTGCGCGCGGATCCAGCGCAACTGCTCCAGCCCGGCGCGGCTCTGCAGCCGCTCGAGCTGCTCGGTCAGCTGCTGCAGCAGCGCCTCCGTGTTCAAGGCTGGCTGCGCGCCGGCGAGGCGCTCCTGCAGCCGCGAGACGGTATCGGCGAGGCGCGCCGGCTCCACCGGCTTCACCAGGTAATCGAGCGCGCCCTCGGCGAAAGCCTGCACGGCGTAGTGATCGAAGGCCGTGACGAACACCAGGTGCGCGCGCCGGCCGATGTGCCGCGCGGCCTCGACCCCGGAGAGCCCCGGCATCTGTACGTCGAGGAAACAGATGTCCGGCTGCCGGGCGTCGAACAGGCTGACGACCTCGCGGCCGTTGCGCGCCTCCGCCACGATCTCGAGTTCCGGCCAGGCTTGCGCGAGCTGGCGCGCGAGCGCCTCGCGCAGCAGCGGCTCGTCGTCCGCGATCAGGGCGCTCGGCCGCCGTCCGCTCATGCCGCGGTCTCGAGTGCCGGGATTTCCAGCTCTGCCAGCACGCCGCGCGGCTGGCGCGCGCTGATGCGCAATGCCGCTCCGCCGGCGAACACCAGTTGCAGCCGCTCGCGCAGCGCTGCGAGGCCGGTGCCGAGGCCGCGGCTGTCGGCAGCGAGACCGACGCCGTCGTCGCGCACCAGGATCCGGCAGCGATCGCCCCGGCGGCGGATCTCGACTTCGATGCAGCCGCCTTCCTCGCTCGGGTCGATGCCGTGGCGCACGGCGTTCTCCACCAGCGTCAGCAGCGTCATCGGCGGGCAGCGCAGGGCGAGTGCCTCGTCATCGGCGCTGAGCTGGAAGCGCAGCCGGTCCGGCATGCGCATGCGCATCAGGTCGAGGTAGGCGCGCACCAGCTGCAATTCCTGGCCGAGGGTGGTCGCCGGCTCGTTGAGCCGCGGCACGGCCGCGCGCAGGTAGGCGACGAGGCTGCGCAGCACCTCGGAGGCCTGCGGCGAGCCCGAGTCCACGAGGGCCTGCACGTTGGCGAGCGTGTTGAACAGGAAATGCGGCGCCACCTGCGCCTGCAGCAGGTTGAGCCGCGCATCCAGCGCCTGGCGCTCCATCTCGCTGCGCGCGAGGTCGAGGGCAAGCGCCTGATCGCGCGCCAGCGCCTCCTTCTGCCGCACCAGCGCACCGAGCGCGAACCATGGCGCCACCAGCAGGCCTTCGACGATCAGCACGATCAGCCCCTGCATCTGCGGCGGCGCGTGCGCCTGTTCGATGTCGATCCACATCGACACGTAGTGCGCGAGGATCACGCCGGCCGGCACGGCGACGACCACGCCGGCGATCTGCAGGACCCACCGCGACAGCCAGGACGGCGGCCGTGCCGGGTAACGCTCGAGCACGGAGAAAGCGAGCACGACCAGCAGGCCGACGACGACGGCATGGGCAACGGTGACGTGGGGTGCGGGCGCGGTGTCGGGCACGCTGTTGGCAAGTCCGAAGAGCAGCGCGACGCCGGTCGCAAACAACAGGCGCCGCCAGTCGAGCACCGGCGCCTGGCGACGGGGAGGAGAGGACAGGACGGCCGCGGACATGGGCAGAGGATAGTCGAGTCGCACGGGCGCCGTCCCGTTCCAGGGAGGGATCGCGACGAGTGACGAATGGCCGGCCCCGGACGGCGGCCTGCCGCGACCGGCGGCGCTCAGCTTCCGCGTGCGGCGATGACGTTCATGATCAGGCGCCCAGCCATGATGCTGGTCAGGGCATTGCCGAAGTCGTAGCTCGGCGCAACCTCGACGATGTCCAGGCCGACGACACGGTTGCGGCGGGCGACCTGCCGCAGCAGCGGCGCCAGCTGCCGGTAGTAGATGCCGCCGGGCGACGGCGCCATCACCGCCGGCATCTCCGTCGGGTCGAGGCCATCCGCGTCGATCGTCACGTACACCGGTACGCCGGCGGGAATGGACTCGAGCACTGGCGTCATGCCGTCGCGATGGATCTGCTCGGCGCTGAACAGCTTCGAGCCGTAGGCGCGTGCCGCCTGCACTTCGCGGCTGCGGGCGCTGCCGATGCCGCGCATGCCGATCTGCGTCATGCCGGCAACCGTCTTCAGCTTGCTCGCCCATTGCAGCGGTGAGCTGTAGCCGCGCCGGATGCCGCCGACTTCCTCGCGCCAGTCGAGGTGCGCATCCACGTGCAGGATGTAGACCGGCTCGCCGACGGCATCGAGCGCGTCCAGCACCGGGATCGTCACGCCGTGGTCGCCGCCCAGCACGACGAGCTGCGCGCCCTGCCGCCACAGATGCCGCGCGCGTTCCGTGATGGCAGCGGCATAGGCGCCGTAGTCGCCCTTGCCGGACCAGCTCACGTTGCCGATGTCCAGGCGTCGCGGCGGCAGCGCCTCCGCCGTGACCGCGTCCGTGTCGAAATCCCAGTGCCCGGTGTTGTAGCAGAAGACGCCCGAGCGCTCGCGGATAGCATCCGGCGCGCGGGCCTGGTCGTTCGGGAACGTGTCGTGCGCATAGGGCTCGCTGTGCCGGATGCC
>CAYXUJ010000128.1:0-2817 GCA_964468395.1 uncultured Steroidobacteraceae bacterium
GTGGACCAGTACATCGGCGGCATCGAGCACGCGATCCTGCACCTGCTGTACTCGCGGTTCTGGACGCGGGTGATGCGTGACTGCGGGCTGACCGCGCTCGACGAGCCGTTCGAGCGGCTGCTGACCCAGGGCATGGTCCTGAACGAAATCTGGTTCCGCAAGCCGGCCTCGGGGCGCATCGTCTACTACCACCCGAGCGAGGTGTCGGGCGGCGTGCTGAAGGCCGACGGCCTGCCGGTCGAGTCCGGCGGCATCGGCACGATGTCCAAGTCGCGGCGCAACGGCGTGGACCCGCAGCAGCTGGTGGACCGCTACGGCGCCGACACCGCGCGGCTGTTCATGATGTTCGCCGCCCCGCCCGAGCACACGCTCGAGTGGTCGGACGAGGGCGTCGAGGGCGCGTTCCGATTCATGAAGCGGCTGTGGAAGATCGTGCATGCGCACGTGCAGGGCGGCGCGGCCGGCCGGCCGGACCCGGCCCGGCTCGACGACGCGCAGCGCGCGTTGCGCCGGCAGGTGCACCAGACCCTGGCCAAGGTCGGCGACGACATCGGCCGCCGGCGCACCTTCAACACGGCGATCGCGGCGGTGATGGAATTGCTGAACGCGATCGCGCGCTTCGAGGACGGTTCGGCCCAGGGCCGGTCCGTGATGCAGGAGGCGCTCGACACAGTGGTGCTGATGCTGGCGCCGTTCGTGCCGCATGCGGCGCATGCGCTGTGGCAGGCGCTCGGCCACGCCGGCGCGGTCGTGGACCAGCGCTGGCCCGAGCCTGACGCAGCCGCCCTCGTGCAGGACACGGTCGAGATCGTCGTGCAGGTCAACGGCAAGCTGCGCGGGCGCGTGCAGATGCCGGCCGGCGCCGACGAGGCTGCCGCGCGCGCCGCGGCGCTGGCCGACCCGGGCGTTGCCAAGTTCGTCGCCGGCCAGGCCGTGCGCAAGCTGATCTACGTCCCCGGCAAGCTCGTCAACGTGGTGGTCTGATGCGGAAACTCATGCATGCGCTGGTCCTGCTGCCGCTGGCGCTGGCCGCGGCCTGCGGCTTCCACCTGCGCGGCCAGGCGCCGCTGCCGGCGGTGCTGTCGCGGCCATACGTGGAAACCGCGGACCGCTACACGCCGCTCTATGCGGCGCTCGCCTCGCAGCTGCGCGCCGCGGGCGCGAAGCTGGCGCCGGATGCCGCCAGCGCCAGCGCGGTCGTGCGCCTGCACGCCGACGAGACCGGGCGCGAGTTGCTGTCGGTGTCGGCCAGCAACCGGCCGGGCGAGTACGAGGTGTATTACAGCGTCGAATACTCGGTCCAGGGCGACGGACGCGAGTTGCTGGCGCGCCAGCAGGCGCGGCTGACGCGCTCGTACGGCTACGACGAGACCGCGGTGCTGGCGAAGGAGCACGAGGAGCAGTCCCTGCGCAAGGCCCTGGCCGACGAGCTGGCCGGGCTGATCCTGCGGCGCCTGGCGGCGCTATGAACCTCTCGGTCTTCGACGTGTTCAAGGTCGGCGTCGGGCCGTCCTCCTCGCACACGATGGGCCCGATGCTGGCCGCGCGCCTGTTCGCGCTCGATCTCGAGGAGCGCGGGCTGCTGGAGCGCACGGCCGAGGTGTTCGCGCAGCTCTACGGCTCGCTCGCGCTCACCGGCCTCGGCCATTGCACCGACCGCGCAATCCTGCTCGGGCTCGAGGGCCACGACCCGTCGGGACTCGATCCCGCGCTGATGGAGCCGTCCCTCGCGCGCATCCGCGCCGGCGGCCGCCTGCGGCTGCTGGGGCGCCACGAGGTCGCGTTCGACGAGCCGATGAACCTGCTGTTCCACCGCGACCAGATGCTGCCGGGCCATTCCAACGGCATGCGCTTCACCGCGCGCGACGCCGCCGGCGCCACGCTGCTGACCGAAGTTATGTACTCGATCGGCGGCGGCGCCGTGCAACGCGAAGGCGATGGGCAGCCCGCAGGCGACCTGCCCGAGCACCTGCCGCCGCTGCCGTTCGACGACGCCGACGAGCTGCTGGTGCGCTGCCGCGAGGCGGGCGTCACGATCGACGGGCTGATGCTGGCCAATGAGCGCGCGCTGCGCGCCGATGCCGAGATCGACGCCGGGCTTGCGCGCATCTGGAGCGTGATGCAGGCCTGCGTGCTGCGCGGCTTCGCGGCCGAGGGCGTGCTGCCCGGCGTGCTGAAGGTCCCGCGCCGCGCGCCGCGGCTGAAGCGCGCGCTCGACGCGGAAGCGAGCTCCAAGCCGGTGGACCCGATGGAATGGGTCAACGCCTGGGCGCTCGCGGTCAACGAGGAGAACGCAGCCGGCGGCCAGGTCGTGACCGCGCCGACCAACGGCGCGGCCGGCATCGTGCCGGCGGTGCTGCACTACTACGCAAAGCTCTGCGCAGGCAGCGACGACGCCGGCGTGCGCCGCTTCCTGCTCGCCGCCGGCGCGATCGGCCTGCTGTACAAGCGCAATGCCTCGATCTCGGGCGCCGAGATGGGCTGCCAGGGCGAGGTCGGCGTCGCCTGTTCGATGGCGGCCGGCGGCCTGACCGCGGCGCTCGGCGGCACGAACGAGCAGGTCGAGAACGCCGCCGAGATCGGCATGGAGCACAACCTCGGCCTGACCTGCGACCCGATCGCCGGCCTGGTGCAGATCCCCTGCATCGAGCGCAACGCCATGGGCGCGGTCAAGGCGATCAATGCCGCGCGGCTCGCGCTGCGCGGCGACGGCACGCACAAGGTGTCGCTCGACCAGGTCATCGCGACCATGCGCCAGACCGGCCTCGACATGTCGACGCACTACAAGGAAACCTCGCAGGGCGGCCTCGCCGTCAA
>CAYXUJ010000129.1:0-2757 GCA_964468395.1 uncultured Steroidobacteraceae bacterium
GCGGCGTGCGCGTCGAGTTCGTGCAGAGCCTGGACGCGGCGCTGCGCTGGCTGGGCGCCGGGAGCTGAAACAGGCGAACCGCGACTGGCCACGAGTTCGACCAAGGCGAAGCCGGACGCACTTCTGGCCCCATGAAACAAACGGGCGGGACGCCCCGCCCGGGACGCCCCGCCCTGTGCGTTGCGGCGCTCAGTTCCCGCCGATGCTCATATTCTTGATGTGCTCCTCCAGGGAACTCAGGCTCCAGTCGCCCGGCGCCTGGCTGGGCGGATATTCCTTGAGCGTCATCAGGAACCTGCTGGCGACGACCTGCATCGGCCCGAGCAGATAAGCACGGTCGATGTACCAGTCCTCGTAAGTATTGGAGCCGATCTTGGCCTTCTCGAACGGATCGCGACGCAGGTTGTAGAGATCCGGTGCCCGCAGGTCGACGAACGGCTCTTTCCATATTTGCAGGCGATTGGCGCGGTTCTCGAGGTAAACCGCCTTCCAGTCGCCGACCCGGATCGCGGCGATGTGGCCGCCGTCGTCCACGTAGATGAAGTCCCTGCGCGGCGACTCCTTCGCCTTGCCGGCGAGGTAATCCGTCATGTTGTAGCCGTCCAGGTGGTTCCGGTACCTGCGGCCGTTGAGATCCACGCCCGCCTTGAGTTGCTCGACAATCTTCGGGTTGCCGGCGGCGGCGGCAAAAGTGGGCAGCCAGTCTTCATGAGCCACGATGCCGTTCAGCGTCACGCCGGCCTGGAACTTGCCGGGCCAGCGCACGAAGGCCGGTACGCGGTAGGCGCCTTCCCAGTTCGAGTTCTTCTCGCCGTGGAAGGGCGTCGTGCCGGCGTCGGGCCAGGTGTTGAAGTGCGGGCCGTTGTCGGTGGAGTACAGCACGATGGTGTTGTCGGCGATGCCGAGGTCGTCGAGCAGCTGCAGCAGTTCGCCGACATGGCGATCGTGCTCGACCATGCCGTCGTGGTACTCGTCGCCGCTTGGCCCGGAAATGCCCTTGTTGGCCTCCTTCACGTGCGTGCGGAAATGCATGCGCGTGGCGTTCCACCAGGTGAAGAACGGCTTGCCGGACTTCACCTGCCGCTGGATGAAATCCTTGGCAGCGGCGAGCGTCTCGTCGTCGATGGTTTCCATGCGCTTGCGGGTGAGGGCGCCGGTGTCCTGGCAGCTCTGCTGCTCGGGGCCGGTGGCCTTGCACTTGAGCACGCCGCGCGGGCCGAACTGCTGGCGGAAGGTCTTGCCGTTGGCCAGCACCAGGTTGGCGGGATAGTCGCGGTTCTCCGGTTCCTCTTCGGCGTTGAGGTGATAGAGGTTGCCGAGGAATTCGTCGAAGCCGTGCATGGTCGGCAGGTGCTCGTCGCGGTCGCCCTGGTGGTTCTTGCCGAACTGGCCCGTGGCGTAGCCCATACTCTTCATGACCGTCGCCATCGTGACGTCCGTCTTCTGCCAGCCTTCGACGGCGGCAGGCATGCCGACCTTGGTCATGCCGGTGCGCACCGGCACGCTGCCGTTGATGAAGGCGGCGCGGCCGGCCGTGCAGCTTTGCTGGCCGTAGTAGTCGGTGAATGCCACGCCTTCCCTGGCGATGCGGTCGATGTTGGGGGTCATGTACCCCATCATTCCGCGGTTGTTGTGGCTGATGTTCCAGGTGCCGATGTCGTCGCCCCAGATGACCAGGACGTTGGGCTTGCTCTGAGCGGCTGCCGCCAGCGGCATCGCGGTGAGCAGCGTGAGGGCAAACAATCGCAGGCTCTTCATTTCAATCCTCCCGGGGTGCGCCCGCACGGGGGCGGCGATCGGTAGTTACCCGGGAAGGCTTGCACTTCGGCGGGTCGCAGATTGTACCCGCAGGGACAGTTTCTGACAGAATCCGATGGGATCGTCGGGCTGGCATGAGCCCGATCAGGCACCTGGACGGCGGGAGTGGTGGGCATGGCCCGGACTGCCAGGGAGGGGGCGCGTTGATCGGTCCATCCAGGGCCCTGGGCACGCTGTCCAGCAGCGGCTGGCTGTCGCTGCAGCCACCTGAATTCCAGGCGGAAGTATTCCGGCGCGCCGTGCCGAAACGCTTTGCAGCGGGCGAGGTGATCTACTGCACGGGCGATCCGGTCGGCGGCGTCTATGGCATCGTTTCGGGCGCGGTCATCGTGCTGGCTGCGCCGCCCGCAGCGACGCCGCAGCTCTTGCATGTCATCACGCCCGGCGGCTGGATCGGCGAGGGGCCGTTCCTCAGCCGCGAGCCGCGGCGCGTCGGCTTGCAGGCGGCGCTCGACACGGAAGCGATCTACCTGCCGCTCGACTGCATGGATCAGATGGCGCAGCGCGATCCGTCGGTGACGCGCCGGTTCACGCACATGCTGCTGCTGAACGTCGACATCGTGATCCGCGCTTTCTACGACCTGCAGAATCCAAGCGAGCAGCATCGCATCGCGCTCGCATTGCGGCGGGTCGCTGCGGTCGAGAACGTGCCGATCCCGCTGTCACAGGCGGCACTCGGGATCCTGGCCAATGCTTCGCGCAAGACGGTCAATGCCGTGCTGCAGCGCTTCGCCAGGGAGGGCTGGGTGAAAACGGGCTACCGGTCGATCACGGTCCTCGACCTGGCCGGCCTGCGCGCCTATGCAGAAGGTGCCATTGAGGGCGGGGCCGCCAGGGATCGGGGCGCACGGACCGCCGGATTCTGTGAAACAGCACCCGCGCCTGCCGGGGCCGCACTCGATTAGAATGTAGCGACCGCGGCACCGGGACCCTCTCCCG
>CAYXUJ010000130.1:0-2739 GCA_964468395.1 uncultured Steroidobacteraceae bacterium
AACATCATGAGCCTGGGCGGCATCGCGATCGCGATCGGCGCCATGGTCGATGCGGCGATCGTGATGATCGAGAACGCGCACAAGCACCTGGAGCGCCTGAAAGACGGGGATTCCCGGCTGGGCGCCATCGTCGCGTCCTGCCGGGAGGTTGGGCCGCCGCTGTTCTTCAGCCTGCTGATCATCACGGTGTCGTTCCTGCCGGTCTTCACGCTGGAGGCGCAGGAAGGGCGGATGTTCCAGCCGCTGGCCTTCACCAAGACATTCGCGATGGCGGGGGCGGCGATCCTGTCCATCACGCTCGTGCCGGTGCTGATGCTGCTGTTCGTGCGCGGGCGCATCCCGTCGGAAATGAAGAACCCGCTCGTGCGCGGCATGGTCGCGGCCTACCACCCGGTCATCGAGTGGGTCCTGCGGCGGAAGAAGCTCACCATCGCGCTGGCCGCGGTCGCGCTGGCGGCGAGCGTTTACCCGGCCGCCAGGCTCGGCAGCGAGTTCATGCCGACGCTCAACGAGGGCACGCTCCTGTACATGCCGTCCACGCTGCCGGGCATCTCGGTCACGAAAGCGGGGGAGCTGCTGCAGGTCCAGGACCGGATCCTCAAGTCGTTTCCGGAAGTCGAGTCCGTGTTCGGCAAGGCCGGCCGCGCCAACAGCGCGACCGATCCCGCGCCGCTCGAGATGGCGGAGACCGTGATCAACCTCAAGCCGGGGCAGGAGTGGCGGCCGGGAATGACGATGGACAAGCTCATCGCCGAGATGGACCGGGCGCTGCAGATCCCGGGCGTCGCCAATGCCTGGACCATGCCGATCAAGGCCCGCACCGACATGCTCTCCACCGGGATCCGGACGCCGATCGGCATCAAGGTGTTCGGCACCGACCTCGCGGAAATGGAGCGCGTCGCCCGGGACGTCGAGCGGGCGGTCAAGACGGTTCCCGGCACGACCAGCGCCTATGCCGAGCGGATCACCGGCGGCTACTATCTCGACATCGAGTCCGACCCATTGGCGCTCGCCCGCTACGGCATCACGGTGGGCGACGTGCACGATGTCGTGGCGACGGCGCTCGGCGGCGAGATGGTCACGACCACCGTCGAGGGCCGCGAGCGCTTCGGGGTCGCCGTCCGCTATCCGCGCGAGTTGCGCTCGAACCCGGACGCGATCGCGCGCAACGTGCTGGTGCCGGTGACGGACGGCGGCATGGTGCCGCTCGGCCAGCTCGCCAGGCTGGTGGTGCGCAAGGGCCCGCCCGCCATCCGCACCGAGAACGCGCTCTTGTCCGTGTACGTATACGTCGACATCCGCGGGCGCGACATCGGCGGCTACATCGACGATGCGCAGCGCGCCGTGCGCGAGCAGGTCGAGCTGAAGCCCGGCTATTTCCTCACCTGGAGCGGGCAGTTCGAGTACATGCAGCGCGCGATCGAGAAGCTGAAGGTGGTCGTGCCACTGACGCTGCTGATCGTGTTCGTGCTGCTGTACATGAATTTCAACCGCCTCGGGGAAACCCTGATCGTGCTGCTGTCGGTCCCGTTCGCGCTGGTGGGCGGCGTCTGGCTGCTGTACGCGCTCGACTACAACCTCAGCGTCGCGGTGGCGGTCGGATTCATAGCGCTGGTGGGCGTCGCTGCGGAAACCGGCGTCGTCATGCTCATCTACCTGAACAAGGCGCTCGAGGAACGCCGCGCCCGCCGCCGGCGCGAGGGCGCGCAGCTGACCGCCGGAGACCTGCGCGAAGCGGTGCTGGAAGGCGCCGTGCTGAGGGTGCGGCCGAAGATGATGACCGTGATCGCGATCATGGCCGGCCTGCTGCCGATCATGTGGAGCACCGGCGCAGGTTCGGAAGTCATGCGGCGCATCGCCGCGCCGATGGTGGGCGGAATGGTTTCCGCCACCGTGCTGACGCTGATCGTGATCCCGGCGATCTTTGCGCTCGTTGCGGAGGCGCGCCTCGCGCGTGCCGCCGCCGCGCGCGACGGCAGCAGTACCAACCGGCAAGGAGACTGACATGAACGCATGCATTGCATTGGTGTTTTCCCTGATGCTGCTCCCGGCGAGCCTGGCGCGGGCAGACGGGAGGTCGGCGGACGTGCCGGAGGGGGCGCGCGCCGCGGTCGCGACCGTGGACCGCTTCTATGCGGCGCTGTCGTCCGGCGACCTGGCGCGGGCGGCGGACGAACGCGACCCGGACGTCCTGATCCTGGAAAGCGGCGGCGCGGAACGGTCGGCGGCGGAATATCTCGGCCACCACGCCGTCAGCGATGCCGAGTTCCTGAAAGGCGCGCGGCGACTGCCCGGCCACCGCAAGGCGCGGGTGAGCGGCAATCTCGCCTGGGTCGCCAGCGACAATGACGTGGTGGTCCAGAAGGACGGCAAGCCGCTGACGCTGGCGAGCGCCGAGACGATGGTGCTGCGCCTGGCCGACGGCGACTGGAAGATCGTGCATGTGCACTGGTCGTCGAGAGTCCGGAAGCCATAGGAGAGGAATCATGCAGATTGCATTGACTGTCGCGATGGCCCTGCTGGCATGCTGCGTCCCCGCCTGCACGGACGGGCCGGCAGCAATCGCCGGGGTCGCAGCGGATGGCGCGCATGGGCCCGGCAACAGCCCGGGCCAGATGTCCCGACTCGTCGTCTACAAATCGCCGGCCTGCGGTTGCTGCGAACTCTGGGTTGACCACATGCGGGCCGCGGGATTCACGGTCGAGACCCGCGACGTTCAGGACCTGGGCCCGGCCAAGG
>CAYXUJ010000131.1:0-2677 GCA_964468395.1 uncultured Steroidobacteraceae bacterium
CCTTCCACCACCACCGAGACGCCGGCCGCGACGTCCGCCGGCAGCTGCTTGAAGTTCGCCGCCGCGGTGTCGAGCTGGCTCTTCGCCTCGGCGGACAGTTCCGCCGAGTTGGTCGGGAACAGCAAGCCACGCAGCGTCACTTCCCTGAAGCAGCCGATCGCGTCGACCTGGATGCCGGCCGCCGTGTTCGGGCAGCGGTCCTTGTCGTCGGTCACGCCGTCCTTGTCCGCGTCACCCGGGGGCGGCGGCGGCGGGGGCGGCGGCGGGGGCGGCGGAGGCGGCGGCGGAGGCGGCGCGGCCTGGACCGGCGCCGGGGCCGGCTTCTCGCCGCCGAAGTCCTTGCGGAAGCTCAGGCCGATGGTCCGCGGCTGGTTGACCAGGTAGCCGACGCGCGCCACGCGGCCGCGCTCCTGGTCGAGGCCGAGGCGCGCGACCTCGTCGCCGATGTTGTTGACGTACACCGCGGCTTCCCAGGTCTCGCCGCGCACGCCCATGCGCAGGTTGGCGATGTCGTAGGACGGCAGTTCCGGGTCGAAGGTGAACGACGAGATGGTCGGGTCACCGAAGTCGCGGATGTTGAAGGTGCCGAAGCCGTCCGCCTGGTCGCCGATCTGCGTGTAGCGGCTGCCGACGTGCTGGTAGGTCGCAGTCGCGAAGCCGTCGATCGAAGCCGTCATCGGCCAGGTGTAGGTCGCGTTGGCCGCCAGCTGGAATTCCGGCACCGACGGCAGCCGGTTGCCGCTCTCGATGCCGGAGACGACGGTCGTCACGCCGCCGCTCGTGGAGGTCACGCTGCTGTCGAGTTCGGCGCTCACGTAGCTCGCGGAGATGCCGAAGTCGAAGCGGTCGGTCGGCTGGGCGGTGAGCTCCATCTCGACGCCCGTCGAGTGCGCCTTCGGCACGTTGACGACGATACGCGACGAGCAGGTGCCCGCCACCACCGGCATCTGCAGGTCCTTGATGTCGGCGTGGAAGGCCGAGACGTTGAACTGGGCGCGGCCGCCGGCGAAGCCGATCTTGGCGCCGATCTCGTAGTTCCACAGCGTCTCGCTCTCGAAGCTGTCGCGGCCGCCGAAGGTCTCTTCGTCCTCGGGCGAGCACAGCGGCAGGTTCAGCGGGTCGTTGATGCCGCCGAGGCGGAAGCCCTTCGACGCCTGCAGGTTGATCTGCACGTCGTCGTTGACGTCGTAGGCGAGCAGGAAGCGCGGCAGGAAGCCGTCGTCCTTGGACGAGCCCGGCAGGCTGATCGTCTCGCCGGTATCCGGGTCGACGATGCGGTCGGCGAACAGGCCGGCGAAGTACAGGTCGCGGTCCTCGTCGAAGTCGTAGTAGCGCACGCCCGCGGTGCCGGTCAGCTTGTCGGTGATCTCGAGCGAGCCCTCGGCAAAGCCGGCAAGCTGCTTGAAGTCGTACGGGATCACCGAATAGAACGGGTTGTCCACCGGCGCGCCGAGCTCGGGGCTGGTCACGCCGCAGGGGCCGACTCCGCCCGGGCACAGCAGCGACTCCATCAGGTCGTCGTAGCCCACGGTCGGCAGGCGCTGGCCGTAGTCGCGCTGGATGTCGCTGTAGAAGCCGCCGATCACCCACTGGAAGCGGCCGCCCGTGTCGGACGACAGGCGCACTTCCTGCGTGAACATCTCGACGTCGGTCTCGTCGTAGAGCGGCGAGTCGATGCGCGAGTCGGTGGTCGTGCCGCCGAGGTCCCAGGTCACGCTGCCGGTCAGCTGGGTCGCGTCGCGGCGCACGACGATGTTGCGGTCGGTGTAGGAACTGATCGAGGTCAGCACCACGCTGCCCAGGTCGAAGCTCATGGTCAGGTCGCCGAGCGTGAACTCGTCCTTGAACCGCTCCTGCTGCTGGACGTACTGCTCGCGCTTGCCGATCTCGATCGGCGTCTCGGTCGTGGTGTACGGGTTCGCCAGGATGTTCCAGATGTCCCAGCGGTTGTAGCCGTCGATGTCCACGTCCTGGTAGATCACGCGCGGGGTGATCGTGATGTTCTCGGTCGGCTGGAACATCAGCGCCACGCGCCCGCCGTGGCGGGTGCCGTCGTTGACGTCCTCGTCCACCGTGCCGCCCGGGCCGATCGCGTCGATGTAGCCGGGCATCTGGTTGTAGTAGCCGACGATGCGCAGGGCCGCGCGATCGCTGATCGCGAAGTTGTGCATGCTGCGCACGACGCCGCCGGTGCCGCCGTCATCGATGGTGCTGAGGTCCATCTCGACGCTGCCGTAGGTGTCGGTCGTGTCCGGCTGGTTGCTGATGTAGCGCACCGTGCCCGACAGCGAGCCGGAGCCGAACAGCGTGCCCTGCGGGCCGCGCAGCACTTCGACGCGGTTGAGGTCGTACAGGTCGAGGTCCGGCGTGAACAGCGACAGCGAGATCACGGACTCGTCCATGTACACGCCGACCTGCTCCTTGACGCCCGGCAGGTCGCGGTCGGTCTTGCCGCCGGAAATGCCGCGCAGGCCGACCTGGCTCTGGCCGGGGCCGAGGTTCTGGACCGACAGGCCGGCGATGTTGCGCGAGATGTCCTCGATGTTGTCGGCGCCCATGGCGCGCAGCGCATCCTCGGTGCGCGCGCTGATCGCGAACGGCACGTCCTGCAGCGACTCGGCCCGCTTTCGGGCGGTGACGGTGACTTCGCCGAGCACCGCCTGCGCGCCTGCGCTGT
>CAYXUJ010000132.1:0-2637 GCA_964468395.1 uncultured Steroidobacteraceae bacterium
GACAGGCTCATCGCCAGTGCCGCGATCATTGGCGACAGCAACAGGCCGGTGAACGGCCACAGCACGCCCGCCGCAATCGGCACCCCGAGCGCGTTGTAGGCGAGCGCGAAACCCAGGTTCTCGCGCATGTTGCGCACCGTCGCCGCGGACAGCTCGCGCGCCCGCGCGATGCCGCGCAGGTCGCCCTTGACGAGCGTCAGCTTGGCGCTCGAGATCGCGACGTCGGTGCCGGTGCCCATCGCGATGCCGACGTCGGCGGCGGCGAGGGCGGGCGCGTCGTTGATGCCGTCGCCCGCCATGGCGATGATCCGGCCTTCCGCGCGCAGCCGCGCGACGAGCTCCGCCTTGTCGGCCGGGCGCACCTCGCCGTGCACTTCGGCGATGCCGGTCGCCGCGGCGACGGCTTGCGCAGTGGTGGCGGCGTCGCCGGTCGCCATGACGATGCGCAGACCCGAGCGGCGCAGGGTCGCGAGCGCTTCCGGCGTCGTCGCCTTGAGCGGGTCCGCGACCGCGATCAGGCCTGCGAGAGCGCCGTCGGCGGCGAGGAACATGACGCTCGCGCCCTCGCCGCGCAGTTGTTCGGCGCGGTCTGCGAGCGTCCCCATGTCGATGCCGAGATCGCGCATCAATGCGGCGCTGCCGAGGGTCAGGGGGATGCCGTCCACCCGCCCCCGCACGCCCATGCCGGTTCCGGACTCGAACGACTCCGCCTTCGACAGCGCGAGCCCGCGCCGGCGCGCCTCGGCGACGATGGCCTGCGCCAGCGGGTGCTCGCTGCCCGCATCCAGGCTGGCGGCCAGCCTGAGAACCCGCTCGCCGTCGAAGCCGGACGCGGCGGCCACGGCCCGGAATGCGGGTTTGCCTTCGGTGAGCGTGCCGGTCTTGTCGACGATCAGCGTGTCCACGCTGCGCAGCTTTTCGATCGCCTCCGCGTCGCGGAACAGGATGCCCGACAGCGCGGCACGGCCCGTCGCGACCATGACCGACATCGGCGTCGCCAGGCCGAGGGCGCAGGGACAGGCGATGATGAGCACCGACACGGCGTTCAGCACCGCGTAGGTCCAGGATGGCTCCGGCCCGAACAGGCCCCACACGAGCAGGGTCGCGGCGGCAATCGCGAGCACCGCCAGGACGAACCAGTACGAAACCCGGTCCGCGAGCCGCTGCATGGGTGCGCGCGAGCGCTGTGCCTGCGCCACGAGCTGCACGATCTGCGCCAGCATCGTCTCGCTGCCGACGCGGTCGGCGCGCATGATCATGCTGCCGTTCGCGTTCTGCGTGCCGCCGATGAGCTTGTCGCCGGATTTCTTGGACACCGGCAGCGACTCGCCGGTCAGCAGCGACTCGTCGACGGTCGAATGTCCCTCGAGCACCGCGCCGTCCACCGGCACCTTGTCTCCGGGCCGGACCCGCAGGCGGTCTCCGGTGTGGACGTGGTCGAGCGGGATTTCCTCGTCGCTGCCGTCGTCGCGCAGGCGGCGCGCCGTGGGCGGCGCCAGGCGCAGCAGCGACTTGATCGCGGCGGAGGTCGAGGAGCGGGCCTTCAGTTCCAGGATCTGGCCGAGAAGCGTCAGGGAAACGATGACCGCGCCGGCCTCGAAATAGACGCCGACGCGACCGTGCTCGTGGAACGACTCCGGGAACCAGCCGGGCGCGACGGTCGCCGCGACGCTGTAGAGAAACGCCGCGCCGACGCCGGTTCCGATCAGTGTCCACATGTTCGGGCTGCGCGTCACGATGGACTGTGCCCAGCGCGCGTAGAACGGGACGGCAGCCCAGGCGAGAACCGGCAGCGAGAGCACGAGTTCCAGCCAGCTGCGCTGGTCCGGGGCCAGCCACGGGACCCGGTGCCCTGCCATCGCCAGCGCCAGCACGATTGCCGTCAGCGGCAGCGTCCACCAGAACCGGCGGGAGAAGTCGCGCAGCTCCGGAAATTCATCGTCCGCCAGCGTCGGCATGACCGGCTCGAGCGCCATGCCGCAGACCGGGCAATGACCCGGCGCGTCGCGCACGATCTCGGGATGCATCGGGCAGGTCCACTGCGCAGGCGGCGTGCCGGCCGCTGCAGCAGCCGGCGGCGCATGAACTCGAGGCCCTTCGGCGGCTGCGCGTGCATGGCCATGGTGCGCGTGGCAATCGTGTGCGCGGCCGGCGTTCATGTCCGTTCTCCCGATAGCGCGTTGAGGATCGGGCAGCTGTTGCTGCTGCCGTGGCCCGGGCAGATCTCGATCAGTTCGCGCAGGCTCAGCTGGATGCGCCGCAGGTCCTGCATGCGCTGCTCGATATCCTGGTGGCGGCGCTCGGCCGCGCGCCGCACGCGGGCGACGTCGCGGCTCGTGCTCAGCGCGAGCAGCTCGCGGATGTCGTCCAGCGTGAATCCCAGGCCCTTCGCGCGGCGAATGAATTGCAGCCGCTTCTGTTCGGCCTCTCCATAGCGGCGATAACCGGAGGCCAGGCGCACCGACGGCTTCAGCAGGCCGATGCGCTCGTAATGCCGGACCGTGTCGATCGGCACTCCCGATCGTTTCGCCAGTTCGCCGATGCCGATGGTCGCCATGCCGCACCTCCGTGTTGACGGGGGGCAGTCTAAACTCTGGACCTGGGTCCAGAGTCAAGCCCGGCGTCAGTCCCGATGCG
>CAYXUJ010000133.1:0-2497 GCA_964468395.1 uncultured Steroidobacteraceae bacterium
ACGTTGTTGAAGTTGCCGTAGCCGGTGTCGCCGTCGAGCAGGATCGGGATGGTGGTGGCGTCGGCCATGAACTCGAGCATCTCGAGCACCTGGGTCCAGCTCGCCTCGTTGTTGTCGCGCACGCCGTACTGGGCGGACAGGCACAGGCCGCCGGCCCACAGCGCCTTGAAGCCGGCCTCCTCGCCGATGCGGGCGCTGATGCCGTTGTGGGCTTCGAGCAGGAACTCGAGCTCGGGGCCGGCGAGCAGCCGGCGGAACTGCGCGGTCTTCTTCACCGCGCGAAGTCTAGCGGATTTCAGCCGCTGCGGGCGTTGCGCCAGCCCTGGAGCCAGGCCGGAAACTCCTGCGGCGGCAGCGGTTTGGCGAAGTGGAATCCCTGCAGGTAGTCGCAGCCCATGGACGCCAGGTCCTGCGCGACCGACTCGTTCTCGACGCCCTCGGCGACCACCTGCAGGCCGAAGGAGTGGCCGAGCCCGATCACCTGCTCGACGATGCGGCGGTCGGCCGGGTCGGCCTGCATGTTCATCACGAACGACTTGTCGATCTTCAGCTCGTCGGCCGGCAGCTGCTTCAGGTAGGACAGCGACGAGTAGCCGGTGCCGAAGTCGTCGATCGAGACGCGCACGCCGAGCTCGCGCAGCGCGGTCAGCACGCGGTGGCTGCGCGCGCGGTCCAGCATCAGCGCGTTCTCGGTGACCTCGACCGTGAGGCGCGAGCAGTCCACCGACCACAGGCCGGCGGCGTTGCGGATGACCTCGACCAGCTCGGGATTGCAGATGATGGACGGCGTGACGTTGACGGCGACGCCGATCGGGCCGAGCTCCGGCGGCCATTCCGAGAGCTGGCGCAGAGAGCGGTGGAAGGCGAAGCGCGTCAGCGGGTCGATCTGCCCGGTCATCTCGGCGACGTCGATGAAGACGTCCGGCGGCACGTTGCCGGACTCCGGCCGGTTCCAGCGCATCAGCGCCTCGCAGCCGGCGACCTCGAGGCCCGGCAGCGTCAGCTTCGGCTGGTAGTTCATCACGAGGTCGCCGTGCTCGAGCGCGTTCGCCAGCTGCGACTCGAGGTCCCAGCCCGCCGTCAGCTCGTCGGCCGAGCGGGAGGTGTAGACGACGCAGGGTTGCGAAGTCTTCCAGGCCTCGAGCAGCGCGATCTCGCCGCACTGCATCAGGCCCTCGGGCGTGCGCGCATGCGCCGGGAACATGCCGATGCCGACCGACAACCGCACGCCGGCCTGCTGCCCGCCGGCGGCCAGCGGCTCGGCGCCGGTGCGCAGGACCTTGTTGGCGGCGAGCATCGCATGGCCTTCGTTGCGCAGGTTCGACAGCACGAACACGAACTTGCGGTCGCCGAGCCGGGCGAAATAGTCGCCGGGGCGGGCGACGTGGGCGAGCCGGTTGCGCAGCTCGTCCAGCATGCGCGCGGCGTTGGCGTGGCCGGCGGTCGCGAGCAGGCGCTCGAACTGGTGCACGTAGACCACCAGCACGGCGATGCCGTACAGCTTGCTCTCGCGCGCGGCGAGGCGGCTGCGGATCGCCTCGAGGCAGTCCGCGTAGGCATCGGTCCCGGCGAGTATGGGCAGCAGGGTACTCATGGCGTCAGTTCAGGTAGTACTCCGCCGGGTCGACGCCGAAGGCGCCGGGCTCGAGGCCGGACTCGATCCACAGCGAGGCCTGGTCGTCGGCCGTCGCCGGCACGCGGTTCAGGTCCACGACCCGGTAGTCGTCGAGCGGCTTCTTGTCGGCGTCGAGGATGATCATGACTTCCGGGCGCAGCCGGCGGATGCGGCTCTGCGCCGTCACCACGGCCACCTCGCCGGTGTTGAGCAGCACCAGCGTGCCGGTCGGGAACATGCCGATCGCCTGCGTGAACTGGTCGACGATCTCGGCCTGGAACTCGATGCCCGCCAGCGCCCGCAGCTGGCGCAGCGCGCCGTAGGACGACTGCGTGCTCGCGTAGGGCCGCGAGGTGATCATCGCGTCGTAGGTGTCGACGATGCCGGCGATGCGCCCGTAGACCGGGATCTCCGCGCCCTTGAGGCCCGCCGGGTAGCCCGAGCCGTCGTAGCGCTCGTGGTGGTGGGCGACCATGTCGCGCACGCGCGGATCGACGTCGCCGGCCTCCTCGAGCATCTCGATGCCGATCTCGACGTGCCGGCGCACCAGCACGAGCTCCTCCGGCTCGAGCTTGCCGGGCTTCGCCAGCAGCGCCTCCGGGATGCGCGTCTTGCCGACGTCGAGCAGCATCGCGCCGAGCGCCACGACGCGCAGCGCGTCGCGGTCGAGGCCGATCTCGCGGCCCAGCGAGGTCGCCCACACCGACGAGGCGAGCGAATGCGAATAGATGTAGCCGCCCTTGCGGCGGATGCGCATCAGGCAGGACATCGCCGCCGGGTTGCGCAGCACGCTGTCCACCATCGGCTCGACGGCGGACTCGAGCCTGCGGACGTCGAGCTTGCCGGCATTGCGCAGCTCGCCCATCACCTCCTCGACCGAGG
>CAYXUJ010000134.1:0-2490 GCA_964468395.1 uncultured Steroidobacteraceae bacterium
GCTCAGCAGCAGCGCCAGCGGCCAGGAAATCGTGACCACGACTATCAGATGCCCCGCAGGCGGTTCAAGTTCCCCCGAGCCGGGCGGCGACCATCGGCTGCACCGCCGCAAGCGCCGCTTCGAGTTTCGACGGGTCGGTGCCGCCGGCCTGCGCGAAGTCCGGACGGCCGCCGCCGCGGCCGCCGACCAGGGTCGCGATCTCGCCGACCAGGTCGCCGGCGCGGATTTTCGCCGTCAGGTCCGCGGTGACGCCGGCAACCAGCGACACCTTGCCTTCTTCGGTCACCGTCCCGAGCACGATCACCGCCGAGCCGAGCCGGCCCTTGAGTGAATCCACGGCCTCGCGCAGGGATTGCGCGTCGGCGCCCTCGATCGTGGTTGCAACCACCTGCGCGCCCTTCACGTGCACAGCATTGGCGGCCAGGTCGGTGCGATGCCCGGTCGCGAGCTTCGACTTGAGGCCGGCGAGCTCACGCTCGAGCTTCTTCTGCCGCTCGAGGAGCTGCGTCACCTTGTCCTCGACCTCGGCCGGCGTGCCGCGCACGGCCAGTGCGACGCGCTTCAGCGCCGCCTCGGTCGCGCGCACGGCCTCGAGCGCGCCTTCGCCGGTCACGGCCTCGATGCGGCGAATGCCGGAGGCGATGCCGCCCTCGGAAGTGATGCGGAACAGGCCGATGTCGCCGGTGCGGCCGACATGCGTGCCGCCGCACAGCTCGGTCGAGAAGTCGCCGAAGCGCAGCACGCGCACGGTGTCGCCGTACTTCTCGCCGAACAGCGCCATCGCGCCGGCCTTGATCGCATCGTCGTAGGGCAGGTGCCGGATGTCCGCGGCGCGGTTGGCGCGGATCTCGGCGTTCACCAGCCGTTCGATCGCCTCGAGTTCCTCGGGCGCGACCGGCTGGGTGTGCGAGAAATCGAAGCGCAGGCGGTCGGGCGCTACCAGCGAGCCTTTCTGGATCACGTGCGTGCCGAGGACCTTGCGCAGCGCCGCGTGCAGCAGGTGCGTGGCGCTGTGGTTCAGCACCGTCGCCTGGCGGGTCTTCGCATCGACCCTGGCCGTGACCGTATCGCCGACCGCCAGCCCGCCTTTTTCGAGGCGGCCGAGGTGCAGGTGCGCATCGCCGAGCTTCTTGGTGTCCAGCACCTTGAACCGGGTGCCCGCATTTTCGAGCAGGCCGACGTCGCCCACCTGCCCGCCGGACTCGGCGTAGAACGGCGTACGATCGAGCACGACCTGGACGGTCTCGCCGGGGGCGGCCGCAGAGACCTCTGCGCCGCCTTTCAGGATTGCCGTGACCTTGCCTTCACCGGTCAACGAGTCGTAGCCGCAGAAACCGCCTTCGCCCATCTTGAGTAACTCGGCACTCATGCCGGCTTTCAGGGAAGCGCGCAAATCCACATCAAACTTGCTTGCCGCCCGCCCACGCTCGCGCTGGCCTTCCATGGCCGCCTCGAAACCGGCGTGATCGATCGCCAACCCGCGCTCGCGCGCGATGTCGGCCGTGAGGTCCACCGGGAAGCCGTAGGTGTCGTAGAGCTTGAAGACCGTTTCACCGGGGAGGGTCTTGCCCTTCAGCTTGCCGATCGCGCCCTCGAGCAACTCCATGCCCTTGTCGAGCGTCTCGGCGAAGCGCTCCTCTTCCAGGCGCAGCACCTTGACGACGTGGGCCTCGGCCTTCGGCAGCTCCGGGTAGGCCGCGCCCATTTCCCGCACCAGCGCCGGCACCAGCTGGTGGAAGAACGGCCGCTCCTGGCCCAGCTTGTAGCCGTGGCGGATGGCGCGGCGGATGATGCGGCGCAGCACGTAGCCGCGGCCGTCGTTGCCGGGAATCACGCCGTCCACGATCAGGAAGCTGCAGGCGCGGATATGGTCCGCAATCACGCGCAGCGACGGGCTGGTCTTCTTTTTCTGGTGCGTGGCCTCGGCCGCGGCCGCGATCAGGCCCTGGAACAGGTCGATGTCGTAGTTCGAGTGCGCGCCCTGCATCACCGCAGCCGTGCGCTCGAGACCCATGCCGGTGTCCACGGAGGGCTTCGGCAGCGGCGTCATGCGGCCGTCGGCATCGCGCTCGAACTGCATGAACACGAGGTTCCAGATCTCGACGTAGCGGTCGCCGTCCTGGTCCTTGGAGCCGGGCGGGCCGCCCTTCACGTCCTTGCCGTGGTCGTAGAAGATCTCGCTGCAGGGGCCGCAGGGGCCGGTGTCGCCCATTGCCCAGAAATTCGACTGCTCGTCCATGCGCGAGAAGCGCTTCGGGTCGATCTTGATCCGCTTCAGCCAGAGGTCGGCCGCCTCATCGTCGTCCTTGTAGACGGTGACCCAGAGTTTCTTCGGGTCGATCTTCAGCGTGCCGGTGACGAAGTCCCAGGCGAACTCGATGGCCTCGGCCTTGAAGTAGTCGCCGAAGCTGAAGTTGCCGAGCATCTCGAAGAAGGTGTGGTGGCGCGCGGTGTAGCCGACGTTCTCGAGGTCGTTGTGCTTGCCGCCGG
>CAYXUJ010000135.1:0-2476 GCA_964468395.1 uncultured Steroidobacteraceae bacterium
CGCCGGCCGCCGCCGCGGGCCGTTCCTGATCGAGGCGGTGTTCGAGCCGATGGCGCTGCCGCCGGCGCCTGGCCTAGGGCGGTCAACCTAATATCCGCCCGCTGGCCGTATATTTCCGCGCACCCTTGCAATCGCCGATGTCGGCGGCAAGCTGTAAGTTGTGATTTTCGACTACGTGATCGTCGGCGCCGGCTCGGCCGGCTGCGTGCTCGCCAATCGCCTGAGCGCCGACCCGGCGCGCAGCGTCTGCCTGGTCGAAGCCGGCCCGCGCGACCGCTCGCCGTTGATCCACATCCCTGCGGGCATTCTCGGCCTGCTGCCGAACCGTCGCTTCAACTGGGGCTACAAGACCGAGCCGCAGCCGGGGCTCAATGGCCGGCGCGGCTACCAGCCGCGCGGGCGCACGCTCGGCGGCTCGAGCTCGATCAACGCGATGGTCTACATGCGCGGGCATCGCGGCGACTACGACGACTGGGCCGCAGCGGGCAATGACGGCTGGTCCTACGAAGATGTGCTGCCGCTGTTCCGCCGCTCCGAGGACCAGCAGCGCGGCGCGAGTCATTACCACGGCGTCGGCGGCGAACTGACGGTGTCGGATCTCGCCAGCCCGGTGGCCGCGTCGCACGCCTTCGTCGAGGCGGCGATCCGCTGCGGCCTGCCGGCCAACGACGACTTCAACGGCGCCCGGCAGGAGGGAGCGGGGCTCTATCAGGTGACCCAGCGCCGCGGCCGCCGCTGCAGTGCGTCGGTCGCCTTCCTGCGCCCGGCGCTGGCGCGCCCGAACCTGACCGTGCTGACGGGCCGGCGCGCGACGCGCCTGCTGCTCGAGGGCAGCCGCGCGGTCGGCGTCGAGGTCGCCGGCGTCGGCGGCACGGCGCGCATCGACGCGCGGCGCGAGGTGGTGGTGGCGGCGGGCGTGTTCGGCTCGCCGCAGCTCCTGATGCTGTCGGGCATCGGCCCGCCGGAGGAGCTCGGCCGCCACGGCATCGCGGTGCGCAATGCGCTGCCGGGCGTCGGCGCCAACCTGCACGACCACGTGGACCTGGCGCTCGTGTACCGCTCCTCGGACCCGACGCTGATGGGCATCACGCTGCGCACGGCGCTGCGCGCCGTGCCCGGCTACTTCCAGTGGCGGCGCTCCGGCACCGGGCTGCTGACGACCAACTTTGCCGAGGCCGGCGCCTTCCTGCGCACGCGGCCGGACCTGACGCGCCCCGACATCCAGCTGCACTTCGTCAACGGGCTGGTGGACGACCATGCCCGGCGCCTGCATTACGGTTACGGGATTTCCTGCCATGTCGCCGTGCTGCGTCCTGCGAGCCGCGGCAGCGTCGGTCTTCGTTCGGCCGACCCGCGCGACCCGCCGCGCATCGACCCGAATTTCCTCGGCGAGGACGCCGACGTCGCGACGCTGCTGGCCGGCGTGAAAGTGGCCCGCGCCATCATGGAAGCGGCGCCGCTCGACCGGCACCGCGGGGCCGAGCTGCATGCGGAGGGGCAGGACGACGAGGCGCTGGTCGAGCGCATCCGCCGGCGCGCCGACACCATCTATCACCCGGTCGGCAGCTGCCGCATGGGCCAGGACGAGATGGCGGTCGTGGACCCGGCGCTGCGCGTGCGCGGCATGACCGGCCTTTCGGTGGTGGACGCGTCGGTGATGCCGACCCTGGTCGGCGGCAACACCAATGCCCCGACCATCATGATCGCGGAGAAGGCGGCGGAACGCCTCGCCGCCTGATTCCGGATGCGCTGCGCCGTAGACCGGTGCTGAGGAATCGTCCCCAACCCGTTGTCGGGACAGGGATACTCGACCGGCCCCCGCCCGCCACTGTGGATCGGGCGCAACAGCCCAATTTGCATGTCGCAAAAACCGGCCGACAGGCTGTAACATTCCGGCACTAACGTGGTTTCGGCGCAATGCCGATAACTGTTGCGTTGATGGCAATTTAGGGGAGCCAACACAATGTCCGCACGCCGCCGCCGTTCGGTTCGTCTCGCTGCCGCCGTTTCCTCGATCCTCTCCGCCCCGGCCGTCGCGGTTGGCGCCGGGCTAGCCATCGCCCTGGCGGTCGCGCCGCTGGCGCAGGCGCAGGAAACCTCGGCGCAGCTGAACGGTTACGTCGTCAACAACGACGGCGAGCCGATGGTCGGCGCGCGGATCACGGTGCTGCACGTGCCATCGGGCACGACCTCGACGACGACCACCACCTCGTCAGGCCAGTTCGCGGTGACCGGCCTGCGCATCGGCGGCCCGTACCGCGTCACGGCCAGGGCCGAGGGCATGCAGGAATCCATCGTCGAAGACCTGTACACGCAGATCACCCAGCGCACCTCGGTGACGCTGGTCGTGCAGCCGATCACCCAGCTCGCCGGCGTCGACGTCATGGCGTCCTCCGAGCGTGACGTGACGATCGGCGCGGGCAGCCGCTTCACCACGCAGGAAATCCGCGAGGTGCCGTCCATCAGCCGCGACATC
>CAYXUJ010000136.1:0-2056 GCA_964468395.1 uncultured Steroidobacteraceae bacterium
AAAAAAGGGGTGCGTCCCCTTTTTTTATTCCGGCCCGAGGCGATTGCCCGTGATCCCGCCCTGGAGGCAGTAGGCGTCGAACCCGCGTTCCGTCAGCAGGAAGGCCGCGGCCGAGCTGCGGCGCCCGCTGTCGCAGACGACCACGTACGGGACCTTGGGGTCGAGCGTCTTGACCTTCAGCCGGATGAAGTACAGCGGCACGCTGATCGCGCCGTCGAGGTGGAAGGTGTCGAATTCGCTCGGCAGGCGCACGTCGAGCCAGCGCGCGCCGCGCTCGATCAGCTCGCGCGCATGCGCGAGGTCGACCCAGTGCAGCAGCGGCTCGTTCAGCAGCTCCTTGAAGTCTTCCTTGCCGAGCCGCACCAGCGCGCCGTCGGTCTGCATGGTGATGGTCGCGTTGCGCTTGCCGTCGGAGATCAGCGCTTCCTCGCCGAACGACTCGCCGACGCCGAGCTCCGCTAGCTTGAGGCCATCGCGGTTCATCGGCGTCTCGCGGGTGACGAGCGCCGTCCCCTTCGTGATGACGTAGAAATAGTCGCCGTCCGCGCCCTGCTTGATCACGACTTCGCCGGCCCGGCAGGCGACGTGCTGCATGCGCATGAACAGCGCCTGCAGGTTGGCGGGCGGGATGCGGTGAAACGCCTTGGTCTGCAGCAGCACGGTCATCCAGTCGTCGGCGTCGGCGCCGCCGCCGGAGATTTCGCTGACCTCGTAGGACCCGGTCTGGTCCCAGGTGATCAGCACGTCCAGCAGGTCTGAGTCGACGGAGACGAAAGTGATGTCGGACAGGGCGCGAGCGGTGAAGCGCCGCGGCTGGCCGGGGGCCAGCGCGATGCGCGCCTCGGGCGTGCCGGCACGCACCATCGTCACGGTGCGGTCGCCGACCCGCAACTCGACCTCGCCGCTCACGAGGTACACCGAGCGCTTGTCGGACTCGCCCTCCTTGAACAGCACCCTGCCGGAGTCGAGTTCCTGCAGCCGCGTCTTGCGCGACAGGGCATGCAGGTTCTCGCGCTTCAGCCCGTCGAGGGGGCTGAAGGCGCGCAGCACTTCGAGATCTACCGGTTTTTCTTCCATTCCGTCTCGTCGCGATGGGCGCGGGCGCCGACGGCATCCCGCGCGGCCGCGAATCCTATCATAGCCGTCCCGGCGGCGCGGCGAGCGAGGCCCAGCCCGCATCGGGCCTGAACCGCTGCCCGTGCATCGCCGCGAGTTGCTCGAGGCGCGCGACGATCGCAGCCGTCCCGCGCGCGCGCGCGTAATGCAGCGGGCCGCCGCGGAACGGCGCGAAGCCGGTGCCGAAGATCATGCCCGCGTCCAGCAGGTCGGCGTCCTCGATCACGCCCTCGCGCAGGCAGGCGACCGCCTCGTTGAGATACTGCAGGACCAGCCGGTCCTCGAGGTCGTCGGGAGCCGCACCGGCCGCCGGCGGCTTGGCCGGCTTGCCGTCGCGCCATTCGTAGTAGCCGCGGCCGCTCTTGCGGCCGAGATGCCCGGCCTCGATCAGCCCGGCCGTCCCTTTCGGCACCGGCATGCCGAAGGCCTCGGCCAGTATCCGGCCGACGTGCGAGGCGACGTCGAGGCCGACGGTGTCGGCGAGCTCGATCGGGCCCATCGGCATGCCGAATTTCACGGCCGCGCGGTCGATCAGCGCGAGCGGCACGCCCTCGTCGGCGGCGAGCATCGCCTCGGTCATGTACGGCATCAGCACGCGGTTGACCACGAAGCCGGGCGAGCTCCTGCAGGGCAGCGGCAGCTTGTCGAGCCTGCGGGTGAAGGCGAGCGTGTCCTCGACCACGTCCGCGCGCGTCTGCTGCGAACGGATGATCTCGACCAGCATCATCTTGGCGACCGGGTTGAAGAAGTGCAGGCCGACCAGCCGTCCCGGGTCGGCCAGGCCGCGAGCCAGGTCTTCCAGCACGATGCTCGAGGTGTTGGTCGCGAGCAGGGCGTCGGGCTTCATCCGCGGCTCGAGCGATGCGTACAGCGCGCGCTTGGCATCGGCGTTTTCGAAGATCGCCTCGATCACGATGTCGGCGCGCGCGACGCCGGCGCC
>CAYXUJ010000137.1:0-2002 GCA_964468395.1 uncultured Steroidobacteraceae bacterium
GCGACCCAGCGCCCGTCGGCGTACCAGAGATCGATGGAGAGTCCGGGACCGGTGATGCGGTGCCGGGTGGCGGGCCGCTCGGCGCCGCGCACGGTGACGGTCTCGGTGCCCTGGTCGGTCACCGCGACCGGCACCAGCTCGCCGGTCTGGCTGTTCAGGAGCCGTGTTGCCTCGAGGATGCGCGGGTCCCAGTACGCAAAGCTCATGACGCAGCCTTCGTACTGGCCGTCGCCGGCGGGGCCGGACACGGCCAGACGGCCGTCCTGAGAGTTCGCGTTGACGGCGACACGCTCGCCGTTGGTCACGGTGCGCGAGGCCAGGGAGCGCAGACAGCCATCCTGCCAGCGCTCGACCGCTTCGTGGTCATAGCGATAGGCGCTGATGAACAGCACGCGCACGTCGAACCGTGCGTCGCTGCGCAGCACCACGCCCTGGCCCGAGCCTTCCAGCGTGTAGCGGTGGCGGCCGATCTCGCGGCCGTCGAGCAGCACGCGGAAATCCCAGTCGCCGCTGGTGGCCGCCGCCGGCGATGGCAGGCCCGCGAGCAGCAGGAGCAGCAGGGCGAGCGCGCGCATCAGGCGCCTCCCCGCGGCAGGGCCGGGAAGAACGCGCTCGTGCGGCGCACGTAGTCGCGGTAGCCGGGGCGGCGCTCGCCGATGTCACGCTCCAGCAGCGTCACGCCGGAAACGCGCAGCAGAAGGACCGACATCAGCAGCGGCGAGAACGCCGTCCACCAGCCGCCGGCCGCGCCGGCAACCAGGTACAGGCCCCACCAGACGCAGAATTCGCCGAAGTAGTTCGGGTGGCGGCTGTAGCGCCACAGGCCGCGATCCATGACGCGCCCCGAGCTGGCCGGGTCGGCCTTGAAGCGGGCGAGCTGCGCGTCGGCGACGGACTCGTAGACGATGCCGAAGGCGGCGAGCGCCGCGCCCGCGTAGTCGAGCACCGACAGCGGCGCGGGTCCCGCGATCGCCGCCGCCAGCGGTGCCGCGATGAGCCAGGCGAGCAGCGCCTGCAGGCCGAACACCAGGTACAGGCTCTTCCACGCGAATCCCGGCTCGTTGCGTGCGCGAATGGCGCGGTAGCGATGGTCTTCCGGGGCGTTCCAGTTGCGGCGCGCGAGGTAGCCGGCCAGGCGCAGGGCCCAGGCGGCGGTCAGACCGAGCACGAGCCAGCCGCGCAGGCCGACGTCGGCGCGGAACGCGAAGACGCCGGCCGCGAGCAGCAGGAACAGCGACCAGAAGACGTCGACCAGTCCGACGTTGCGTCGCGCGGTCGCGACCGCCCAGGCGATCACGGCGAGCACCAGCAGGGCCGGCAGGGCGGGTAGCCAGAGTTGCAGCACGTCGTTCATCGGGGCGCGTATCCATCGAGACGCCGCGCGGCCAGGCACAGCAGGGGTGTCAGCACGGTCCAGCCCGCGGCGATCGTGGCCAGTGCCGGCGCAGCGGCGACGAGCTCGACCGCGCCGAGCTTGGCGCCGCCGTAGTAGGCGAGCGGCGCGCCGATCGCGCCCAGCAGGGCGGCTGGCAGCAGGCGCGTGTGCAAGGCGCGCAGCGAGACGTTCAAGGTGGTCGCGAAACTGATCCAGAGCGCGGCCATCCAGACCGGCGCTGTGCCGGCGGCCAGCATGCCGCCGTCGAAGCGCAGCCAGCCCGTCTGCACCAGCAGGGTCTCGAACAGCAGGCCGATGGCGAACGCCATCCCGAGCAGCGCGAATTCCGGCAGCGGACGGTGGGCGCGTGCCAGGTGCACGGTCGCCACCACCGCGACCGCGACGACGCCGGCCCACGGAAGTCCATGGGCAGCGCCCAGCACGGCCGTGAACCAGCCGGCCTGGAACAGGAGGAAGTTGAGGATGATGGTCAGCAAGGGCATCTTGGCCGACCTCAGCGCACCGGGCGCTCGAACAAGTAGTGGGAGACGAACCACTGCTGGCCGTCGCGATAGCCGAACAGTTCGGCGCAGGCCATGAAGAAGATGCGCCAGCGCTGCAGCCACT
>CAYXUJ010000138.1:0-1921 GCA_964468395.1 uncultured Steroidobacteraceae bacterium
TGCTGCTCGCCGCCGACCCGCCCGCCGCCGCGGAGACGCCGGCTGCAGCGACGGAAGCGGCGGCCACGGCGACCGAAACGGCGGCAGCGACGCCCGGGCAGCCGGCAGCCGCGACGCCGCCCGCGCCGAAGCCGGCAGCCCCGCCGGCGAACCGCCAGCCCGCGACGATCCTCGCGCAGGACCCGCGCATGGAGGCCTACGCGGAGTTCAAGGCGCTGTACGAGACCGCGCACTTCGAGGAGGCCCTGCCGCTCGCCAAGCGCGTGGTCGAGCTCTCCGACACCGGCTCGGACCGCGACTACGAACTGCCGATCGCCTACAACAACCTCGGCGCGACGCAGTACCAGCTCGGCGACTACGCGGCCGCCGAGGCGAGCTATCGCGCCTCGCTCGAGATCCTCGAGGCCACGCAGGGCATCTCGTCGCGGCGCATGATCGTGCCGCTCGCGGGCCTCGGCGCCGTGTTCGCCGCCCAGGACCAGCATGCGCTGGCCGCGGAACTGTTCGACCGCGCCCTCGCCGTCAGCCGCCGCGCCGACGGCCTGTTCAACCTCGCGCAGCTGCCGCTGATCGACCAGGTCGCGGACAGCCGCTATGCGATCGCCGACTACCAGGCGGTCGAGCGCGAGCGCATGTACGAGCTCAAGATCGCCGAGCAGAACTTCGGCTACCAGGACGAGCGCACGCTGCCGGCGGTGCTGAAGCTGGCGGACCTCTACGAGGGCCTCAAGGAATACATCGCGGCGCGCCTGATGTACCTGCGTGCGCGCGACATCGCCATGAAGGAGAGCGGCGGCTACAGCCCGGAGGCCGTGAAGAGCCTGGTCGGCATCGCCCGCACCCACCGGCTGCAGTACACGATCGAGCCGGACACGCTCGAGAGCCAGCAGGCGGCGCGCGACGACGTCACCGGCGAGATCATCGCCAAGGTCTACCGGGAATCGCGCGTGCCGCCGCCTGCCGCCGACAGCAGCGGCCTCAAGGCGGTGCGAACCGCGCTCGAGCTGCTGCGCTCGACGGCGGACCCGCCGCGCGATCTCCTGACGCTGACGCTGGTCGAGCTCGGCGACTGGTACCAGGCCACGTCCCGGCCGCAGCTCGCGCTGCCGTATTACGCCGAGGCCGCGGGCATCTATGCCGCCGACCAGGACGCGGTGCTCGGCAACCCGCTGTCGGTGCCGCGCATGGTCTTCTACCGCGCGCCTTCGGCCTCGACCCGCGGCCTCAACACGACCACCGGCGCCTACATCATCCGCAAGGCGGTGTTCGAGTTCGTGGTCTCCGAGGCCGGCGAACCGCTGGACATCGCGGTCGTCATGACCGACATGTCGGAGGGCCAGCTCTCGCAGTCGCGGCGCTCGATATCGCGCTCGATCTACAGTCCGCGGTTCGTGGACGGCCAGGCCGTGCGAACCGAGGGCGTGAGGTTCACCGCCGACTGGTACGAGCAGTACGCGAAGCCCGACCCGGCGGCCGCACCGGCTGAAGCCGGCGATGCCGCCGAACCGGAACCGGCGGCGGCAACGCCCGGGTCAGATCCCGGCAGCTGAAAGCGGCGGCTCTGCCGGCTCTTCCTGCTCGCCCGCAGGAAGCCCGGTTTCGGGCTCCGGTGCCGCGCCCGGCCCTGCCGTTTCCGCCGGTACCGATGCCGGCGTCACCGCGGGTTGCGGATCGGGCGGCGGCGGCAATGGATCCTTGGCATGGCGCAGCAGGATGCGCATCGACTCCTGGTCGGTCAGCTCGACCGCGACCTTGGCGCCGGCATCGCGCATCGCGCGCTGGGTCGCGATGGCGAGCGGCTCCTTGCTGGCCAGCGTGCGCGCCGCCTCGCGACCGTAGCCGGTGTAGGTGAACGAGTCCACGCGGCCGCCGTCGCCGTCGTACAGCGTCAGCAGGTAGCGGATCGTCACCAGGAAGGCGT
>CAYXUJ010000139.1:0-1643 GCA_964468395.1 uncultured Steroidobacteraceae bacterium
CGAAGGAGCACATTCCGGCCGACCTGACCGCGGCGCTCGGCACCGCCCAGCTGACACCGCTCGAGATGGCAAGCGGATTTGCCGTGTTTGCCAACGGCGGTTCGCGCGTCGAGCCCTACCTGATCGAGAAGGTTTTTGCGGCGGATGGCTCGGTGGTGGAGCAGGCGGAGCCGAAGGTCGCCTGCAGCGCCTGCGGCGCGCCCTCCGCGCTGGCCAGCACGCCGCCGCTTGCGGTGCCGGGCGCAGGCGGCATCGTGCGCGCCGCCGACGCCGGCGGCGGCCTGCTGCCGCCAGCGGCGGACCAGCGCGCGCCGCAGGTGATCTCGGAGGCCAACGCCTGGATCATCACCGACCTGCTGCGCGACGTCGTGCGCCGCGGCACCGGCCAGCGGGCGCGGGCCCTCGGCCGCAACGACATCGCCGGCAAGACCGGCACGACCAACGACGGCCGCGACGCCTGGTTTTCCGGTTTCACGCCCGACCTGGTCGCGACCGCGTGGGTCGGCTTCGACCAGGAGCGGCCGCTCGGCGCCGACGAGGAAGGCGCGCGCACCGCGCTGCCGATGTGGATCTATTTCATGCGCGAAGCGCTCGCCGGGCTGCCGGAGCGGCGGCTGCCGATGCCGGACGGCGTCGTGACCGCGCGCATGCCGATGGACAGCGGCGGGCTCGGGGACGCGGCGGCGACGACCAGCGAGTTCGAGTATTTCCTCGCCGATCACCTGCCGGCGGGCGTCGCCGGCGCGACCGGCGAAGGCGTGCGCAACGTGCCGCCGGCGCAGAAGTACGAGGAGCCGATCTTCTGATGGCCAGGAACCGCTCGCCGCGCGGCGACAACCTGCGCCAGGCGATCGCGCGCGAGGCGGCGCGGCTGATGATCGAGCACGGCCACGAGGACTTCGGCATCGCCAAGCGCAAGGCCGCGGAGCGCTTCGGCGTCACCGACCTTGCGGTGCTGCCGAAGAACACCGAGATCGAGGAGGCGCTGGCCGAGCACCAGCGCCTGTTCGTGCCCGAGGCGCACGCGGACCAGCTGACGGCGATGCGCAGCACCGCGGTCGATGCGATGCGGCTGCTGGCGGAGTTCGAGCCGCGCCTGGTCGGCCCGCTGCTGACCGGGACCGCGACGGCGCACAACGACATCACGCTGCACCTGTTCGCCGACACGCCCGAGAGCGTGGCCGTGCAGCTGATGGACCGCGGCATCCGCCACGAGGTCGCCGAGCGCCGCTACCGCGTGCAGCGCGACGAGGTCCAGGCCTACCCCGCCGTGCGCTTCAGCGCCGGCGCGCACGAGGTCGATGCGACCATCTTCCCGAAGGACGGCATCCGCCAGTCGCCGCCCGGCCCGGTGGACGGGCGGCCGATGCGGCGCGCAACGATCGCCGAGGTCGAGGAACTGCTGCAGGAGGGGACTGTCCCCTTTTCCGAAGGAAAAGGTGGACTGTCCCCTCTGAGAGGCGGCGAGTAACTGGGGGACTGTCCCCTTTTCCGAAGGAAAAGGCGGACTGTCCCCTCTTCAGGTCGGAGGCCACCGCTCAAGAAGGGACAGTCCACCTTTGAGTGGGCGCGAAGCGCCCACTCAAAGGGGACAGTCCCTTAGCGCTTCGCGACGGGCACGTAGTCGCGCTTTGACGGGCCGG
>CAYXUJ010000140.1:0-1532 GCA_964468395.1 uncultured Steroidobacteraceae bacterium
TCCGCCGCCGCTTCCGCCGCCGCCGGCTCCTCGCCGCCCGCTTCCGCGCCGCTGTCGAGGAAGCCGCGATGGGCCTCGTCGGCCGGCTTGCGCCGGCGCTGCGCGTGGAACGAAAAGCCGGTGCCGGCCGGGATCAGGCGGCCGACGATGACGTTCTCCTTCAGTCCGCGCAGGTCGTCCTTGATGCCGCGCACGGCCGCATCGGTCAGCACGCGCGTGGTCTCCTGGAACGACGCCGCCGAGATGAAGGAATCGGTCTGCAGCGAGGCCTTGGTGATGCCGAGCAGCATCGGCTCGTAGACCGCGGCCGACTTCTTCTCGTCGTCGAGGCGGTCGTTGAGCTCGAGGATGCGCGCGCGCTCCATCTGCTCGCCGCGCAGCAGCGTCGAGTCGCCGGACTCCTTGACCTCGACCTTGCGCAGCATCTGCCGGACGATCACCTCGATGTGCTTGTCGTTGATCTTCACGCCCTGCAGCCGGTAGACGTCCTGGATCTCGCGCGTCAGGTAGTTGGCCAGCGCCGCGACGCCCTGCAGGCGCAGGATGTCGTGCGGGTTCGGCTCGCCTTCCGCGATCACCTCGCCGCGCTCGACGTGCTCGCCCTCGAACACGTTGAGCTGCCGCCACTTCGGGATCAGCTCCTCGTAGCGCTCGTTGTTCTCGCCGGTGATGACCAGGCGGCGCTTGCCCTTGGTCTCTCGGCCGAAGCTGACGGTGCCGGTCACCTCGGCGAGGATCGCGGGCTCCTTCGGCTTGCGCGCCTCGAACAGGTCCGCGACGCGCGGCAGGCCGCCGGTGATGTCGCGGGTCTTCGAGGACTCCTGCGGGATGCGCGCGATGACGTCGCCGACCGACACCTTGGCGCCGTCCTCCAGCGAGACCAGCGCCCCCGCCGGCAGCGTGTAGACCGCCGGGATGTCGGTGTTGGCGAAGGTGACTTCCTTGCCCTTGCCGTTGACCAGCTTCAGCACCGGGCGCAGGTCGCGGCCTGCTGCGGCACGTTGCTTGGGGTCCAGGACCTCGACCGAGGACAGGCCCGTCACCTCGTCCACCTGCGACTGCACGGTGACGCCGTCGACGAAGTCGTTGAAGCGGATGAAGCCCGCGACCTCGGTGACCACCGGGTGGGTGTGCGGGTCCCAGTTCGCCACGATCTGGCCCGGCTGCACGGCATCGCCCTCGTCGGCGACGATGGTCGCGCCGTAGGGGATCTTGTAGCGCTCGCGCTCGCGGCCGAACTCGTCGATGACGCCGATCTCGCCGGAGCGGGAGGTCGTCACCAGGTGGCCCTTCTCGTGGCGCACCGACTTAACGTTGTGGAAGCGCAGCTTGCCCTTGCCCTTGATCTCGACCAGCGAGATCGCGGCCGCGCGCGATGCCGCGCCGCCGATGTGGAAGGTGCGCATCGTCAGCTGCGTGCCCGGCTCGCCGATCGACTGCGCGGCGATCACGCCGACCGCCTCGCCGATCGAGATCAGCCGGCCGCGCGCCAGGTCGCGCCCGTAGCACATCGCGCAGACGCCGTAGCGCAC